>NZ_JBBMXE010000010.1:0-311257 GCF_037996745.1 Xenorhabdus siamensis
CTGAAAGGCATTGCCTCCACCGTACAGTTCTACGACGAGCACTACGGGCTGGAATGGCCGTTCGGTCACCATGTCCGCTGGGAACGGCGTAATGTCAGCAGCTTAACCGTGCGTTTTGATTCACCGTGGGCACCGCCCTCTGCGGAACTGATGGGGGAACTGTCAGCGATGTTTGATTGCGAGATCCGCCATTGGTACAGCGAACCGTCAGGAAGCCTCAAAGGCTACGATTGTTACAGCGGTAACGGCTTACCCGGACGCGAAAACCGGCCTGCACTCTATCTGGTTAACGGTGAACAACCCGAAATCAGTCAGGCACTGCCGGCGATTGCTGTCGGACAGTAGCGATTTGTTCAGTACCTTATTCTTTATTTTCACTTCAACCGAAGGGGGAAGCACGTTCCCCTTCCGGGGCGTGTTTTCCCTATTTTTATGCGACAAGGAAAACACGCCATGGCGTCTCGTACCGATTACCAACAGGAATTTATCTCGCTGTTTAATCAAACCGCCCGCTATCAGCCTCGTTATCAGGTCTTCCGGGATTTTTGTCACTGCGCAATGGCGGCCATTCACAATAAATATTGTTTCAGTGAGGAGCTGGAGCAGTTTTATCTGAAAACCATCAGGAAATATGCGCGGGAAGATGTTGACCGGATTGTAAAACTCTTTTCCACTGCCGTGCTGGCACTGGCAGAAGCGCCCGGCGATTTTCTCGGCACGGTGTTTATGCGGCTGGAGCTGGGGAATAAACACCTTCAGCAGAAACCCTTTGTGACCCTGTACGAGCCGGCTTGTGGGGCGGGCTGTATGACACTGGCCGCTGCCGACGTCTTGAGAGAGCAGGGGCATGATCCGTTATGCAGCCTGTGGGTGTCAGCGATTGATATTGATCCGCTGGCCGCGGTGATGGCTTACGTCCAGCTTTCTCTGGCCGGCATTCCGGCAGCGGTCACTGTCGGCAATGCGCTGGATGATGGCGGCAGCAAACGGACACGTTACACGCCGGCCCATTATCTGGGTAACTGGTCGAACCGTTTACGGGAGCATCAGCAGCCACAGGCCGCCTGAATTTTTTCAGCCTCTGTTCTGTTACTCTAATGCGCCTTTCGGGGCGCTTTCTTATTTTCGAGTAGTTTTAATATATTGATTTATAGTGAAAATTAAGGTGATCCGATAAGCGAGTCGGTGGGTGAATCGAGTCAGTTTAATTTTCATTTCCGTAAAAAGAGTTTTTCCTTGTTTCAGACCGGGATTCACCGACACTGAGCCCAATTTGAACCGAAAGAGGAAAAGCCATGTTTCAGCGTTTTAAATCGCATTTTGCCCGCCAGTCTGCCACACCGCAAAAATCATCCGAACAACAACCGGAAGCCATTCGTGACAGCCGGGGCTATTTCCGGCCGCAATCGGTGGATAAGTTACTGGCCACCCCACTGCGCCGTCAGTGTCTGACGCAATTATGGCAAAACACTGCCTTGCCCGAAGGGCTGTATCAGCGTTTTTATTTCGCACCGGTGAAGCAATTGCTGAGCCGTGTCCAACAGGTGCCGGCAACACCGGAAGGTAACTGGTCGGGCAGCGGGGATTTTGCTGACCTGACGCTAAAGTTTACCACCTGTGCCGTGCGGCTGGCGAAGGGACATCTGTTACCCCCCGGGGCAGCACCGGAAACACAGGCAGCCCAGAGCTTGCTATGGCAGGCGGTTGTGTTCTGGACGGCATTATTTTACCACCTGCCCCTGTTGCAGCACCTGGAAGGGGAGCTGGATGATGGGCATGACTGGCAGCCGGGATTGTGGACGCCAGGCCGTCGCTTTCGTTTCCGGTTCCGGTCGTCCCGGCCAGATTTGTCTGTGCCACTGAACGCCATGATGGCAGCCCGTTTACTGCCGGAAGATGCGGTGACCTGGTTGTTTCTGGTACCGGACGCATGGACTTGCCTGACATTGCATCTTGGTGGCCATTCATCCTCTGTACCGTTGATTGATGAATTACTTCAGGAAGCCGCCGGACAGGTGGAGTCGCCTTTATTGAAACCGGGGAATTCTGCAGAATTGTCTGATGTCGCTGGGGTATCACCTGAACCTGGCCAGGCTTCTCCGGATTCCCCATTAGAAATGGCACCGGCATCTGAGCCATCCGGCGAGAGTGATACCCAGACGTTATTGTCTTTATTTCAATCCGGTCATGGGTCCTCTCATCAGGAGAAGGCAAAAAATCATCATCACGGCTCGAAATTCGCCAAACAGTCTGTATCGGATAAAGAAAATGTTGCCAGAAAAGATAACCACAATACATTATTGTAATGTAAATAGTTTAACTGATTATTTATATCTTGTATTTCCATAAAACCGTTTATGAACAATTGAGTGTCATGATTTATTTAATATATTAAGGAAAAAATAACATGTTGCCTGCCGCAGAAAAAATCAGTTGGGATGAGTTATTGGAAGAGTACTTTTTTTCACATATGTTGCGACCGGCCACCGAGTGGAGTTATCGCAAAGTTACCCGGGTCTTTATCCAGTTTATGGGAGAAACGGTGTTGCCGGAACAGGTCACTCACCGGGATGTGCTACGGTGGCGGCGTCATCTTTTGATGGAGAAAAAACAGTCGAGCCATACCTGGAACAATAAGGTGGCCCACCTGCGGGCTATTTTTAACTTCGTAATGGACAGGAAACTGCTGCCATTTACCGAGAACCCGTTTAGCAATGCGGCGGTGAAAAAAGAGAAGAAAAAGAAGAAAATTCTGAGTAAAGTCCAGATAACCCGTCTCTACCTGCTGATGGGGCAGTATGGGGAAGAAGAGCGAACACAGGTTGCTCCCCGGGGAGGGCGTTGTGCTTTATACCCGACCGGGTATTGGCTGACGGTGCTGGATACGTTCCGGCTGACAGGCATGCGTCAGAACCAGTTACTGCACCTGCGATTACGGGATATCAACCTGGATGGCAATTATATTGTATTGTGCGTCGAGGGCAGTAAAAATCACAGTGAGTGGCGGATACCGATGATCCGGCAGCTTAAACCCCGGCTGGCGCAACTCCTTGAACAGGCGAGAGCCTGTGGAGCGAAAGAGGATGATCCGCTGTTTGATTTAAGCCGTCTGAGTTTTCGTCATCACGGGCGGATGGCCAGTTACCAGTATGATCACGATAAAGAAAGGCAGCATATTCGTTCTTTTTTCAATCGGTTGTCGAAAGAGTGTGGTTTTGCGGTCTCACCTCACCGTTTTCGTCATACACTGGCAACAGAGCTGATGAAAGCACCGGATCGTAATTTGCAGCTGGTCAGGTGTTTGCTGGGTCATCGTAGTCTGGCAACCACCCTGGAATATATTGATATCGATATGGAAATCGCGGGTAAAACGCTGGAGAATGAACTGGCGATATATCTGGATATTTCGGTGTAAGGATATCAGGGAAAAAAAGACAGGGCAGGCCTCAGACAGGATTAGGAGGTGGAGGTCTTAGTGAACGGCCCTGCATCAATATCGATGGTATGAAAAATGGCTAATACCGATCCGGCATCCCGTAAAGTTTTTCCCTTACTTGACATCAGAATCAATTACTGAAATCATTATTTTAAATGAAAAAAGAGTGCTTGCAAATGCAGGCACCCTGTATTCATTATTTACGGCTTTCTTAAACATTGAGTGTGCAAATTAGGCGATCAATTGTTTAACATTGAATTAACAGCCCTAAATTTTAACTTATTTGTTAATTATCTGATAATATTCAACAAATTAGCTTTAAAATCTTGGTGCCCGGAGGCGGAATCGAACCACCGACACGGGGATTTTCAATCCCCTGCTCTACCGACTGAGCTATCCGGGCTAACGGGGACGCATTAAACCGTATTAGTTCCAATCCGTCAACGACTTTCTGCATAAATTTATTTAAGTGCTTTCAATTTACTCAATTAGTTATAAATATAAACAAAGAGTGGAAAGATAAGCTCTTTTCCACTCTTTTGTTTGTGGCGATTAATTATCGACGATAGCTTTTTTGTGCATTATTTACTTTCATCAAATAACGGCGTGATTCAGCTGATGGGTGTTTATTTGTCAGTGTTTCATACACATCGCCCGGGGCCATTGAGTTAATTATCTGAGCAGCTTTCTTCTTATCATTGGAAAATACCCTTAACACACTGCCTGCACCACCGTTGTATGCTGTAATAACCGCATAGCGGCGAGAAGTTGCATTTTGGATTTCACCTAAATAGGTACTCTGCAATATCGCCAGATAGGCAGTGCCCGTATCAATATTATTTGCCGGATCAAAAAGATAATTGCGACTTGGTTGACCAGATTTTCCCTGTAGCTTGAACACATCCTTTCCGGCAGTATGTTGAACGACTTGCATTAATCCCAGAGCATCAGCGTGGCTGACAGCGTAAGGGTTAAAACTGGATTCTGTTTGCATAATGGCTAGGATTAGTGATTCATCAACACCATATTTAATAGACGCTTTGCGAACCATTGGCAGATATTTATGAGCTCGTTTGTCCAGATGGTTAGGAACTAACTGCATGGTGACAGACCAAATGACATGTAGACCTGATTGGCGTTTCTGTAATTTATTCTGGAGCAGGTAATTGGCAAAATGGTTTGCTCTCCATTCCCAGCGAATTGGTTCACCCGTATTATCTAAAACTTGTCCATACAAAAACGGTTCTTTGCTAATTTCGATATCATTAGAATCAGAATAAAGATCGACAGAACCCGGATCATCACCCATCAACAATGTTGTCACAATCGCCTGGCGTAAATGTTCAGTAGGATCAATAGGAGATATTGTTTCAATGGTGATCGTCCCCGCATCAAAATTGATATGGCTGCGGGTTTTATATTTATCTGTATATTTTACATAATCTTTAGGACCCGCGATTAAAACTTCTTGTAATCCCCAGATATTTTCAATGTCATGAGCGAATTGCCCCATTAAGATATCAAATCCATTCGTGTCTTTTATATATTCTTCTTTGTATTCAAAATCTTGTTTACTAGAGCAGGAAATTAGAAATGGGGTGAGCAGAAATAGTGCCAGCAGTCTTTTCATTTTGCGATGCCGTTGGGTATTGATATGTTGTTAGAGGTTATTAAGGTAACTTCTCATTTATTGGGTGATTTTAAATCCTGAATTCACCCAATAAATATAAATGCTAAAGATTATTTTTCTGGCGGAGTGTAACCGTCAATTTGAATCTCTTTCCCTTCAAACAGGAATTTCACCATTTCTTGTTCAAGTAGTTTGCGATCTTCTGGCTTCATAGTATTTAATTTCTTTTCATTAATCAGCATGGTTTGTTTGCTCATCCATTGTTGCCACGCCTCTTTAGAAATTTCATTAAAAATACGTTTACCCAGTTCCCCTGGGTAAAATTGAAAATCTTGGCCTTCGGCTTCTCGTTGCAAAAAAGTACAAAAAATCGTTCTGCTCATGCTAGATCCTCTAAATCCTCAAAATAATGGAATGGAGCAAAAAATAGTGGGACAAAGTTTAGCCCAACTGCTGCAAAAGGTACTCAACGGGCGCAGCCAATCCAATTGCTGCTGGCTGGCGTAAGTTATACCAAAGTCCTTTACTTTCATCCATGCAGGAATCAAAAGATAAGATATCGATTTTAATAGGGACGATATCCAAATGAAAGTGACTGAATGTGTGGCGAAATGCTGTTAGCTGTTCAGGCTTGTTATGAGAAATACCCGATTCCTTCAGCCACAGTTCCAGTGAAGTTGCATCAGTAAATTGCGGGAATGCAAATAGTCCGCCCCAGATGCCGGATAGTGGGCGTTGTTCTAACCAAACTGTATCGCCATTCTGCATCAATAAAAAGTAAGCTGTTTTTTCAGGGATACGCTGTTTCGGTTTTTTCTCCGGATAGTTTGCCCAGCTGTGGTTGGCATAAGCTATGCAACCTGTATTGAGAGGGCAAATTTCACATTTGGGTTTACTGCGGGTGCATACCATCGCTCCCAAATCCATCATTGCCTGATTAAAATATTCAACACCCCGTTTGGGAGTAACGCGGGTACTGATATCCCATAATTGATTTTCCACCTCTTTTTTTCCCGGCCAACCATCAACGGCATAGCAGCGAGCCAGAACGCGCTTAACATTGCCATCAAGGATAGGAAAGTGTTTTCCTTGAGAAAGTGAAAGGATGGCACCTGCGGTAGAGCGGCCAACACCGGGTAGAGCAACGACGTCATTAAAAGTAGTTGGGAATTTTCCATGATGCCGTTCAACAATGTGTTGAGCCGCTTTGTGCAAATTACGGGCTCGTGCGTAGTATCCCAGGCCAGTCCATAAATGCAAAACTTTATCCAATGGCGCTGCTGCCAATGATGCCACATCAGGAAAACGTGAAATAAATTTCTGGAAATAAGGTATCACTGTCGCGACCTGTGTTTGTTGCAGCATCACTTCTGAAAGCCAGACGTGATAGGATGTTTTTTCTAACTGCCACGGCAGGGTTTTGCGACCATAATGGTGATACCATTCAAGTACTGCTTGTGAAAATTGCTTTGCTTCCATCATTAGAATAATTGTCTTTATATCTGATAATAGTTTCGTGAACAGGATTGCAACATAGTGTAACCTCAGAGTAAACCCGAACTTTGTTTCGAAGCGCCACACAATTTAACATTAAAGTTGTGCTTACAGGCATCGAACTTGATAAACTCAGCCATCTTTGCATAATTGCGCTCTCTTTGGGCAATCCTGCGGTACATAACACCTCGGACGCCTGAGCAAATGCCTTTAAAACTGATAGAAAGTACCAATAGACAGTACCATGATAAATAACGTAATTTCACCGGAATATGATGAAAATGGCAGGGCTTTGCGCCGTGTCCGCAGTTTTGTGCGTCGGCAGGGACGGTTAACCACTCGTCAGCAACAAGCACTTGATAATGTCTGGCCGAAGATGGGAGTGGATTACCAGCCAAAATTGTACGATATGGCAGTACTGTTTGGTCGTTCCGCCCCTGTTGTGTTGGAAATTGGTTTTGGTATGGGAGCCTCTCTGGTCACGATGGCAAGCCAGAATCCAGAGAAAAATTTTTTCGGGATAGAGGTTCATGCTCCGGGAGTCGGTGCGTGTCTGGCTTCCGCACAAGATGAAAATCTCAGCAATTTGCGTGTGATGTGTCACGATGCTGTTGAAGTGTTGGAAAATATGATCCCGAAACAGAGTCTGGAAATGGTTCAGTTGTTCTTCCCTGATCCATGGCATAAAGCCCGTCATAACAAACGTCGAATTGTGCAGCCTGATTTTGCTCAACTGATCAGAAGTAAACTAAAAATTGGCGGTGTATTCCATATGGCGACGGACTGGCAGCCATATGCTGAACATATGTTAGAAGTTATGAGCGAAGCCGAAGGGTATCGCAATATATCGGAAAGTGGTGATTATGTACCACGCCCTGATTCACGCCCTGTTACGAAATTCGAGATGCGTGGTCATCGTTTAGGGCATGGTGTATGGGATCTAATGTTCGAGAGGGTAAAATAATGGCTAAAAATCGTAGTCGTCGTCTGCGTAAAAAACTGCGTATTGATGAGTTTCAGGAATTAGGTTTTTCAGTAAAGTGGAATTTCCCGGCCAATACCTCAGTTGAGGTTGTAGATAGCACAGTTGATGCTTTGATTGAAGAGTTAATCGAGCCGAATGGCCTTGCTCTGGATGCCAGCGGTTATTTGCAGTGGGAAGGTATGATCTGCTTGCAGAAAATCGGCAAATGTACCGAAGAGCATCGTCAGTTGGTTGCTAATTGGTTGAAAGCTCGCGGTATGGAAGAGATTGTTACATCAGAATTATTTGATGTGTGGTGGGATTGATTCGTTGTTGTATTAAAAGTTGCGTTTTAGACAACAATGACGCTGTATGCAGGGGCTCCTTGTGAGCCCTTTTTTGTCTGGAGAAAAAGTGGTGAAGGTAAGGTTCTCTAATTCGTTATTGGCAGATATCTTAGATGAAGTGCGCCCTTTGATTGGTCAAGGAAAAGTAGCAGATTACATTCCCGCTCTGGCAGAAGTTCCAGTAAATAATTTTGGGATGGCTATCTGTACGGTTGATGGACAGGTTTTTAAAGCAGGAGATGCAGAAAAACGTTTCTCCATCCAATCTATTTCCAAGGTGTTAAGCCTGACATTGGCAATGACACGCTATAAGGAAGAAGACATCTGGCAACGGGTGGGCACAGAGCCTTCGGGACAACCATTTAACTCATTAGTGCAGTTGGAATTGGAAAAAGGTATCCCCCGTAATCCCTTTATTAATGCAGGAGCATTAGTTATCTGTGACATGCTGCAATCACGTTTGAGTGCGCCTAAGCATAGAATGCTGGAGTTTGTACGCAGTCTTACAGGGCAAAAAGCTATTGGCTATGATGATATTGTTGCCCGCTCAGAGATGGAGCATTCCAGCCGTAATGCTGCAATTGCTTACTTGATGAAGTCATTCGGTAATTTTGAAAATGATGTGCTCACTGTTCTGAAAACTTATTTTCAGTATTGCGCCCTGAAAATGAATTGTGTTGAGTTATCTCAGAGTTTTATTTACTTGGCTAACCAAGGGCGAATGATAGATTCTGGTCAGCAAATTTTAAGTCTCCGGCAAACTAGACAGATTAATGCCCTTATGTTGACGTGCGGTATGTATGATGGCTCAGGTGAATTTGCGTTCAGGATCGGTATGCCTGGAAAATCGGGTGTAGGCGGAGGAATTGTCTGTGTGGTTCCGGGAGAATTCACTGTCACGGTGTGGGCTCCTGAACTAGATCGTTCGGGCAACTCTCTGGCTGGTTGCGCAGCACTGGAAAAATTAGCTGAACGTATCGGGCGTTCTATTTTTTAATGTGAAACCTTAGCAGATAATTACGGAAGCCCCATGATGATGGGTAAGTAAGAGATCGCAAAGCCGAGGATTCCAGGAGAATGAATGTATGTTACGAAAAATTGTGATTGCTGCATCGCTGTTATTTGTTGCTCAGGGGCAAGCGGGTTCAGAATGCCGGACGACACTTAAAGATGACATTATTGTTACACCAGAATCTGTCCAGATGATTGGTGAAAACGACAACCTGAAAATTCTGCCTGATGGCTCTGTGCTTCGCAATGGTAAAGCATTGTCACTGAATGCTGATCAACGCAGCAAAGCGAGACAATATCAGCAGCTTGTCCGTCAAGATTTGCCCTGGGTGAAGAAAGAGGCTTTAAGTCATTTAGCAGACGCGCGTCAGGCTCTGGATAAAGTTGTTGCTGAAACAATGGGAAAGGATAGCAATATTCGTGTCCGCTTAACCCAATTGGAATCTGGCCTGAATAAGCAAATTGATAAGGTACTGGAAACCCGCCCCAATGGCATTGCCTTCAATTATCAGGTAATCAAACAGGCAGAAACAGAAGGGCAGAACCTTATCCAACAGAGTTTAGGCGGTATTTTGCAGGACAGTATTAATGAAATGAGCCGTAATACGAGTAATCAGAATGGTGACGGCAAACAGATGCTAATGTCTCTCCTTAGTGGATTGGGAAGTGCACAAAATAGCTTTGATGCAGAATGGAAAAAACAGGAAAAAGAGCTGAAACGCTTTAGAGAAGAGGTATGTAATAAAGCTGATAAGCTGGAACAGTTACGTATCAATCTATTGAATTCCATTAACTAAATCACAATACGTTTATATCAAATAAGAATCAGTATGAAATTGATTCTTATTTGATTGACATCCTATGTTTGGCCTCTAGAATGCAAGTCACTTCTTTACTCACATGATTCATTCAGGTGCCACAATGAAAAAGATCCTGCTGATTGTTTTAGCTTCATTGTTTTCTGTCACTAGCCATTCCGCATTTAGCCAGCAATCTATAACATTTACGCCAAATTCAGTAACATCAGTAATAGCTGAATCTGGTAAGTATGTCACAATAAAACATGTTTCCGGTGAAACTAAGGTTAAGAAAAGCCCTAAAAGAGTGGTCTTATTTGATTTTGGTACTTACGATTCCATGGCAAAGTTAGGGTTATCTGAACGTGTTATTGCATTGCCTGAGGAAAGTTTGCCCGAATATGTGCGCAGTAGCGTATCTGAAAATATGCATAATGCCGGAGGAATGAAATCACCAGATTTAGGAAAATTGGCTGAAATCAAACCAGATTTGATTGTGATCACTGGGCGTCAGAGATCTTTTTATGATCGTTTATCGCAAATTGCCCCAACTGTAGATTTAAGTACGGACAGTAAAAACTACCTGCCATCTGTGGAAAGTAACATTAAATTATTGGGTGAATTGTTTAATAAACAGGATGCAGTGAAAACTCATTTGGCTGATTTGGAGAAAACCATTGCGGTAGCACAGGAAAAAGCAAAATCGTCAAATAGTAAGGCACTGGTTTTATTGCATAATGCGGGTGAGTTATATCCTAATAATCAGGCTATTGTTTACAACGTGATTAAAGCACATCGAGCTGTCTTGCCAGCTAAATCGGATAAAGACAAAAGCAAGAGTGTGACGGCGGATATGATTGCACAAGCTAACCCTGATGTAATTTTTATTATCGACCGCAGTGAAGCAATTGGTGCAGGTAAGTTAGAAAAAGCTCAGTTTGAAAATGATCAAGTCAAATCAACTAATGCCTATAAAAACGGCAAAATAGTCTATCTGCAACCTGATTTATGGTATCTGTCTGGTGGTGGATTAGATAGTTTGACACGTCAGATTAATGCTGTTGCTGATGCGTTGTAATCATACCCATTAATCTATTTTCTCTTACATGATCAAATAAAGCTGCTCCTTTGGTTTCAGGTGCAGCCTTATTTTTATAAGACGATCTTTACTAGAATGGTTTTCTACGAATGGTTTTCTATAAATAGTTTTCTACAAAAACTGCTTTCTACAGAAATAATTCCAACAGTGAATTCAGAAATAGTTTGCCGTGCTGAGTGATTTGCCAGTGCGTATCACTTTCAGTGATATAGCCTTTCGCCAGCGCCTTATCGATTTGTGGACGGATAGCGTTTTCTGGTAATCCAGTAAATTGGCTGAAATCTTGCCGTGGCATTGCTTCCAGCAGACGAAAACGGTTCATGAAAAATTCAAATGGACGATTTTCATTATCCACCTGATTTTGTTGATCCAAATAACGCCCCTGCATATAGCCGCGCGGGTGTTTGGTTTTTACTGTGCGCAGGATGTGCCCATCTGCAAACGAAATCTTTCCATGTGCACCACAGCCAATTCCCAAGTAATCGCCAAAACGCCAGTAATTGAGGTTATGCTGACATTGATAGCCCGGTTTGGCATATGCCGATGTTTCATACTGCTGATAGCCTGCCGACGTTAATAATTGGTGACCTTGAGAGAAGATATCCCATAGTGCATCATCATCTGGCAGAATTGGTGGGCGGGAACCGAAACTAGTATTAGGTTCAATCGTCAACTGATACCAGGACAAATGGGGCGGAGAAAGTTCAATGGCTTGGCGCAAATCGTTCAGCGCTTCATCCAGTGTCTGGTTAGGCAAACCGTGCATCAAGTCCAGATTGAAACTACGTAATCCAAGTCCATCCGCTAATCGTGCCGCTCGTTTAGCTTCTTCCGGGCCGTGGATACGCCCTAAGCGGATGAGTTTATCAGAGCCGAAACTTTGTACTCCTATTGAAATCCGGTTAATGCCCGCTTGTTGATAAGCACTGAAACGATCAGCTTCAATGGTTCCCGGATTAGCTTCCATGGTAATTTCTGCTTGTGGGGAAAGTGGCAGTGAATCCCTTACTCCATCAAGTAATCGTTGCATTCCTTCAGCGCTTAGTAAGCTGGGTGTACCACCGCCAATAAAGATTGTCGATACTTCACGACCATCAACCATAGGTAGGTCATTTCGTAAATCAGCCAGCAGATGTTCGACATATTCCTGATGTGGTACATCCCCCTTTAACGCATGTGAATTGAAATCACAATAAGGGCACTTCTGTACACACCAGGGAATATGAATATAGAGGCTCAGTGGTGGTAATTTAAGCATTACGCATCGCTTCCAACAGCATTTTTAAGGCTTGTCCACGATGTGAAACAGCACTTTTTTGCTCACGACTCAGTTCTGCTGCTGTACAGCCAAATTCTGGTACATAAAAAATGGGATCATAACCAAAACCGCCACTTCCGGCAGGCTCCCAGGTGATAACACCAGACCAGCGACCGTGGAAAACTAGGGGAGTTGGATCTTCTGCATGACGTAAATAGACCAGAACGCAATTAAATTGTGCCTGGCGTTGTTCATCAGGAACATCGCGCATAGCTTCCAGCAATTTTTCCAGATTATGTTGGTCGGAGGAATCAGTTCCCGCATAACGGGCTGAGTAGATGCCCGGAGCACCACCTAACGCATTGACTGATAACCCTGAATCGTCAGCAATGGCGGGTAAACCTGTGACAGCCGCAGCATGGCGAGCTTTGATGATGGCATTTTCAACAAAGGTCAGACCTGTTTCATCTGCCGAGTCTACGCCCAATTCAGTTTGAGCTACGATATCTAAACCAAAGTCAGCCAGCAAACCTGCCAGTTCACGTACTTTGCCTGCATTTCCCGTAGCGAGAACAACTTTCTGCATTGTTATTATCCAATCAACTTATTATTTATTGACCAATTAGGGCCGGAACTAACCACGCCAAAACATCATAACGGAGAGCGTTTAGCGCATACAGGATCAATATAACAATCATGGCTGAGAAATCGATCCCCCCCATTGCAGGGATAATTCGACGGATCGGCGCCATCAGTGGTTCTGTCAGTTGGAACAGAACATAATCAACAGGATTACGTCCCTGGCTGATCCAACTCAGTAATGCGCGGACGATGACAAGCCAAAATACCAATTTTCCGGCAGCAGTAAGCAGTTCAATTAATCCGAGCAGGAATATCATGGCAGAAGGCAGTAAGAATTGTCCTGCTGCTAACCAGAAAGGGAGTAACATTTTGATAAGAACAAGCAAGTAAGCTAAAACAACTGAGGCTGAATCAATAGGGCCAATAGCGGGGATAACTCTACGCAATGGGCGCACTACCGGTTGGGTGATTTTGACGATAAATTGTGAGAATGGATTATAAAAATCGCAACGCGCCCACTGCATCCAGACCCGAAGCAGCAAAACTGCGGTATATAAGTCCAGAACCGTAAAAAAGAGAAAGTTTAAGAATTGCATGTAGCAGCCCTGATTAAATTACATTTGATTGATTTAAAATAATTTTTCCATTTCCTGTGCCCGGCGAATTGCTCCTTGCATGGCTTGGGATACAATTTCCGGCAGATTGCTTTCGTAAAAAATACGTAATGCTTCAGCAGTTGTTCCCCCTTTAGATGTTACCTGTTCGCGCAGAAGAGAAAAAGGAAGTTCTGCCTGTGATTCAGCAAGTTTAGCTGAACCAATGGCCGTTTGCAGGACAAGTTCTCTGGCCGTCTGGCTATCAAAGCCCAAACGTTCAGCTTCCTGCTGCATCGATTCCATAAACAGGAAGAAATAAGCTGGGGCACTTCCTGCGACCGCAATAATATTGTTGATATGATCCTCATTCTCAACCCTACAGACTTTACCGACACTATTCATCAATGATTCAGCAAATTGGCGATCAGACTCGTTGACCTGTTCAGGAGCGAACATTCCACTGATCCCTTGCCCAATCAGAGCAGGGGTATTTGGCATGATACGGATAATATTGAGATTATCTTGCAGAAATGAGTAAAAGCGGGAAACAGGAATGCCGGCCGCAATGGAAAGAACGAGTTTTTGGTCGAGATTTACTTGTGAGCGCAAGGGGCCACAAACTTCTTCCATCATTTGAGGCTTAACTGCTAACACAATAACATCTGCCTCTTGAGCATAGCGAATATTGTCACTTTGGCTGTTAACGCCATATTTTTCAACCAAGACATCACGGCGAGTCGTACTGGGTGAACATACAGTGATGAGTTCGGCAGGATAACCTTTTTTGACCAATCCGGCGATGATGGCATGGGCCATATTTCCAGCACCGATAAAAGTGATTTTTTTATTTTCCATGAAGAATCACCTCGAATAATATCTGGTTAATTTTGTTCAGTTAATTTGGCAGAGCTATATTGGCGGGCACCGAAAATTGCTGTTCCAATGCGTACTAAAGTTGATCCGCAAGCGATAGCGGCTTCCATATCATCAGTCATTCCCATAGAAAGTGTATCTATTTGTGGATATTGTGCCTTTAATTTAATAAACGCTTGTTCCATTTGGCGAAAAACGACTGTTTGTCGTTCAAAATCACTTTCTGGTGCAGGAATAGCCATCAAACCACGTAATACCAGATTAGGCAGAGAATGGATAATTGCTGCCAGCTCCTCCAGTTCTTCCAAAAGAATACCTGATTTACTGCTTTCCCCACTGATATTAATTTGGATCAGAACATTCAGTGGAGCCATGTTTTTAGGCCGTTGTTCACTCAAGCGTTGGGCGATTTTCAAACGGTCAATGGTATGACACCAGTCAAAATGTTCGGCTACCAGACGGCTTTTATTAGACTGCAAAGGGCCGATAAAGTGCCACACTAAATCGTCGTGGTTAGCAAACTGTTGAATTTTTTCAACGCCTTCCTGAACGTAATTCTCACCAAATTCCCGTTGACCTGTAACTATGGCTTTTGCGATAGCTTCCACAGGTTTGGTTTTACTGACTGCAAGTAACGTAATTTCTTCTGGAGAGCGTCCGCATTTTTGAGCGGCAAGGATGATGTGGTTCCTGACATCGTGAAGATTTTGTTCAATATTGTGCATAAGAAACTCAGGAGATTAAAAAATGAATATGGAAAAATTAGTGGCCCTTAGTGTAAAGCATAATGCTTCCGATCTGCATCTTTGTGTCGGGCAAGTGCCAATTTTGCGCATCAATGATATGTTGTATCCGCAAACACAACTATCAGAAATTGACGATGATTTCATTATGGCATGGAGCAACGCTGTATTGCCTGAAGAACAGCAGCAACAGTTACAGATAGCCGGGCATGTCGATTTTGTCGTAGAAATGCAGGATAAACGGCGGCTAAGAGGAAATCTGTTCTATCAACAAGATCATATTTCATTGGTGTTACGGTTAATTCCTGATAAGTGCCCGACATTGGAACAACTATATGCTCCAGAAGTTATCCAGCGCCTTATTTTACAGGAAGAAAACAATCTGACAGAAAATGGCTTGATATTAGTGACAGGAGCGACCGGAAGCGGTAAATCGACAACATTGTCAGCGATGATTAATGCTCTCAACAATCACGTCAGAAAACATATTGTCACGTTGGAAGACCCGATAGAATTTGTACACCGAAGCCGAAACTGTTTAATACAGCAAAGGCACATCGGGAAAGATGTGCCAGATTATCAAACGGCATTAAAAGGGGCATTACGGCAAGATCCTGATGTGATCTTGCTAGGGGAATTGCGCGATAAGGAAACGATCCGATTAGCATTGACAGCCGCTGAAACCGGGCACTTGGTTCTGTCAACACTGCATACTCGCGGGGCAATTCAGGCCATAGATCGTCTGGTGGATGTTTTTCCCGCCGATGAAAAGGGATGGATATGCAGCCAACTGGCGGGTAGTTTAAAGGCAGTGATTGCCCAGCAATTGCTTCCTGCTAAAAACGGAGGCCGGGTGGCTATTTATGAAGTTCTGGTCGTCAACCAGGCCGTCAGCCATTTGATCAGGGAAGGAAAAAATCACCAGATAGCAACATTAATGCAGACAGGATCTGCCTGCGGTATGCAAACTTACCAGCAAAGCCGCCAACAGCACAAATCGTCGGGGTTGCTAGTGGAATAATGGCATGATGGAAAGTTCATCATGACCAGAATTCACAGTGATCGCTGTTTTTGGCTATGAATATCGTTGCTCAAACCAGCTTTCCAGTATGACGACAGCAGAAGCGGAGTCAACTTTGCCTTTATCAAGGGCGCGATATCCACCATGATCAAACAAGTGAGATCGTGCTTCTACCGTGGTTAGGCGTTCATCGTGTAGCTCAACCTGGACGCCGAAACGACCATGCAAACGGTTAGCAAATTTGCGTGCCTGTGCTGTAACCAGTTGCTCTGTACCATCCATATTGAGTGGCAGACCAACAATGACCAAATCGGGTTGCCATTCTTTGAGGAGCTTTTCAATCATATCCCAATTGGGAGAACCTTCTTTTGCTTTGAAAGAATCTAATGCTCTGGCTGTACCGGTTATTTCCTGCCCTATAGCTGCACCAATACTACGAGTACCAAAATCGAATGCAATCACTGTGCGATTTTTCATCAGGCATGTCCTGCTTGTAATGCGAGATTGTGGATATTAATGCCCAATAAGGATGCGGCTTCACGCCAGCGATCGGCAACAGGGGTATTGAAAATAATGGAGGCTTCTGCACTGACGGTAAGCCAGCTATTTTCCATAATTTCTTTTTCCAGTTGGCCTTTTTCCCAACTTGAGTATCCAAGAGTCATTAAAACATTTTTCGGTTGGCGTGGTGTACCTAGTGCTTCCAGCATATCTTTGGAAGTGGTAACCATTGTTTCATCAGAGATTTGGATGCTAGAACTGAAGCCGGATTGTGGTGTGTGTAAAATAAAACCATGCTCTTCAGACAGTGGGCCGCCAGCCATTACGGGCTTATTCAGATTGATATTATTGTCTCTGTCTTCGGGGGTGATACCCAACTTCTTCAAGATCCCTTGAATAGAAATCTGAGCTATCGGTTTATTAATAATTAACCCCATCGCCCCGTTTTGATCATGTTCGCAGATATAAACTACAGAACGATTGAAATAAGGATCAGTGAGCGAAGGCATGGCGATGAGAAAATGATGCTGTAGGTTCATGTGTTTTCTGATAGTTATTTTTACAATGTATGAATGAGTTGGCCCACACAGTATGTGGGCGCATATGATAAATGGCAAATACTGTCAGGAAATGGAAGCTGTTTAACCAATTATACTGTCTGTTTTTCCAATCGTTTTTCAATCGCATCCATTAACATGCCTGTAATGGAGATTTCAGGAAAAGCGGCTTCTATTTCACGTACACAAGTTGGGCTGGTAACGTTAATTTCAGTCAAGCGGTCACCAATGATATCAAGCCCAACGAAAATTAAACCTTTTTCTTTTAAGACAGGAGCGACGGCGCGTGCGATAGCCCAGTCACTTTCTGACAGTGGACGAGCTTCCCCGCGCCCGCCTGCTGCAAGGTTACCACGGGTTTCACCCTGGGCGGGGATGCGGGCCAGGCAGTAAGGTACGGGCTCGCCATCAACAACCAGTACACGTTTATCTCCATCCTTAATAGCTGGCAGAAAATTTTGTGCCATACAGAAGTGGCTGCCATGCTCGGTCAGTGTTTCAATAATCACACCGATATTCGGATCATCTTGCTTTAGGCGGAAAATAGAAGCTCCACCCATACCGTCCAGTGGTTTAAAAATAACATCACCATGTTTTTGGTGAAATTCACGCAGAGTTCTTGCGTTGCGTGTTACCAGAGTATCTGGTGTCAATTCAGGGAACCATGCGGTAAACAGTTTTTCATTGCAGTCACGCAGGCTCTGTGGTTTGTTGACGATCAGGCTGCCTTTGGCTTCAGCTCTTTCCAGAATATAAGTGGCGTAGATATATTCAGTATCAAAAGGAGGATCTTTGCGCATCAGGGTAACATGCAGTGTATCAAGGGCTATATCCTGTTCGATGCCAAATTGATACCATTGCTGAGGATTCTCTTCCACTGTAAGCAAACGGGTTCGTGCACGACCTTCACCCTGATGCAGATAGAGGTCATTCATCTCCATGTAATGGATTTCCCACCCGCGCTTCTGTGCTTCCAGCAGCATAGCGAAACTAGTGTCTTTCTTTATTTTGATGGATGAGATTGGATCCATCACTATACCGAGCTTGATCATTCTTTCTCCTTAACCCAGATCACCAAAACGCACTTGTAATGCTGTGATTGCAGTGAGTGCCGTTGTCTCTGTCCGCAGGACGCGGGGGCCTAACAGAATATCAGTAAATTGGTAATTTGCCGTCATTTCTATTTCTTCGGCGGATAATCCCCCTTCTGGACCAATCAACAGACGAACTTTTTTCACTGGTAATGGTAGTGTATTGATGCTTTGGCTGGCACGAGGATGTAAATTTAATTTTAGGCTGCTATCGTTTTCTGCACACCATGCTTCGAGTGACATAACCGGACGGATCTCAGGGATCTGATTGCGTCCACATTGCTCACAGGCAGAAATTGCGATTTTTCCCCATTGTTGTAATTTTTTTTCCAGCCTTTCTGCATCCAGTTTCACACCACAGCGTTCAGAAAGTAATGGCGTAATAGTATTAACGCCTAATTCAACGGATTTTTGAATTGTGAATTCCATTTTTTCACCACGGGACATGACTTGCCCCAGATGCAGATCCAATGGTGATTCGCGGTTAGACCATTTGCCTGCAAGGATGCGCACTTTGACTGCTTTTTTACTGGCTTCAGTAAGTTCTGCATCAAAAACCTGATTGCTACCATCAAAGAGTTGCAATTGTTGTCCACTACTCATTCTGAGCACACGGCCAACATGATTGGCAGCATCATCACTCAGGTTGACTATGGTTCCTACAATGAGTGACTCAGGATGATAGATGCGGGGAATTCGCATATTTTTTCTTTCCTTCTTTTTTCCGGATAGTTCCTTTCCAGATAGTTCAGATACAGCCTAACGCTATATCATAAAGTTGATTTATCGCCATGATAAATGAGCGCTGATTGCATGATCAAGCTATCTCTCAGACTAAAAGAAACTCAAGGTACAGTTGCGAGCTGGCTCGCATATTTATTTCATCATGGCTGTTTTAATGCATTTTTCATTGCCAATGACCTGAACGGGAATTTAGTATTCACCGTGTTCTGATTAATATCAGAGAATAAATAGGGAATATCGTGTGTCCTGTGAGTTTCAAGGTGTAGCCAAAAAGCGGCAACTTGAAAGAGGGCGGGGATAACAGGGATGTTATTTTATGGAAACTGTATTGAACATTTTCATGGATGGAAAAAATGTATGGTTCAATAACGTAGTCAATGTAAACGGAATAATAATTTTATTTTTCTGCATCGTTTTGTTTTTCTTAGCAGTTATCGATATAAAAACTTATCAGCTACCAGATATTCTCACTCAACCTTTATTATGGCTCGGATTGGTACTTAATAGTAATAGTGATGTAGTTCCAATAAAGAGTGCGATATATGGCGCTATATCAGGGTATTTATATTTATGGGTATTGTATTGGTTTTGTCGGTATATATTGAAGAAAGAGGGGATAGGTTACGGTGATTTAAAGTTGACCGCCGCAGTTGGTGCATGGATTGGTGTGGAAATGATACCCATATTGATGTTGCTGGCTTCATTATCTGGTCTATTAGGGTTTGTTATGATTTGGCTGAAAAGAAAAAGCTATCCTGAATTTATCGCTTTTGGGCCTTATCTTTGTTTTTCTGCCGTACTTTTGATGGTTTTTAATTTGCATGGGGCTAATGTGATTTCGCTTTAGTAATTTTAGATAATTATCACAGAAAATCTAAACATGATGCCTCCCCTTTTAAACTTTTGAACATCAGGAAATACATCAAAAAAGAAAAAATACAACATTTTGAAAAAGATAATGTTTTTCGAGTCAGTCTTGCCAAATGCTGACGAAGGTTCAGATTATGCCTTTCTATACGTTGAGTATAACGCTTACTGACCACATGCAGTTTCCCTGCCAATGCTTTTTCATAACTTTTCCAGCCATCTGTCATATAAATAACGATATTGAAAGGTGCCAGCAAGGCCATCAGGCGCATTAATGTTTTCTTTGTCCTTGAACCAAAAACATGGGCGATCACTTTTCGTCTTGTCCTGTCGTAGGCGTAAAAGAGCCAGCGCGGCTGTTTCTTTGACTTCACGTACGACCATTGTTCATCCATTTCACAGCAGATAATCACTTCGGTGCCGGGCGCAATGGCTTCTGTTACCGATTTGGGTCTGAGCTTTTTAAGTGGCGAAGCACGGTATTTAGGCCAATCCCCATCACCCGCGCTGTCGCCCGACATCCCATGCCATTCATGGCCATATCGACGATTTGCTTATGGGTTCCGGGGCGACATGCGGCATAAGTGAACTCAAGTTGCCAGGAATGACGGCAGGATTGGCAAAGATAACGTTGATGACCAGAACGTGAGCGCCCATTGCGATGGATCCCTTTAAAAGCACAACAAGCGGGGCAGGTTACATCAATCTTTGCCATTTGAATGTTCTCGAAATAGAAAGATTATACATGATCAATAAATTGATATCACAACCGAAATATCTATTCTAATAAAATATGGGTGCTATTTTTCGTAACACCCATATTTTTAATTTATTGAGGCCACTTCATTTCGCCTTTCAATACTTTGGCACTTAATTCAAGACTGGATTCATCAGCAAGGTTTGGGTAATGTTTTTTCATGGCTGAAATTAATGCTTGTGAATCTTTTGCTTTGGGTAACTCTTTTTCCAGTGTTGTCAGATAATTTTGGGTAAAATTTACTGATTCCAATGTCATTGATGAATTTCCCAGATAATGACCGGGAACCACAGTTTCAGGTTTTAAGCTTTTGATTCGCTCTAATGTTTGCATCCAGTGCTGGCGTGATGATTTAGTCTGAGTATCAGCAATCCATACATGGATGTTGTCGGAAACAGTTACACCACCAACAACTGCTTTTAATTTCGGGATCCATACGAAAGTGCGGTCTGCGGCAGGGCCATTTAAACCTTCAACAATCAGTTTTTCACCATCTACGGTAAAGGTATTTCCTTTCAATGTTTTAGGTACAATAATTTTTTTGGGTGCTTGATCTTGTAGGATGCCTCCCCAATAGACCAGTTTACCATCTTTGGTTTCTTTGATAGCTTTAATCGTTTCAGGTGAGGCGATCACTTTGGCATCAGGGAAAGCTTCAGTGATTACATCAAGGCCGAAATAAAAATCAGGATCAGATTGGCTGATGTAGATCGTTGTCAGTTTTTTACCGGTCTGTTGGATCATTTTAACCAGTTCTTGAGCGTCGCTTTTTTTGAATTGTGCATCGATCAGTACAACTTCATGTTTGCCACTGATGATTTCAGAAGAGACCGGGAAAATGCCGGCTTCGCCCGGATTGTAGACATCTAACTTAAGATTGGCTGCTTGGGCTAATGCCCCCATTCCCAGAGAGAGTGTTGTAGCCAAAACGGTATTTCGTATTGTTTTATGAGCCATCATCGAATTCCTATACAAAAATGCTTATTTGCTTGAGCGATTCGTATAATAAATTGCATATTTCGATTTAAAAATCCCATAACTGGCAACTATTTGTTGCATATATCGAGCTAATCAACATGGAGACACAGAGACAAGATGGACAGGATCACCGCAGCACAGGTTTTTGTCACAATTGTTGAACAGGGCAGTTTGAGTGCAGCAGCAGAACGGCTTGATATGTCACGGGCAATGGTGTCACGTTATCTATCTGAAATGGAAAGATGGGCAGAAGTTCGTCTTCTGCATCGCACAACGCGTAATATAAGTCTGACTTCAGAGGGAGAGCAGGCTTATCAGCGTAGCCTTAAATTAATGGAGTTAGCGGAGGCGATGCCAACTCAACAATTGACAGAGGCTCATACCTTGAAAGGATTATTAAGGGTAGGTTGTTCTCAATCGTTGGGAGTCAGCGCACTGTCTGTGGCAATTACTGAATTTATGCGGAAGTATCCTCAGGTCGCTGTTAATCTGCAAGTCAATAATAAAGTCGTTAAATTGGTTGAAGAACGCATTGATTTAGCAATCCGCATTACCAATAATTTGGAGCCGAATTTGATTGCTCGTCCGCTATCGACTTGTCATTCTGTTGTTTGTGCCGCTCCTTCTTATCTAGATGGAAAAATAATCCCGCAAAAACCCGTCGATCTGGCAGAACATAATTGCCTGACATATAACTTTTTTGGCAAGAGCTTATGGCTGTTCGAAAAACAACATCAGCAGTATTCAGTTCCTGTCAGTGGTACGTTAAGTGCCAATGAATCGACGGTACTTATGGAAGCCACTTTGCAAGGAGCTGGTATCACTATGCAACCTTATTATTCCGTCTCACCTTACTTAAAATCCGGGCAGTTGATTGAACTATTACCTGATTATCAACCTCAGGCAATGGGAATTTACGGTATTTATGTCAGCCGTCGAAATATGCCCGCCACTTTACGGGCATTGTTGGATTTTCTGGTTGAGTGGTTTGCATCTTCTCCCCACTGGCAACAATTAATGTTGAAAAGCTAATGTTAATTTTTGTGGAAATAGCTCAGCCTGCTGCTTTAGATGAGTAATAAATATTTCGACAGGCTCTGAAGATGGGCGATGGATAGGTTTAATTAAGCTGACTGTGAACGGAATTTCGATACTGAATGGCCGTATGCAGAGTCCGGCATTTTTATCCAGATAATCCAGTGCTGTCAATGGGTTGACAATCGATACACCAATACCTTCACTGATCATGGCACATACTGATGCCGCACTGTGAGTTTCCATGATCATTTTGCGTGAGACTTGATGTTTGTTAAATATCGCATCAATCAGTTGCCTGTAGCTATCTGTAATAGAAAGGCTGATAAACGGCTGTCCATGAAAATCTTCTGGTTCTAGTCGCGCTTTTTGTGTGAGTGGATGGTTGGCGGGCAAAACACAAACTTCATTCAATGTCATCAAGGTCTCACGTCCGGTTCCTGCGGGTGTTTGCATATGTTCAGTCAAACCGAGATCGTAGCGTTGTGCTGAAAGCCATTCTTCCAGTAGTGGTGACTCTTGTGGAATGATTGTTAGTTGCGCATCAGGGTAGGATTGGATAAAGCTATGACAGGCTTTAGGCAATAAGGATTGGGAGAATACTGGCAAACAGGTCATGGATAGTTGGGCATATTCAAACTGGCGGATACAGTCTGCCGTATCGAGTATTCTTTCCAGCCCATAATAGGAACGCTGTACTTCTTCAAATAGTCTTATGCCTTGTACTGTTGGGAATAAACGCCCTTTTATCCGATCAAATAACTTCAATTTCAGTAATTGTTCAAAGCGCGCCAGTTCACGGCTCACCGTTGGTTGTGAGGTTTTCAATAAAACCGCTGCATCAGTCAGATTCTTGGTGGTCATGACTGCATGAAAAATCTCTATATGTCGCCATGAACAGGTGTGCATAACCTTCCCCCCCCCCTTTTTTATTTGGTTTGCTGTTTCACGAATACCACATAATAATGCGTTTAAAAAGAACGCAAAACGATATCACAGGTGAATAGATGATAGTAAAAAGGATATTTTTATTCCTGTCTGATTGGTGTCAATAATGAAGCATCTGCTGATTGATGAGAAAGTCTCAATGACACAACCAACTCTTACCACTTCTTTAAGCAATAATTTTACACCAGAGAACCTCCTTAGCTTGCCCGCTGTTTATGGAACACCCTTGTGGATCTATGACAGCGCTATCATTATCAGGCAAATCGAACAGTTAAAGCAGTTTGATGTTATTCGTTTTGCACAAAAAGCCTGTTCCAATACCCATATTCTGCGTTTGATGAGAAAGCAAGGTATCAAAGTGGATTCGGTGTCATTAGGAGAAATTGAACGTGCGCTTCATGCCGGATTTCAGCCAGGACGTGATAAATCAGAAATCGTATTCACTGCTGATCTGATTGATGAAGAGGCGTTGGCTCGTGTGATTGAATTAGATATACCTGTTAATGCAGGCTCTATCGATATGCTGGAGCAGATTGGTCAACGTCAGGCTGACCATCCGGTTTGGCTGCGCATTAATCCGGGATTTGGGCATGGCCATAGTCAGAAGACTAATACCGGCGGTGAAAACAGTAAGCATGGGATCTGGTTTCAGGATTTGCCTTTAGCTCTTGAGAAAGTTCGTCAGTATAAACTGAACCTGATAGGTTTGCATATGCATATTGGTTCAGGGGTTGATTACCAACATCTTGCTAATGTCTGTGGTGCTATGGTGGAACAGGTTGTATTGTGCGGGATGGATATTCAGGCCATTTCGGCAGGAGGAGGGTTATCCATCCCCTATAAAATCGGTGAAGAAGTTGTAGATACTGACCATTATTACAGCCTATGGCATAAAGCACGCCAACGTATTGAACAGCATTTGGGGCATCATATTGAGCTGGAAATTGAACCTGGTCGTTTTTTGGTTGCCGAAGCAGGAATTTTGCTGACAGAAGTACGGGCGGTAAAGTCTATGGGAAGCCGCCATTATGTGCTAGCAGATGCAGGTTTCAATGACTTGATGCGGCCAGCAATGTATGGCAGTTATCACCATATTTCTGTGTTGTCTGAAAATGAGTTATCTGGAAATGGACAAAATAGTGAAGGTAAGAGCAGCGAGAGGGCAAACTTACAGGAGACGTTGGTGGCAGGGCCATTATGTGAATCAGGAGATGTCTTTACTCAGTTGGAAGGGGGAGAGGTTATTCCCCGTATGTTGCCCGATGTTTCTGTCGGGGATTATCTGATTTTCCATGATACAGGTGCTTACGGTGCATCTATGTCCTCAAATTATAATAGCCGGCCTTTGATCCCTGAAATATTGTTTGTTGATGGTGAATTTCGTTTAATTCGACGCCGGCAGACAATACAAGAATTGTTATCACTGGAAGTGATGTAAAAAAATATGGGGGCATAAAGCCCCCATATTTTTTAATACTTATTTATATCTGTACTATTTTATATCTGTACTATTCCAGCATTAGGCTGCTTTAGTTTGTTGCTGATTTTTAGACTTTTTTGTTGCATTCGGGACAGCAAAGGCATCTGCTTCAAATTCATCAACATTGATTGAACGCAGTCTGCTGACTTCTGCGCGTTTCAGGATATCAGCTTCTTCCTTAGTAATCTTATTATCCGCTAATGCTTTTTCAGCCAACTGATCCAGACGTGTGAAACTCAGGTTTTTACCTGCTTCACGGCTCAGGCGGGCATGAATAGGCTCTGCGGCAATAATGTCATGCAATGCTTCTTCCAATAATCCATGAGGATTATTCTCACTTGGTGTCAGATATTGCCCACGGCCAACCCGGTCACGAGTTGCGGATGGTGTTTGTAATATCTGTGCCAGTTTGTGATCCAATTTATCGGATGGTGTAGTATGTGAACGACCTAATGGGAAGATGATAACTCGCATTAAACCGGCAATCAGGCGATTAGGGAAGTTACGCAGCAAATTGTTCAGGGCCTGTTCTGCCTGATGCAAGGCATCCTCTGCAGCCCATTGAACCAGTGGTAAATCTTCTTTCTGACGACCTTCATCTTCGTAACGTTTTAAGGTTGCTGTTGCCAGGAAAAGTTGACTCAGAATATCACCTAAACGGGCGGAGATACGTTCACGACGTTTCAAACTGCCACCCAATACTCCCATGGAAACATCGGACATTAGGGCAAGGTTTGCACTCAGGCGATTGATGTGCTGATAGTAACGACGTGTTGCATCATTGACCGGGGTATTGCTGGTTCTGCCACTGGTAATACCTAACCACAGGCTGCGTAACGTATTGCTGGCAACGTGTCCTAAGTGACCGAACAATGCTTTATCAAACGCTTTGACATCATTGTCTTCTGCTGCGGCTATTTCAGCCAGAACATAAGGATGGCAGCGGATTGCACCTTGACCAAAGATGATCATGCTACGAGTCAGAATGTTCGCACCTTCTACGGTAATGGCGATAGGGGCACCCTGATAACCACGAGCCAGGAAATTGGACGGGCCGAGGCAGATACCTTTACCACCAGCGATATCCATTGCATCAATAATGGAACGCTGTCCTCTGTGGGTACAATGATATTTCACAATAGCAGACAGAACGGCAGGCTTTTCGCCCAGCATAATGCCGCTTGTGATCATTGTTGCCGCAGCATCCATCAGATAAGAGTTACCTGCGATGCGGGCCAGTGGCTCTTCAATACCTTCCATTTTACCGATAGGCAGTTTGAATTGACGGCGGATATAAGAGTAAGCACCGATAGCCATAGCTGCGCTTTTCAATCCACCAGTTGCATTGGATGGCAGGGTAATACCACGACCAACAGACAGACACTCAACCAGCATACGCCAGCCTTGTCCTGCCATTTTCGGTCCACCAATGATGTAATCGATAGGAACGAAAATATCTTTACCGCGGGTTGGCCCATTCTGGAATGGAATATTTAAAGGAAAATGACGATGGCCGATTTCAACACCTGGGGTATTTGTTGGGATTAGGGCACAAGTTATACCCAATGATTCAGTTTCACCCAATAAGTGTTCCGGGTCATACAGTTTGAATGCCAGACCCAATACAGTTGCGATAGGAGCAAGAGTAATATAACGCTTGTTCCAATTCAGGCGCATACCGAGTACTTGTTCGCCTTGCCATTCGCCCATACAGACGACACCAGTATCAGGAATTGCCCCTGCATCTGAGCCGGCTTCCGGGCTGGTCAAAGCAAAACAAGGGATCTCTTCGCCACGGGCGAGGCCGGGAAGATAACGTTTTTTCTGCTCATCTGTACCATAGTGCTGCAACAGTTCACCAGGTCCCAATGAGTTAGGTACACCAACAGTTATCGCCAGAATACCGGAGACACCTGCCAGTTTTTGCAGAACTTGTGATTGTGCATAAGCTGAGAATTCCAGACCGCCGTATTCTTTTTTGATGATCATGGCAAAGAAACGGTGTTTTTTCAGATAGGCCCAAAGCTCTGGAGGTAAATCAGCTAATTCATGGCTGATTTGGAAATCATTTGCCATACGGCAGGCTTCTTCCACGGGGCCATTGATGAATGCTTGTTCTTCAGCGGTTAACTGTGGTTTTGGATAATTATGCAATTTATTCCAGTCAGGGTTACCGCGGAACAGATCACCTTCCCACCATGTTGTACCAGCATCAATCGCTTCTTTCTCTGTACTGGACATACTTGGCATAACTTTGCGGAATGCTTTCAGACCAGGCGCAGAAAATAGAGAGATACGGGTTGGAGTGAAGACAAGCGGGAACAAGATAATAGCGAGTGGTAACAGCAACCAGTAGCTCCAAAGACCCGTAACACCCATGATGAATGTATAGGCAATAAGCAGTAAGCTGCTGACAGTCAGGCTGACTTTGCGGTAACAAAGTGCGCCAATCAAGACTAAAAACAAAATAATGCTGAGGACGGTCATAGTAAAACTCCTGTAAATCTCAGGTTGAGTCGTCAGAGGTCTGACCTGTTGTGATGTCCTTCTTTTTTAGATGAGGAAGAGACAATTATCAATATATTTACATCTTAATTACAATCTGGCTCACAAAGTCATTAAAGTTTTTGGTGGGAGAATTTCTTAGAGAGGTGATGGTATCTTCTTTCAGGGGGTGGAATCCGTTACACTGGGTAATTGTTGTTATTAATCCCGAAGCCCTTTCCTTTCAGGAGTATGAGTCCCATGTATCAAGATCTGATCCGCAATGAGTTATCCGAAGCCGCAGAAACGCTGGCTAATTTCCTCAACGATAATACAAATATTGAGGCCATTCAAAAAGCGGCCGTTTTGTTGGCTGATTCATTTAAGGCGGGAGGAAAAGTGCTTTCGTGTGGTAATGGCGGTTCACATTGCGATGCTATGCATTTTGCGGAAGAGTTGACAGGCCGTTATCGCGAAAATCGCCCAGGATATCCTGGTATCGCTATTTCTGATCCCAGCCATTTATCCTGTGTTAGCAATGATTTTGGCTATGATTATGTGTTTTCCCGTTATGTTGAGGCCGTTGGTCAAAAGGGGGATGTTTTGCTCGGAATTTCGACTTCGGGCAATTCCGGTAATATTATTAAGGCAATTGAAGCTGCCCGCACAAAAGGGATGAAAGTCATTACGCTGACGGGTAAAGATGGCGGTAAAATGGCAGAAACTGCAGATGTTGAAATTCGTGTACCGCATTTTGGTTATGCGGATCGTATTCAGGAAATTCATATCAAAGTAATCCATATTTTGATTCAGTTGATTGAAAAAGAAATGGTAAGAGTCTGATTACAGATTGTCAGGTGCAGGTTAGAGGTAGGCAATGTGTGAATTACTTGGCATGAATGCCAATGTACCAACGGATATCATTTTCAGTTTGAGTGGCCTGATCCAACGTGGCGGGAATACCGGTCCTCATAGGGACGGTTGGGGGATCACTTTCTATGAAGGGTTGGGTTACCGAACTTTCAAAGACCATCAACCCTGTTATTATTCACCTGTTGCCCGCTTTATTCAGGGTTATCCGATCAAATCTGAGGCCATTATTGCTCATATTCGTCAGGCCAACCGTGGCAATGTATCTCTGGTCAATACCCATCCGTTTACACGTGAATTGTGGGGCAGACACTGGACTTATGCTCATAATGGGCAATTGAAAGGATATCGTCACCTGAAAACGGGAAATTATCGTCCGGTTGGTGAAACTGACAGTGAGCGGGCGTTTTGTTGGATATTGCACCGATTATCAATCAGATATCCTAAGCGGCCTGCTAACTGGTCCGCGGTGTTCCGTTTTATTGCATCATTGGCAGATGAACTCAGGGAAAAAGGGGTATTCAATATGTTGTTATCTGACGGGAAATTTATGATGGCCTATTGTTCGACACAATTGCATTGGATTACCCGCCGGTCACCTTTCGGTAAGGCGACATTGCTCGATCAGGATATTGAAATTGATTTTCAGCAACATACCCACCCTGATGATGTGGTATCAGTGATCGCAACTCAGCCTTTAACGCATAATGAAACCTGGAATAAAATTGAGCCGGGAAGCTATGCTTTATTTCACCTTGGTGAACGCATATTCTGATTGATTTTTCCGAGCAGATGGAGGTGTCACGCTAACAATATATTGCCCTCTGATGACATTGACAGTAGCAGGTATGCCGTTTTTGATAAAATATTCATAGGCAGGCTGTAACTGCTCCCAAAATGAGTAATTAATGTTATTGTGATGGCGTCTCATATTTGATGGCGTCATCCTGAAAGGGTAAATATTAATCTTAATTTCACGTTGCCCATGATGGAGTGCACTTTCCGCATATCGATATATCTCATCCATATAACGATTAGTCATGGCGTAGCAGCCAATGGATTTACATTCACCATGGATCATTAAATTCTTACCAGAATAACCTCGGTATTTATCAAATTCGTTAGGAAAGCCCAAATTAATGGCCCGATAATAGCTGCTATCCGGCTTTAACTGTTTAAGGTTGACGTGGTAAAAACCTTCCGGGCTTTTGAAATCACCGGTCAATATCTTGGGGCCAAGACCACCGGAGTAATTACAGACAAGGTATTGTTGGGTTAATTGATAATGTCCGGTGCTGTTTTTGGTATAGAGTTCAAGAACTTTTTCTTCTTTGAATATTTGAATGAAGATCTCAGCACCGAGTTGTCTTAATGGTGAGTGTTCACTTAATGAGTAATTCCTTGATAATGCGCCTTTAGCCAGAGTAAAAATTGGTATATTGGTAAGAAGTAAAATGAGTGAGAAATAAATAAATTTTTCTTTCATAACATCGCTACCTAAAAGTTAATAAATTAATGAAATACTGAGTCTAAGGTTATCAGGTCATGGCAATATGCTGAGTAAATATAACCGCAATATTGGGTCCCCATAAAATAATCGATTGCGCAAAAAGCGCTCCTTTGTCGGGAAAAATGAGGCTTAGGCTCGGATTTATCGAGTAGTTAACGGTTCAGCAGAGAAATTATTTTTATTTGCTTGAGCTAAATCACTCGATTAGTCAGACAGCGTTTGGGGGAAATGTTAGAATTGTTGCCGGCGAAACTTAAGAAAATATTGTAACGATTATCGGCATGAATAATTTGAGGCATATGCCGCTCAACGTGTTTTTTATTACTGAAGTCGCTGCATTATCCCAGGGAAATTCCACAGGATGATCTGTAGCATATGATTTAACTGATAAACTTGTGCAAATCTTATGATTAAAATTAAAAAAGGACTCGACCTCCCGATAGCAGGAGCGCCTGCCCAAGTTATAGAAGATGGTCCGACGATTCGCCATGTCGCCTTATTGGGCGAAGAATATGTTGGAATGCGTCCTTCTATGCTGGTTAAGGAAGGTGAGCATGTCAAAAAAGGGCAAATTCTTTTTGAAGATAAAAAGAATCCAGGGGTCGTTTTTACCAGTCCCGCAAGTGGGAAAGTTGTTACCATTGGACGCGGAGAGCGTCGTGTACTGCAATCTGTCGTGATTGAAGTGAGTGGTGATGAGCAAATCACATTTGATCGTTATGATCGTGCAGAACTTGCTGGTCTGACTCGTGAACAGGTAGAAAAAAACCTGCTCGCATCAGGGCTGTGGACGGCATTGCGTACACGTCCTTTCAGTCGTTCACCTGTCCCCGGTTCCACACCAAAGGCAATCTTTGTCACAGCAATAGATACACAGCCATTGGCTGCTGATCCATCTGTTGTTATTGCGACGCAGGAAGAGGCCTTTGTTGATGGTCTGAATATTCTGTCAAAACTGACAGAAGGAAAAATCCACGTCTGCCACGGTGCTGGAAATATTCCAAATGCAGGGAACAATTCTCAAATTACTTACAACCAATTTGTCGGTCCACATCCGGCAGGGCTGGTTGGAACGCATATTCATTTCATTGAACCAGTCAGTGCCCAAAAAACAGTATGGCACTTGGGGTATCAGGATGTTATCGCTATCGGTAAGTTATTCACAACCGGTGAACTGTATACTGATCGCGTAATCTCTCTGGCAGGGCCGCAGGTTAAATCACCACGTCTAGTTCGTTCCCTTCTGGGCGCTGATTTGCTGGAGTTGACACAAGATCAGTTGAAAGAAGGTGAGAATCGCATCATTTCCGGTTCTGTACTGTGTGGTATGAAATCAGATGAAGTACATCATTATCTGGGACGTTTCCACATTTTGGTCTCTGTTCTGGCTGAAGGGCGTGAAAAAGAACTGTTTGGCTGGATTGCACCGGGAGTTAATAAATTCTCCATTACCCGTACTACTATCGGTCACTTCCTGAAAACGAAACGTTTTGCTTTTTCAACCACCACAAATGGCGGAGAGCGCTCTATGGTGCCAATCGGCAACTATGAGCGGGTGATGCCGTTGGATATTATGGCTACTCATCTGCTTCGTGACTTGCTGGCGGGAGACACTGACAGCGCTCAGGCATTGGGTTGTCTGGAGTTGGATGAAGAAGATTTGGCACTGTGTACTTATGTTTGCCCAGGTAAATATGAGTATGGTCCGGTACTGCGTGAAGTGCTGACTAAGATTGAGCAGGAAGGGTAATTCATGGGCCTGAAAAATTTATTTGAGAAAGTAGAACACCACTTTGAGGCCGGCGGCAAACTGGAAAAGTATTATCCTCTCTATGAGGCAGTAAGCACCGTTTTTTACACTCCGGGAACAGTGACAAAGGGAACCGCCCACGTCCGCGATGCCATCGATCTCAAGCGTATGATGATTCTGGTATGGATGTCTGTTTTTCCGGCCATGTTCTGGGGAATGTATAATGTAGGGAATCAGGCGATACCTGCATTGACCCATCTATACAGTGGAGAGGCATTACAGCAGGTTCTGGCTTCTGACTGGCATTATATATTGGCCCAGTATCTTGGTGCATCACTGACACCTGATGCAGGGTGGGGCAGCAAAATGTTACTGGGAGCAACCTATTTTCTGCCAATTTATGCTGTCGTTTTTGTGGTTGGTGGCTTTTGGGAAATCTTATTTGCCATTATCCGCAAACATGAAATCAACGAAGGCTTCTTTGTCAGCTCTATTCTGTTCGCACTGATTGTTCCACCAACACTGCCATTGTGGCAGGCGGCACTGGGGATTACTTTTGGTGTCGTAGTTGCAAAAGAAATCTTTGGTGGAACAGGTCGTAACTTCCTTAACCCGGCTTTGGCGGGGCGTGCTTTCTTGTTTTTTGCTTATCCTGCCCAAATTTCAGGTGATTTGGTCTGGACTGCGGCTGACGGTTTTTCTGGGGCAACTCCACTGTCTCAATGGGCGAATGCGGGCCAGCATGCTCTGATGAACACCATCACCAGCCAGCCTGTAACATGGATGGATGCTTTCCTTGGTAATATCCCCGGCTCAATTGGTGAAGTTTCTACCCTGATGATTTTCATCGGTGGTGCCATTATTCTGTTTGCCCGCATTGCTTCATGGCGCATTGTTGCAGGTGTCATGATCGGTATGATTGCAATGTCCTGCCTGTTTAATGCGATTGGTTCAGATACTAATCCAATGTTCGCCATGCCATGGTATTGGCATATGGTTCTGGGTGGCTTTGCTTTCGGTATGATCTTTATGGCGACAGATCCAGTATCTGCTGCATTTACGGACAAAGGAAAATGGGCGTACGGTATCTTGATTGGGGTGATGTGTATCCTGATCCGTGTTGTAAACCCGGCTTACCCAGAAGGGATGATGTTGGCGATTCTGTTTGCTAACCTGTTCGCGCCACTGTTCGATTATCTGGTCGTACAGGCCAATATTAAGCGGAGAAAAGCCCGTGGCTAATGATAAACCAAAAAATAATGACAGCATCGGCAGAACGTTTCTTGTTGTTTTTGTGCTGTGCCTTGTATGTTCGATTGTCGTTGCGGGTTCAGCCGTAGGTTTGAAAGCACAGCAACAAGAACAAAAACTGTTGGATAAACAACGTAATATTCTGGATGTTGCTGGTTTGCTAAAACCAGACATGACAACAGCAGAAATCAAAGCCACTTATAATAGCCGTATCCAGCCAAGATTGCTTGATTTGAAGACAGCAACGCTCGAAAAAAGTGAGGGTAATTTTGATCTGAATAATGCCCTGCGCAGTGATGAAACCAGCATAGCTTTATCTCCAGAACAGGATCTGGCGAAAATTCGTCGCCGTGCTGATAGAGCAGAAATCTATCTGGTTAAAGATGGAGATGGCAAAACGACTGAGTTGGTATTACCGGTATATGGTTCAGGTCTGTGGTCAATGATGTATGCCTTTATTTCCATTGATGTGGATGGCGTAACATCTCGCGGTATTACTTACTACTCTCACGGCGAAACACCGGGATTGGGTGGTGAAGTTGACAACCCACAATGGCGTAAGCAATGGGTCGGCAAAAAACTTTATAACCCGCAAGGTGCTCCGGCGCTCAGAATCGTTCGTGGTGGCGCGGGTGATAATCCTTATGGTGTAGATGGTTTGTCTGGCGCGACTCTGACGTCTAACGGTGTTCAGCATATGTTTGATTTCTGGTTGGGTGATAATGGTTTTGGCCCGTTCCTGAAAAAAGTACGTGAGGGAGCCTTGAAAGATGGCTGATAGTAAAGAGATAAAACGCGTCCTTCTTGGGCCGCTGTTTGATAATAACCCAATTGCATTACAGGTTTTGGGTGTGTGTTCAGCATTGGCTGTAACCACCAAACTGGAAACTGCATTGGTGATGACGCTTGCTGTAACACTGGTAACAGCATTTTCTAACTTTTTCATTTCGTTGATTCGCAATTACATTCCGGGCAGTGTGCGAATCATTGTACAGATGGCGATTATTGCATCGTTGGTTATTGTGGTAGACCAGATTTTGCGGGCATATGCCTATGAAATCTCGAAACAATTATCTGTGTTTGTCGGCCTTATCATCACTAACTGTATCGTAATGGGGCGTGCAGAAGCCTATGCCATGAAATCGCCTCCAGTGGAGAGTTTCATGGATGGTATTGGTAACGGTTTAGGCTATGGTGTCATTCTGTTACTGGTGGGCTTTTTGCGCGAGCTGTTTGGCTCAGGAAAACTGTTGGGTATTACTGTGATGGAATCCATCAAAAATGGTGGTTGGTATCAGCCTAATGGTCTGTTTCTGTTGGCCCCAAGTGCATTCTTCATCATTGGTATGCTGATTTGGGGTCTGCGGACTCTGAAACCTGAGCAGGTTGATAAGGAGTAATAGACAACATGGAACATTATATCAGTTTATTTGTCCGTGCCGTCTTTATCGAGAATATGGCGTTATCCTTCTTTCTCGGTATGTGTACTTTTCTGGCAGTGTCTAAAAACGTCAAAACTGCTTTTGGTCTGGGCGTTGCCGTAACGGTTGTTTTGGGAATTTCTGTTCCTGCCAATAACCTTGTTTACAATTTGGTACTCCGTGATGGAGCCCTGATTGATGGGGTTGATCTGAGTTTCCTGAACTTCATTACTTTTATCGGTGTGATCGCTGCACTGGTGCAGATTCTGGAAATGATCCTTGATCGTTACGTTCCCGCACTTTACAACGCACTGGGGATTTTCCTGCCGTTGATTACGGTGAACTGTGCGATTTTCGGTGGTGTTTCTTTCATGGCACAGCGTGACTATAACTTTGGCGAATCCATTGTATATGGTTTCGGTTCCGGTATGGGCTGGATGCTGGCCATTGTTCTGATGGCTGCTATTCGTGAAAAAATGAAATATGCGGATGTTCCGGCAGGTTTGAAAGGACTGGGGATCACCTTTATTACCACCGGATTGATGGCATTGGGCTTTATGTCCTTCTCCGGCGTGCAGCTCTAAAGGAGAGAAGAATTCATGGATATAATCATTCTAGGCGTAGTAATGTTTACCCTGATTGTGTTGGCGCTGACGGCAATGATTTTGTTCGCAAAATCGAAGTTAGTGAACACCGGGGATATTAAAGTTGAAGTCAACGGCGATGAGGAGAAAAGTTTTACAGCTCCCGCTGGTGACAAATTGTTGGGTATGCTTGCCAATCAGGGCATTTTCGTTTCTTCAGCTTGTGGTGGCGGTGGCTCTTGTGGCCAATGCCGTGTGAAGATCAAAGAAGGTGGTGGTGACATCTTGCCTACAGAGCTGTCTCACATTAACAAGCGTGAAGCAAAAGAAGGCTGCCGTCTGGCATGTCAGGTTAATGTTAAGCAAGACCTGAAAATTGAGTTGCCGGAAGAGATCTTCGGCGTTAAGAAATGGGAATGTGAAGTTATCTCTAACGATAATAAAGCGACTTTCATTAAGGAATTAAAACTGAAAATTCCTGAGGGGGAAGTTGTACCATTCCGCGCAGGTGGTTACATTCAGATTGAATGTCCTCCACATGTTGCTCGTTATGCTGATTTTGATGTACCGCAGGAATATCGCGAAGATTGGGATAAATTTAATTTGTTCCGCTATGTTTCTGAAGTCAACGAGCCGACAGTTCGTGCATACTCAATGGCGAACTATCCGGAAGAGCATGGCATCATTATGCTGAACGTGCGTATTGCCACACCGCCGCCAAGAAACCCTGATGTGACACCGGGTATCATGTCTTCTTACATCTGGTCATTAAAAGCTGGTGATAAGGTGACGATTTCCGGCCCGTTCGGTGAATTCTTTGCGAAGGATACCGATGCTGAAATGGTATTCATCGGTGGTGGTGCAGGTATGGCACCAATGCGTTCTCACATTTTTGATCAGCTAAATCGTTTGAATTCCAAGCGTAAGATCTCTTTCTGGTATGGTGCCCGCTCCAAGCGTGAAATGTTCTATACCGAAGATTTCGACCAACTGGCGGCAGAAAATGAAAACTTCACCTGGCATGTTGCGCTGTCTGATGCCTTGCCGGAAGATAACTGGGATGGTTATACAGGCTTTATTCACAATGTCTTGTATGAAAACTATTTGAAAGACCATCCGGCGCCAGAAGATTGTGAATTCTACATGTGTGGGCCTCCGGTCATGAACGCTGCGGTCATTAAGATGCTGAAAGACCTTGGCGTAGAAGATGAAAACATTATGCTGGATGATTTCGGTGGCTGATGATCTGAATCAGATCATGATCTATACCCTATGGATTTCACGATTGAAAAGCGACGGGTATATAACACTTTGATTTAACGATAAGCGCCCACATTTAGTGGGCGCTGACGATTCAGAAAGAGTAAGTTATGTTGAGTAAAAAAATTATCAACAGGGGTATATTGATGTTGATGGCCGTGCTGTTATCAGCATGTGGTGGCCCAGAACAACAGAACCTGAGTGGGCAAACGATGGGGACTTATTACTCCATCAAGTATGTTGCTGATTCGTTGGCATCTTCCCCGGAAAAACTGCAAAAAGAGATTGATCGTTTATTGGAAGAAGTAAACGATCAAATGTCCACTTACCGGCCAAATTCTGAATTGAGTCGTTTTAATCAAAGTCGTGAAGTGAATAAACCTTTTCCGGTATCCGCAGCTACAGCGAAAGTGGTTAAGGAAGCTATCCGTATTAATCAATTGACGGATGGTGCTTTAGATGTGACTGTTGGGCCATTAGTGAATTTGTGGGGATTTGGACCGGAAGGACGAGTGACTAAGGCGCCAACAGATGAAGAATTGGTAACGCGTCGTGCGTGGATTGGGATCGATAAATTATCTGTTGAAGGCAATAATCTGATTAAATCCATTCCCGAATTATATGTTGATCTTTCCTCCATTGCTAAAGGCTACGGCGTTGATGTGGTCGCGGAATATCTGACTTCCCAGAATATCAGAAATTACATGGTTGATATTGGTGGTGAAGTTCGCACATCAGGTAACAACGGTAAGGGTACGCCGTGGCGAATTGCGATTGAAAAGCCATCCGATAGTGGAATGACGCAAAGTGCTCAGGAAATTATTGAACCCGGTGAGATGGCTGTTGCGACATCGGGTGATTACCGCAACTATTTTGAACAGCATGGTGTGCGTTATTCTCACACCATTGATCCTAAAACAGGTAACCCTATCAGACATAATCTGGTCTCGATTACGGTTATTGCACCGACCTGTATGAGCGCAGACGGTTTTTCTACGGGTCTAGATGTGTTAGGGCCGGTTAAGGGAATGGAATTAGCTGAAAAACTGAACATTCCGGTCTTTATGATAGTCAAAACTAAAGATGGTTTTGAAGAACGTTATAGCCCGGCTTTTAAGTACTATTTACAAAATAAAAACAACAGGTTACAAGATAAAAATAACGGGTTACAACAGAAAAAATAAGAGGGAAAGGTTATGGAAGTTTTTATCGCAGCCTTTATCTTTTTCCTGTTGGCTTTTGTGGGGATGGCATTAGGCTATATCTTTAAGCGCAAAAGTATTCAGGGAAGTTGTGGAGGCTTGGGAAGCATAGGTGTTGAAAAAGTTTGTGATTGTCCTGAACCTTGTGATGCACGTAAAAAACGTATGGCAAGGGAAGCTGCCCGCCATGCTCAACTGAGGAAAAACCGCATTCTTTGATGATATTCTTCTTGAAAAAAATCAGCCACCAGTTAAAAAATTGCGTTTGAAGGATAGCCCGCTGTGAGACAAAACAGCGGGTTTTTTATCGGCTTCTTTCAAGATCAAAGCAGGGTATTAAAAGGATGACACTTCCTGTGAGCTTGCTGCAAGTAGCTTTTCACTGAGCTCATTGAAACATCCAGATTTGCTGCCACATCTTTATAGTGCATTCCTTGTAGCCGTGTTAGCAGGAACGCTTGTCTGACTTTTTTCGGCAGTTCATCAAGGATCTTATCTATCCTCTCTAATTGTTCTAACAGTGTAAGCTGATATTCTGATGGGCATACAGTATTGTTCGGTATTGTACTGACAGATTCCAGATAATTGTCTTCGAGTTTTTTCCGGCGGTAGTAATTAGCGATAGTCCTGCGGGCAATGGTAATTAAAAAAGCTCTGGGATGGCGAACATCAGCAAGATCTGAAAATTGCATCAATTTGATGAAAATGTCATGGGCAAGATCTTCTGCATGGTGTGAATAAACACAGTTTTGTTTGATCCAGTTATATAACCAATTGTGGTGTTCGCAGTAGAGTTGTTGGGCTATTTCATTGTGCCCGAATGTGCTTTTTTGCACAGCCATGTGATATTGCCTGATGGAGTAGAATAAAAACGATAATGATTATTATTTTTATTTAATTAGTGGAAGTCAATGGGCATTGCAGTGATAATCCCCTTAAAAATTAAGAGGATTATCAGTTGAATCGTTAAGTGTTAGTTAGAATTGCTGTGAAATACTGAATTTGTAATTACGGCCAATACCAGAAACAGCTTCTCCTAAGTATGGATAGTAATCACGGTTGAACAGGTTATCTACAGTGATCCGTGCTTCAAAGCCTTTCATAAGAGACGGGCGCCAGCTTGCAAACAGGCCGTGCAGGGCATAGCCTTTGGCTTTTGGTAATGACCAATATCCAGCTTCTGGGTCGTCATCTACAGGTGAACGATCTTGTTTACGGATAAAGTCACCTTTCCAGCCCATTGTCATTTGCAAGAGCGGGATTTTAAAGCCGAACGTGGTGTGCAATGATGTTGGCGGTATTTGATCCCACCAGGTTTTATGTCCTATCCATGGGTCACGCGGAGAAGTATCACGTTGTCCACGTATCGTGGAGTAAGATAACTTACCAAACAGAATGGCGCTATCGTAGAAAGTTTCTATTTCCAACCCTTGTATGGTGTAGCCGGGTAGATTGCGGTGATTCGATAATGGTTTTCCACATGCATTAGATAAACCACTTTTATGGTGTTCCTCACAATAAATTCCACGTCTTTTGAAAATTTCATCTTTTCCCCGATTATGGAATAGCGTAGTACGGATTTGTAGACTGTCATTCTCAAGCATCAGATTATCGTAATCAAAAATGGCACCAAATCGTATTCCTGTCATTTTTTCAGTACTTAGGTTACGGCTGGAGCCCGGAACGGAGGTTCCTTCTGACTGAACCTCATATTGTTCATCTACCAGTGGTGCTCTCCATGTATGGCTGATGTCTGCAAATAGTGAGAGATTCGGAGTAGTTTTCCACATTAAGCCCAGATGAGGTGTCCAGCCAGTATAAGTTACACTGCTGTAGTCATGATTGGCTTCGGGGGATTTATTGTTAAAACGAGGGGCCTTATTTTCTTCACCCGTATTTTTTACATGGTCATAGCGCACTCCTGGTGTAACTGTAACGCTACCCAGCTTCAGAGAATCCTGCATATAGAGACTGTAGGTATGCTGAGTGCCCGATGGCATATAGTGAGGCTGATAATAGCCGTAATTATACTCAGCATTGTTTTGTATATTTTTACTTTTACTTTTATCGAACATTAAAACGTTGCGCTGATTCTTATGCCAACGGGTTCCAGCTATTAATTCATGCTCGATTACACCTGTTGAGAACACACTATTATTGTTGATCTCAACCATATTGTCGGTGTAATCCGTCCAACTTTTGTTCCCCATTGAGCCACTGAAAAAAGAAGCAGCGTTTCTTGGGCGACTATCGTTTTGTTTGGTTTTGGAATAAGCGTAAGTCAGTGTCAGATTAATCCATGGATTATCTTCGGGGGCGATATTCCATTTGGCGGAATAGTTTTGATCGATTTGATCACGGAAAATCAGTTTTCTTTTCCAGGCGCCATTCCAACCGTATTTCTCTACATCAACGGCTGATGGAACGGTCATCTTATCCCGTTTAGCCGCCCACGGCTGCCAGCCATCCGATTCAGAGCGCATCGCAGATAAACTTATTGTATGCGCATCACTGGGGTAGAAATTGGTTTTCAATAAATAGGATGTTTGATTGTTTTGTGAAAACTCAAAGCGTGTGCCATCAGGGCGCTGGATATTATGACCATCGCGTTTGCTGAAATACAGTAATCCATCAGCGTAGCCATTGGCATCTCTGCCATATAATGCAGCACTGTTGATCCACTGTCTGTCATTGGTATGGTAGCTTTGTTTAATAAAACCACCCCAATCCTCATCAGGGCGCAATAAATCGCTGGCGTCTTTGGTCACAATTTTAACCGAGCCACCAAACCCACCGTTGCCATTCAATATATTATGTGGCCCTTTATCCACATCAATCCGTTTGATTAATTCAGGTTCGATAAAGATGGAACCCTGGCGGTATTTCTCAAACCCTTTTGGGGCATCATCCAGTGTCACTTTGACATCTTCTTGGTCACCCATCCCCCAGATATTTAATGTTTGTCCGCCGGGACGTGGTGAACCAGACATTGAAACGCCGGGAAGTTGTCCAAGCAGCTCAGCGATATTATCCGCCTGAGTACGGTCAATATCTTCCTTTTTAAGTGCAGAACTACCCGCACTGGTGCTGTTATGTGTACTCCCTACAACAGAAAGCGTAGAAAGCTGCATCACCTCATTTTTCTTTTCTGACTTTTGTTTTGAAGGAATTTCAGTAGCCGAAACTGAGCCGGAAAATACAGTGCCTAGCACCAGAGTGCCAGAGAATGTTCCGCTTAAAATTTTTCGGATAAAAGTTGCGATTGGGTGTTTTTCTAAATTTTGACTATTATTTGCCATAAATTTCCCGGAAAGTGTCTGTGTGAAATATTGCATTGTTATAAGTCACCCAGGAAAGTAAATCGGGTAGATGAAAATGAGAATTATTTTTATATGTGTATTTTTTAACGGCATGCTTTTTATCAGTACAGTTTTTTTATAGGCATCGTTTTTATAGACATCGTTTGCTGCAAAGTGCTTATGGGATGTTGTGGTATAAAAACCAGGACACTCATTCGCAAGGTTATTTCCGTAAGTGCAAGGGGTTAATCAATGAAGAAGATTCTTAGTACACTGTTCTTGGTAGGAATTGTGGCATTTATTGCAGGTTGTGATGATGCTTCCAAAAAAGCGGAGGATTCAACCCATCAAACTGAAGATAGTGCGTCTCAAATGAAAACGGATACTGAGCAAAAAAACTCAGGAATGACGGATACGGACAATGAAAAAGAAAAACCACAAGGCATGAAAGACAATGCTACGGGCGGAGAACGTGAGTCGGTAGATAAATCCAGGGAAACACAGGGTAACATCAACCATTCCACTCATGATGCGGTAAGTCAAACGCAATCTTCCAAGACGGCTGATGTAAAGGATGATGTGACAAAATCTCTAAATGACGCAGCGGATAAGGTGGCAGCCAAAGCGGGGGAGGTACAACAACAGGCCACGGATAAAATTAATCGGTTTGCAGATGAAATAAAGTCGAAGACGAAAGAAATCAAATCGGATACTGATAAAAAAACGGATGATTTAATCAATAGTCTTAAAGGTGATAATAGTAAAAAAGAGGAAGGTTAATTCAGTGTGCCAGAATTTATCACTCTGATAATTTATTTATATAGGAAGGGTGATCTGAACGTGATCACCCTTTTTTCAGGAAATTTTTGATGATGTGTTGACCGGCGATTTACGTACCGGAGCACCATTGGCGACATAATATTTTGCCTGACTACGGGGCAAAGGGGTATGTCCCCGGATTTTATCGCCGATTTTCTCTGCCATCATGATGGTGGTGGCATTCAAATTGCCGGTAATAATTTCCGGCATAATAGACGCATCAATGACACGCAGGTTTTCAACACCATGCACTCGCCCTTGACCATCAACAACCGCCATTTCATCAAATCCCATCTTACAACTACAGGATGGATGAAAAGCTGTCTCGGCACGTTCACGAATAAAGGCATCCAACTGCTCATCTGTCTGAATATCAGCTCCGGGGCTTATCTCCCGGCCACAATAAGGCGCAAGTGCGGGTTGTACCATGATTTCTCGTGTGATGCGAATGGCATCGCGGAATTCCTGCCAGTCCTGTTCTGTAGACATATAGTTAAACAAAATACTTGGATGCTGGCGTGGGTCACGTGACTTAATTTTCACACGTCCCCGGCTTGGAGAACGCATCGAACCAACGTGAGCTTGAAAGCCATGTTTATTGACTGCATTACTGCCATTGTAGTTAATGGCGACAGGTAAGAAGTGATACTGAATATTGGGCCAGGCAAATTTTTTACTGGAGCGGATAAAACCGCCAGCTTCAAAATGATTGCTGGCACCAATACCCGTGCCTTTAAATAACCATTCAGTCCCAATCATCGGTTGGTTATACCATTTCAAAGAAGGATAGAGAGAAACAGGTTTGAGGCACTCATATTGCAGGTACATTTCAAGATGATCCTGAAGATTTTGTCCTACACCGGGCAAAATATGTATCGCAGGAATACCAAATTCATGCAATACATCTTCAGGGCCAATGCCTGAACGTTGCAAAATCTGCGGGGAAGCGATGGCTCCGGCACAGAGCAAAACTTCTTTGCGTGCTTTGGCCTGTGTCAATATTAAACTATTACTTTGGTAGAAATCGACACCAACGGCAGTTTTACCCTCAAATTTGATGGTGTCTGTTAGTGCATGAGTAATAATGGTCAGGTTAGATCTCGATTTGGCTTGATCCAGATACCCGCGTGCAGTGCTGGAGCGACGCCCTCTGGGCGTGACAGTGCGATCCATTGGGCCAAAACCTTCTTGCTGGTAGCCATTCAGGTCGTCAGTGCTTGGATAGCCAGCCTGAATACCGGCTTCTACCATCGCATGAAAAAGCGCATTATTGCCTGCTTTGGGGGTGGTAACGCTGACAGGGCCATCTCCACCATGATAATCATTCGGACCAATATCCCGTGATTCTGCTTTGCGGAAATAAGGCAGACAATCGAGATACGTCCAGTCTTCCAGACCGGGGTGTTTTGCCCAATTATCAAAGTCCATCGCATTGCCACGGATATAGCACATACCATTGATCAATGACGATCCGCCTAATCCCTTACCCCGTCCACACTCCATGCGACGGTTATTCATGTAGGGTTCAGGATCGGTTTCATAAGCCCAGTTATAACGGGTTCCCTGCAAAGGGTATGCCAGCGCTGCTGGCATTTGAGTACGAAAGTCGAATCGGTAATCTGGCCCACCTGCTTCTAGCAACAGGACAGTAACATTCGGATCTTCCGTCAAACGAGTTGCAAGCACATTACCCGCTGAACCAGCACCGATAATAATGTAGTCAAATACCATTGTTATCTCCTCTGTTTCAGTTGTGGATTAAAATAGGGATTCGAAGTTTCCTAGTTCAACCTGTATTGATTTAATCTGTGTATAGTGTTGTAGAGTAACCAGCCCATTTTCGCGCCCGACACCAGAATGTTTGTAGCCACCCACTGGCATAACTGCGGGTGATTCTCCCCATGTGTTGATCCAGCAAATCCCGGCTTCTAATTGGTGGATAACACGGTGAGCACGGGATAAATCTTTCGTCACTACTCCTGCGGCAAGGCCATAATCTGTGTTATTAGCACGAGCAATGACCTCATCTTCTGTTTCGTAGGTCAGGATACACATTACCGGGCCGAAAATTTCTTCCTGGGTAATCAGCATGTCATCGGTACAGTCGGTAAATACGGTTGGTGCAACAAATGCCCCTTTCGCCAGAGCACCGTCCATTAAGCGTTTGCCGCCATATAGCAGACGGGCACCGGAATTTTTGCCGCTTTCTATGTAGCGCAAGACAGATTCCATATGCGGGAAGCTGACCAATGGTCCAAAATTGGTATTCGGATCAAGCGGTGAGCCAATGCGGATCCGTTTGATACGTTCAAGAATTTTATTTTCAAAATCAGGAGCCAGTGCTTTCGGGATAAAAACGCGTGTGCCGTTGGTACAGACCTGACCTGAACTGAAATAATTTGCCATCATGGCAATATCAGCAGCCCGATCCAGATTGGCATCATCGAAAATGATCAACGGAGATTTACCACCCAGTTCCATTGTGACTTCTTTCAATGTTGATCCGGATGCGTTAGCCATTACTTTCTTGCCGGTGACAATACCGCCGGTAAAAGATATTTTGGCGATTTTCGGATGGACAGCCAGATAGTGGCCTACTTCATATCCCATGCCTGTCAGGACGTTAAATACTCCGTCAGGTAAACCTGCTTCAGTGTAAATTTCAGCGAGTTTCAGGGCGGTGAGGGAAGTGACTTCACTGGGTTTGAAAATCATGGCATTACCGGCCGCCAGCGCGGGTGCTGATTTCCACAATGCAATTTGGATTGGATAGTTCCATGCACCAATACCTGCTACGATACCTAGTGGTTCACGGCGCGTATAGATGAAAGAGGATTCACGCAATGGAATTTGCTGGCCTTCAATCGCAGAGATCAGACCGGCATAATATTCCAGAACATCGGCACCGGTAAGGATATCAATTACCTGAGTCTCAGAGAGCGGTTTGCCGGTATCCAGTGTTTCCAGTTCGGATAACTCATCATTGCGCTCACGGAGAATATCTGCCGCTTTAAGTAAGATCCGTGAACGCTCTACCGCAGTCATTGCTGCCCAGATTTTCTGTCCTTTTTGGGCACTTTCCACAGCCAGTTCAACATCTTGTTCAGTTGCCGCCTGTAGTTGAGCAATGACTTCACCATTGGCTGGATTGATTGCATCAAAAGTGTTTCTGTCAGGGTTGGTGCTATCAACATAAGCACCGTGGATATAAAGCTTCTGTAAACCAAAACGGGTCATAGAGTCTCCTTAGGTCAGAACTCAGGGTACACCAGTTATCTGAGTTTCTGCTCGATATAATCAATAGTAATAGTGAAGGCACTTTCTATATCAAAAGGCTTGCTGCTTAAGGCACTTCTCAGCCAGATACCGTCAATCAAAGCTGCCAGCCCTTGTGCTGCCAGTTGCGCTTCTCTTTTGGGCAGAACCCTTCTGAATTCAACACAGATATTGGAATACAGGCGACGTTCATTCACTTGTTGTAATCGGTATAAATTGGGTTGGTGCATGCTGCTGGCCCAAAAAGCCAGCCAGGTTTTCATGGCTGCACTATTGATTTGGCTGGCGTCAAAATTTCCTTCAACGATGGCTGTTATCCTTTGAGCCGGCGTGGCATTGTCGAGTAGCCGTAACCGTCGTGCTACAGCCATTTTGAGTTGATGCAATAGATGCCGCATAGCCGCTTCAAGTAATCTGTTCTTATCTTTGAAATAGTGACTGATAATACCGTTAGAAACCCCGGCTTTTCTGGCTATCTGCGCAATACTTGCTTCCTGCATTCCAACTTCATTGATGACTGCTAATGTTGCATCAATGAGTTGTTGTTTTCTTATCGACTGTATTCCAATTTTGGGCATGGCCTGACACTCAGAAAATCAATGATTCGGCCGCTATTAAACTTTTTTTTAATTGAATGTTCAATCAAAATTAAATATGTTTTATTACAATATTTTCACAATTAAGGGTTGGGATTATTGAGAGTGATTTAAATTTTTATTTATTATTCATTATGTTATTAGCATTATTCTTTTTTGTTTTTTCTTTTTATTAATTTCAGGAACTGCCTATGAATACACAAGACAGTCCAAAAAATAGTCAGAAGGATACACTGAACTCTGTCGTTTTTTTTATCTCAGCAGTATTAATTATTGTCTTTTCTCTTTTCACGTTTTTCTTTACGGATACAACGAGTATCTGGATAAAAAGTACGCTGAATTGGGTAACTAAAACATTTGGCTGGTACTATCTGCTTGCTGCAACGCTTTATATTGTCTTTGTCATATTTGTTGCCGCTTCCCGTTTTGGTTCTATCAAACTAGGGCCGGAACAATCTAAGCCCGAATTCAGTTTGCTCAGTTGGGCGGCGATGCTGTTTGCTGCCGGGATAGGCATTGATTTGATGTTTTTCTCAGTAGTTGAACCGGTTACACAATATATGCGTCCACCTACGGGGAAAGGGGAAACGATTGAAGCAGCTCGTCAGGCGATGGTGTGGACATTGTTCCACTATGGCCTGACGGGCTGGTCTATGTATGCTCTGATGGGGATTGCACTGGGATATTTCAGTTATCGTTACAACTTGCCATTAACTATCCGTTCAGCGCTCTATCCTATTTTTGGCAATCGTATCAAAGGGCCTATCGGTCATACCGTGGATATTGCTGCGGTGATAGGGACGATTTTCGGTATCGCAACTACATTGGGAATCGGTGTGGTGCAGCTAAATTACGGTTTGAAAGTGCTTTTTGGGTTGCCACAGGGCTTAGGTGTTCAAGGGGGATTAATACTGCTTTCGGTGATCGTGGCAACGGTATCTGTCACCTCTGGTGTGAACAAAGGCATTCGATTTTTGTCCGAATTGAATGTGTTACTGGCATTAGGATTGATTCTATTTATCCTGTTTGTGGGGGATACAGAATTTTTGTTTAATGGACTGGTGCAGAATGTTGGTGATTACATCAGCCGTTTTATGAGCATGACACTCAATAGCTTCGCATTTGAACGCCCGACCGAATGGATGAATAACTGGACACTGTTTTTCTGGGCATGGTGGGTTGCCTGGTCACCGTTTGTTGGATTATTCCTTGCGCGTATTTCCCGTGGTCGAACAATTCGCCAGTTTGTAACGGGAACTCTGGTTATTCCATTTGTTTTTACGCTGCTTTGGTTATCCATTTTTGGTAACAGTGCGTTATATGAAATTCTTCACGGCAATCGGCAATTAGCTGAAACAGTATTGAACCATCCAGAGCGGGGTTTTTATAACCTGTTGGCACTTTATCCGGCTTTCACTTTTAGTGCTTCCGTTGCTACGATCACCGGGCTGTTATTTTATGTTACATCGGCTGATTCGGGAGCATTAGTTTTAGGTAATTTCACATCTAACCTCAGTGATATTAATAATGATGCACCAAACTGGCTGCGAATATTCTGGTCTGTGGCGATTGGTGTGCTGACATTGGGCATATTGATGACGGATGGTATCTCTGCTTTACAAAACACCACGGTAATTATGGGCTTACCATTTAGTTTTGTGATCTTCTTTATTATGGCGGGGTTGTATAAATCGTTACGGGTGGAAGATTTCCGTAAGGCCAGTGCATTACAGAATACATCCCCAACATTGGTACATGACAATGGTTCTTTGAACTGGAAGCAGCGCCTGAGTCGTATGATGCATTTTCCGGGAACGAAAAGTACCCAACGTATGTTGGATATGATGTGTCGCCCTGCGATGCAGGAAGTTGCAAAAGAGTTGGAATTACGCGGTGCGAAAGTGCAGTTTAGTACTCTGCATTCGGAGGAGGACAAGCGTCTTAGCCCGCTTGAACTGATTGTTGATTTGGGGGAAGAACAGAATTTTATTTATCAGATATGGCCGCAGCGTTATTCCGTACCCGGATTTACCTATCGTGCGAGGTTGGGTAAGTCTTATTACTTCCGATTGGAAACCTTTCTGATGGAAGGCACACAGGGTAATGATTTAATGGGCTATACAAAAGAACAGATAATCAGCGACATTCTTGATCACTATGAAAAACATCTGAATTTTATTCATCTGAACCGTGAAGCGCCGGGACAGACTTTGATTTTCCCAAGTGGAGGATAAACCAGAGTTGGCCTGCAATAATTAATATAGCAGGCCATACCCGTTCCATTGGGTATATTCGATCACACATTCAACGCGTTGTTCTTTAGGTATATTTGGATAACGTGGAAATTCAGCTTATCTGCGAATTTGATGAAATGGGAGCCTTTTGTTGGAAACAAAAAGCAACAACGTTAGCTATGGTATGCTTGGAAATCCCGGTTAAAGCGTATCATTGCACATACTTTCGGAAGACGAAGTCAGAAAACACGCAAGAAACTTTTGAAAAAACTTGGTTGCCGATGTGGATTGAGCAAATAATGAATAATAGACGTCAGTAGCCCCTAACAGTAAGTGTAATTCTTATCATATTATTTATGTCATAGTTTTTAAGCGACATATCAGCAGTCAAATAACATGCATAATAAGAATAAATATCATTTTATTAACAATGGTGAATTAAATATAGCATTAATATCACATCTCGCTATTAATGTTTAAAAATCTGATTAACTTACTTAATTAAATAAAATTTAACTCACTAAAATAATAACAATAAAAAATCATATAATTTTGTTCTAAGTTTTATTATCTAAATATTAAGGCTATATCAAAATAGGGAATGTTTTTTATTGATCTTAGTTATAATGATTTATTTATCTCTTTGATATTAATTAACTTTGTTTTAATTATTGTGATTTAAGTATTGGTATAAAGACACCGAGTTAATACAATAATAACTATATTATTAATATAAAAAAGAGGGTAAAAATGAGCTTAAAAATAGAAGAAAAGAATTCAAGTCTACCTCAAGAAAATATAAATGATATATGGATTGACTGGTTGGACTCGAAAGAGTTGCAGAATCTGACAAGACACCCTGTACTCCAGGCGTTTAGTCATGGCACTGCCAGTGAAGGTATGCTGAAAACGTTTTTAATTCAACATTATTACTATTCCCGCTATTTTACACGTTATCTGATCGCACTTATAAGTAAATTACCTTTATTAGAAGATATACAAGATCTTCTTGAGAATTTATTGGGAGAAATAGGATTAGAGGATAATAATAAAATCACCCATGCAGAACTTTTTCACAGAACATTAGCAACTGTCGGAGCTGATATAAATAGCCAAAAACCTTTTGAAAACACAACTGCTATGATTGATTCTATGCTTACTTATTGTCTTGCTGACGATCCTTTAGAAGGTTTATCAGCAATGTGCCTTGGTGCTGAAGCTATTGTTCCCTTAATTTACAAGCCCGTATTAGATTTTTTACTCACATTAAACTACGATAATGATGCAACAGAGTTCTTCAGTCTTCATATTGAAGAAGATGAAACTCATGCAATTAAAATGTTCAGCATAATGACTAGGTTAATTGGCCAAGATGAATCATTACGTCTCAAAGCCATTCATATTGGCAGTCAAATGGTAAAAAATCGTATCAAAATTCTAGATGATATCTGGAATAGCATTAATGAGAAAGGAGAAAATATTAATTTAAACAATCAAGAAAAGCATACTTCATTTAATTCTTATGATTTTTTTCGTGTCAATAATAAGTTGCTCTCTTATATTCCAGAATCAGAAAAATTAATTCATAAAAATGTCACAAATAGTAATAGTTATAGTGAGGAAAATTTTTCAAAAGAAAGAAAACATAAAGTAAATATAGTTAATTTGCCAGCTAAAACAATTAGTATGACATTAGGTCACCTTGACCCTAATCAATCTACTAATTTACATCGACATAATTATGAAACCATTATTTATATTATAGAAGGAAAAGGAATGTCTAAGATTGGATATAATAATATTGAATGGTCAGCAGGAGATGCCATTTATATTCCACCTTGGGCTGAACACAAACATATAAATATATGTAAAGAAAAATGTCTTTATATTGCTTGTGAGAATGCACCACTATTACAAAACATAGGCAATATTGCATTACGAGAAGAATTAGAATAACTCATAGAAAGGTAATTATTATGTCTTTAGAAGAGATTTTGAAAGATAACGCCTTTGACAGGGGAATAATTGACAATAAAACTAAATCAATAAATTTAGCAAAACGATTTGTTTTAGAAAATGAATTTCTTGATAAGCCATGTTTTATCGGACCTGATGGTTCAATAAGTTACTCTAAACTTGCATTCTTTGTCAAAAAAAGTGCCTCAGCCCTGCAATTAAAAAAAATAGAAAAGAATACAGTAGTTATTTTATGCCTCAATGATAGTCGAGAATTAGTCATTTTGTTCTTCTCTTGTTTAGCAATTGGTTTATTACCTGTCATTATTAATCCAAAATCACCCATAAATAATTTTTATTACATTCTCAATGAGTTTAATAACTCACTTGTTTTCATTGATGAAGATAATAAAATGCCGATTAAACCGAAAGAAAAAATAAATCTAATCCGTATCAAAAGAACAGATGATCTTTCGGCGTTTTCTGATTGGATGCCTAAAGACTCCGATAGTACATGGAATAATTTTTTGGAAAAAACTGTGTTTGAACCAGCTTTCATACAATATACTTCTGGCTCAACAGGAAAACCTAAAGGGGTTATTCACAGTGCCTCATCAATCCTGGCCTCTTGTGAAAATTTTTCCAGAAATCAGTTAAAGATAACCAAAAATGACATTATCTATTCAACATCAAAAACATTTTTTGGTTATGGTATGGGGAATACCCTATTTTTTCCATTATATTCTGGTGCTACTGCAATCATAGATAGTGATTGGCCTTCGATGATAAGAGTGGCAGATAACATCAAACAGTTTAAACCAACGGTTCTTTTTTCTGGCCCAGTTATATTTCGTTTGTTACTCAAAGATGATGAATTCAAAAAAAACACTCATCTCCGTTTGATTATTTCTTCAGGCTCTATGTTATCTTTTTCTTTAAAAAAAGCCTGGTTAGATAAATTTAATATTGTAATACATGATGCATTTGGATCAACTGAAACATGCCATGCTTTTGCAACAACTTATGGTTATCCCCCTCGTTCAGGGAGTATTGGAAAACTTATTACAGGGTATTCTGGAACAATTGTAGATCAAAATGGAAAAATCATGCCAGTTGGGGAAACTGGTGTTCTTATGCTGAGTTCTAAATCCCTTTCCTCTGGGTATTGGAATGATTTTCAAAATACGATTTCTGGAGGCTGGTATCGCACAGGAGACTTGTTTTCTCAGGATGAAGAAGGGTATCTTTATTATCATGGTAGAGACGATGATAAATTTAAGGTATTTGGTCGCTGGCTTGTACCCGTTGAAATAGAGAAGCTTGTGAACATTGCGTTTCCAGAAGCAGGAGATGTATTTATCGTTCCTTGGTTAGATAATACCTGCGAATACAGACCCATTTTATGTTTGAGCGTTTCTTTCGATGAATTTGAAATAGTCAGTAAAAAAATAGCTAACTACATAATCCAACAAGTAGAAAGTTATAAGCATCCCTATGCTTATTTAAATATCAAATATTTTCCACTTAATAGTAATGGTAAAATTGATAGAAAATCACTTATAAATATAGCTCAACAAGAAATTAACAATACTAAAATCTCTTATTTTCAAGGGAAAATAAATTATGATAACACTTAATAAATTCCTTTAATATAGTAAAAAGGGGTATAATTTAATACCTATACAGAATATATTGCATTAGGTGTCCAAAAACGTGAGCCTGTCGCATTATATCTTGATGATACTATAGATTATTTAATTAACTTTATTGCATTGAACAACATAGGTGCATTTCCCATTTTTGTAAATGGGGAACTCAGTAGTAATATTGCATTTCAGTTTATGAGTAATAGTGGAGCGAGATTTATTGTTTCAGATGAACAACGAATTAGTGAGCTAAATAATAAATCTACTGATTTTAAATTTATTACCCTTAAAATTCTTAATACACTTAAGAAACCTATTACAGACTATTATCAACACCATCCAAAAGATATTATCTTACTGGGACATACCTCTGGTACAACTGGTTTTCCTAAACCGGTCATCTTTACCCACGAATCTATGTTTTATGGCGTCTTGCAAGAAGTCGGTAAGCAACGAGGAAAACAAATATTATCCACATTTCCTCACTCTCACGGCGCCTCAATGACACTGATAATGCTGACGTTGATGCGAGGTGCGGTAATACATATTCAATCAAGGAAAACTGCTGTTCATATTTTAGATACCATTGAAAAAATCAAGCCTGATACCGTTGCTGCTTTTCCCAAAATATTTGTTGATATATGCAGGGAGAATCTCGATAGCTGGGATCTCAGTTCTATTTCCCATTGGATTTCGACAGGTGATGCCAACCACGAATCACATATACGGAAACTGATTTCTTATGGTCACCATTGCGTTGATGGCAAAAAAATACAGGGATCTTTTTTCATCGACAACCTTGGTTCATCAGAATTCGCATTTGCCATGTTCAGAAATATTCATCAACCGACAACAGAAAGATACGATCGTTGTATTGGAAAGCCCTTTTCTTGGGTTGATGCTGTCATATTCGATAAAGATGGAAATAGGCTTCCTGACAATAAAATCGGTATGCTAGGTGTGATTTCAAAATCAGTAACAGCAGGATATTGGAATAACCACTTGATGACTGAAAAAAATCGGCTGAATGGTTATTGGTTAACCGGTGATTTAGTTTACCGTACAAACGACGGTTTTTTTTACCACGTTGATCGTACATCAGATTGGATTAACACTCCTGACGGTCCACTTTACAGTACTCAATGCGAAGAATGGCTGTTGAAAAACATTGATAGTATTTTTGATATCAGCATCGTCTCAATTTCTATGCTTGATAGCACTCAACAGATAACCGCTATCGTCGAATTAAAAGCAGAATACAGAATATCCCCAACCACGCTACTACGGGAAATTAATTATTATAACCGAAAAAAACAATGGCCATTAATAGATAATATTGTGTATGAATCTGCCAATAAATACCTAGGCGTAACAGGAAAAAAACTCAAGAGAAAAATTAGAGATTGTATTCCTGAGAATGATTTAGTCATCCTTAAAGAAGGAAATTAAGATGAATAAAACATGTTTAATTACAGGAGCTAACAAAGGTATTGGGTTTAAAATAGCCGAAAAATTAGGTGAGCGAGGCCACCGGGTCATACTTTCAGGTCGTAATATATCAGCTCTTGAAAAAAGTGTTTTACAATTAACCCAACTGGGAATTACTGCCGAGCTATTACATTTGGATGTTACGGACCAAGAATCTATAAAATCGGCTGCAAATTTAATGCTTAGTAATAATATAACTATTGATGTGCTTATCAATAATGCAGGAATCTTTTTGGATTCAATTCAAAAACCCAGTGAAACATCTCTGGATAGTATTCATAAAACTCTAGAGGTCAATTTGATCGGTCCCTGGCTTGTCACTCAGGCATTTTTACCTTTACTCCAACGCTCAAAAGAAGCCAGGCTGATTTTTATATCTACTGATCTTGCTGCCTTATCTCAAGCAGCCGATCCCCATTCAAAGTACAACAAGGTTGAAGGTTCGGCCTATCGCACCTCTAAAGCAGCCTTAAACATGCTTGCTTTACAATGGGCCAAAGAGCTGCGCGATTCGAATATCTCTGTCAGTGTATGTAGCCCAGGTTGGTGCAGAACCACTCTAGACAGTCAAATTGATTCACGACAAGCCCCTAATTCTGCTGCTGACGGTGCTGATACCGCTGTTTGGCTCGCTTTAGATAAAGACAGAACACAACATGGGCATTTCTATGCATCTCGTCAACCTATCAATTGGTAACTTTATAAAATAAACAATATTGAGGATAATATCATGACAAAAAAAGAAAATATTAATATCTCTGATCACCAAGCTGAAACAACTCTTTATATAGATACATTAATTTACCAAGGAAGGGGGGCACAAAAAGAGATTGAAAAATGCTCAGATGAAGAGATTGATAATGTTCTGCACGATTTAGCTAAAATCTTTTCCTCCCGCTGTCGTCAATGGGCCGAAAAAGAGCTTGCTGTAACACATATCGGCAATGCTGATGATAAAGAACACAAATTAGCATTAGTCGTTAATCAAGTATTTAAAGGATTATATGGCACCAAAACCTACGGTCGCCTTGATGGCAGCCAAAGACTCATTGAATATGCCAGTCCGGTAGGATTGATATTTGCTGTTGTTCCATTAACCAATCCAATTCCAAATTCACTTTTCAAAATCATGCTTTCTCTCAAAACTCGCAATGCTATCATTTTCAGCTATCCTTCCAAAACAGATAAATTAGCAAGTGAATTTATTCAGTTAGTACAACAGACTATTGTTTCCCATGGTTTGCCGATTTCATTGATTCAGGTTTGTACACCGCCAAGTCACGATAAAACTCATATGTTAATGCAGCACCCTGGTGTAGATATGATCCTTGCTACAGGGGGGAAAACAATAGTCCATGCAGCTTACAGTTCAGGTAAGCCAGCATTTGGTGTGGGGCCTGGCAATGTTCCGGTTTATATTGGGCGATCCGCTAATATCAAAAAAGCTGCTGCCAATATTGTTAAGGGAAAAATGTATGATAATGGTATTGTTTGTGGCTCAGAAAGTAATCTTATAACACATCCTGCCTGTAGAAATGACCTGATCATAGCTTTAGAGGCAGATGGTGCAGCTATCTTGACCGCCAGTGAAATTGAACAAGCTATTCAAATGTTATTTAACCAAGAGACCCAATATCTGAAGCGGGAAAATATTGGTCTTTATGCCGCATCATTGGCAGAAAAAGCTCATATATCGCGCAATTATCCAATTAAATTGCTTATTATACCGGCTGAATTAGGGAGATATGATTTTCTCAGCAATGAAAAAATGGCACCAATATTAACGTTATATACTGCCAATGAAGAAAATGGTATTGACCTCTCTTATTCGTTAATTTGTAAAGAAGGTGCTGGTCATACAGCCGTAATACATAGTGAAGATCCCGATGAGATTCATCAATTCTCGCTCGCTATGCCTGCCGGGAGGATTTTGGTGAATACTGCGGCAACACATGGCATGCTTGGAGAAACAACTGAGCTCCCTATATCATTTATGCAAGGTAGCGGAACTTTTGGCAGCAACCATACGACTGATCCGATCATCTGGAAACACTTAGTCAACATTAAACGTGTTGCGTATGGCTTACAATGATGTATCTGAATTTTTCAAATTTAAATAATTTGGGAAGAAAATAAATGAAAATACAGTGTATTGGTGCAGGCCCTGCCGGATTAGTGTTTGCCATTCTTACAAAAATGCATAATCACCATCATGAAATTGTTATATATGAACGTCACTTACCAAACGTTACAACCGGGTGGGGGCTTACACTTTCTGAATCAATTTTACAACAATTAGCCAAAATTGATCCTATTATTGTTGAACAACTCAGGTCTCATGTTTTAACGTTAAATCATATTGATATTCACATTAGAGGAAAGATAATCCGCTCATCCAAGCAACAACTTCTTGCGATCAGTCGATTAAGTATGGTCAATATTCTGAGAAAAAGAGCACAGGATATTGGTATCAGAATAAATTATAATATTTCATTAAAATATGAAGATCTTATTAAGCTCTCCGCTGATCTGACGGTTATAAGTGACGGTTCCAACAGTAAAATAAGAAATCAGTTAGAAAATAAATTTAATACAGTACTTCATGAAGGAAATAATTTATATTTATGGTTAGGGACTTCACAACTTTTTAATAATACCTTTAATTTTATTTTCGAACAAACAGAAACAGGTTGGTTTTGGGCGCATTGTTTCAAGTTTGAGAAAAATTGTTCTACGTTTATTGTTGAATGTTCACATGAAACTTGGATAAAAACAGGATTTTTATATATGGATAAAAAGCAAACAATAAATTTTTTGGAAAAAACTTTTTACCGACATTTACATGGCCATCCATTAAAATTCAATGATATATTTAGAAAAAAAATCTATTGGCGTCGTTTTGTTTCTCCCGTAAGCAAAATTTGGTATTACGATAAAAAAGTTTTGCTAGGAAATGTTGCTCATTCTACACATTTTTCTATCGGCTCAGGAACAAAGTTAGCAATAGGAGATGCAATTGCACTAGCGGAAAATCTAAGGTCATGCAATAGATTAGATCTAACCAACCTTGCACATTACCAACAGTGCCGGCAAAATGAATCATTAAATTTACATATAGCAGCAAAAAACTCTCAATCTTGGTTTGAAAATGTTGATTCATTAATTTCAAATGATTTTTTACAATTTTCTATCTCTTTACTTTTGAGAAGTGGTAGAATTTCACAAGATGATCTTTCTATAAATCTGTTACAATAATATATAAAGAGAATGTATTTTATATTTTCATTTTATAAAATAGTAAACAGAGGTTATAATGAATTACGCAAAAATATCCCCTAAGATAATAAACCCACTGTATAAAAGTTATGATGAAATACAGAAAACTGAATTAGATCACTCGCTTATTCTTTTAGTTGAAATGCGAACCTCACAAATTAATGGTTGTGCCTACTGTTGTAGGCTCCATGCAGAAATGGGGCGTAAGCTAGGTATAAAAGAGGAAAAGTTCGATAAGTTACCAGGCTGGTTTAATTCCAATATCTATAGTCCGAAAGAAATATTGGCATTAGAATGGTGTGAAGCGCTAACAACAAGCATTAGGAAAAAAAATCTTGACCCTATCAGAGAACGTTTAGAAGAGGTTTTTTCAGAAAAAGAAATTGTTGATCTGACTGCTGCTATATCAGTCATGAATGCCTTGAATAGAATGGCAGTAAGCATTGGAGATAATGGGTAGTAAATTTCCATTATTTGCAACTTAGTTGATGTGTTAAACAATATATTCTATGAATATTATTTTCATAAGACATGATAGTTTCACGACTAAAGGAAATCCTATGTTAAGTGGAAATCAATTAAGATATGCAATGTTAATCGCACGTTACTCACTTTCTATTGCATTTCTAGTCGCAGTTGCTGACAGACTGGGTTTTCATGGTGGATATGGTGAAGAGCAAATTACATGGGGTAACTTCACTGTATTTCTTGACGTTGTTAAACGTTTAAACCCTTGGGCACCTGATTTTATGATCCCTATTTTGGGCTGGGGAGTTACTCTTCTGGAAATCATTTTACCAATATGCTTAATGGTAGGTTTTAAAATCAAAGAAAGTGCATTGATAAGTGCAATCCTGCTATTAATTTTTGCTATCGCAATGGCAACAACCGGCTTATTAAAAAGTGTGTTTGACTATAGTGTTTTATCTGCGTTTTCTTGTGCCCTTCTACTCTATTTTTTTGAAAAATTAAAAATGGGTGAAGATAAAATTATCTAAATTAATAGATCAAATAGTGATAATAACTAAATGGTACTGCATTGTGTAATACAGTACCAAAATTACTTTAATTATATTTAGATTTGGTGAGATTACATAATAAGTACAACATTGTTAATCTGGTAGTAAACGTGCTTATATTTCCTTAATAATTCATTCGGTGTTTTAGCGTGCTGTGTTTTTATGGAGTAATCATTTAAGCGGTTTACAATAAAATTTATTTTTTGATCAGTTAATTCATTAAAATCAGTTCTCTTTGGAAAATATTGCCTGATTTATTCTGATTTCTCTTCATCTCCCGACTGATGGCAGGTGTGAATTTCGATTGAATGACGCGGAAATGAAAAGATGTGAACAACCTGCTTTTTTTAAACTGGGGAAATGGTATCTTTCTGTTTCAGTCAGTTGTGTATAGGACATAGTGTATTTCCCTGTGGTAGAAAAGATGCTTGTTATAGCAACTAACCGCTCTTTTGAAAAATAGCACTTATTAGTTTGTCGAATCCGCAAGGTATAACTTTATGACTACTAAACAAAGAGAAAAAAATATATCTAATGCCAAGTATTTTATGCATGAAGTTTGGGTTCTAAAAAATCCCACAGATAAATCAATAAAAATGATGGATAATGATACAATTATTGAAAGTCCTACCGGAACTTCAGTTGGCATTGATTCTTTTATAACACTATTGAAAATTTGGTACAGGGCTTTTCCTTATTTAGTATACAGAGAAAATAATATCAGCGCTCACAATAGAGATATTATTATTGATTGGGAAATTGAAGGAGAACATCTTGGTGAGTTTTATTCAATTTCTGCAACCGGAAAAAAGGTTAATTATCGTGGAACAACAAAAATTGTTTTCAATGATGAGAAAATTATCCATTATCACACAAAGACTGATATAAAAAATATTATTTTACAATTGACAAGTTCATCATATTCTCCAGTTTTTGATATAAAAAATATTGAGGTATATAATTTAATCAATCAAATATTAGGACATCAATTGTCTTATCGGCAAATAGAGTGCCTTGCCCTTTCTACGTTAAATACGTCTATCAAAGATATTGCAAGGTTATTATCTATAGAAAACAGTACCGTACAGACTCACTTAAAAAGAGCGTTCGAAGTCATTGGTATTAGTAATAAAAAAATGCTTATGGAGTTCATTATTAAGTGTCATGCGATTGAAATTATGGTTAGAGTTGGATTGCTTATAATAATTCGCATAAGAAAGAATAAATATTTTAAATTAAACTACTCAATAATAATTTAATCTGAACTAAGCAATTGTGACAGACATTTGATAAAAATATGATCTCCAGCCACCGTTAATGTTTCACGTCGGTCATGATTCGAACCAGGGCAAACGGGTCTAATTTATACTGCTGAAAATCCCATAGTAAGAACTTTCAGCATATAGTCATTATCCCAGGTGACTTTCTGATGCTTGATTTTCAGGTTATGTAAATGGTTAGATTACTCATTAAACGTAGTTTTCACGCTCAATAGACGTCCCTATCACTTTATCGTGCATTTCTTCTCATCGATCCCGGCACAGAAGTGATTGCTCACGTTTTTTGACCCGCAAAACCTTATCTTTTTCAAAATCGATAGAAATGCATGTGATAAAAATGGTTAAAAAAAGTAGCGCGTTATGATTTTTAACTGTATATATATACAGTTATTTGTCGTGGAGAGATAAGATGCGCAAGATTATTCATATTGATATGGACTGCTTTTTTGCTGCTATTGAAATGCGGGATAACCCATCACTTCGCGATATTCCTATTGCTGTTGGTGGTAGTGCTGACAGGCGAGGTGTTATCAGTACAGCGAATTATCCTGCCCGCCGTTTCGGCATACACAGCGCTATGTCTACCTCAATGGCTTTGAAACTTTGTCCTCAATTGAAAGTGATTTCAGGACGAATGGCGTTCTATAAAGAAGTTTCTCAACGTATCCGCCAGATTTTTTCTCGTTATACCGAATTGATTGAACCGCTTTCTCTGGATGAGGCTTATCTGGATGTAACGGATTGCCAATATTGTTATGGTTCCGCGACGCTAATTGCTAAAGAGATTCGTCAGGTCATTTTTGAGGAGTTGCAATTAACTGCTTCGGCAGGTGTTGCACCCGTTAAATTTCTGGCCAAAATTGCATCAGATATCAATAAACCCAATGGTCAGTATGTGATTGCTCCTGAACAAGTTGAAGAGTTTGTGAAATCTTTACCATTACACAAAATTCCCGGTGTGGGAAAAGTAACGGCTAATCGATTATCAGGTCTGGGCTTGGAAACCTGTGTGGATGTGCAACGCTATGACAAGTTAGAGTTAATAAAAAAATTAGGGAAATTTGGCTTAGCACTTTGGCAGCGTTGTCATGGTATTGATGAGCGCTTAATCAAGCCTGAGCGCTTACGTAAATCTGTTGGTGTCGAAAAAACACTGGCGCAGGATATTCATGATTGGCGTGATTGTGCCGAATTGATTGAACAACTTTACCCTGAACTGGAAAAGCGGTTGGGAAAGGTTAAGCCTGATCTCCGTATTGCTCGTCAGGGCATTAAATTAAAATTTGATGATTTTCAACTGACGACACAGGAACATGTTCATCCTCTATTAGATAAACAGGATCTGCTTCGGATCGCCAGACAGGCTTGGGAAATTCGCAGAGAAGGCCGGGGCGTCCGGTTAGTTGGTCTGCACGTGACATTACAGAATCCACAACTGGAACGACAGTTATTGTTGGAATGGTAATACCGCTTGTTATAGGGAAAGCGTGTAAGAAAGAATATTCCCCCTGCTTGTGAGCAGGGGGGATGCCGACATTACTCTTTCACCGGAATTGATTTCAGAATGGCAGTCAACAATTGCCAATATTGACCAACACTCTTAATGTGAACCCTTTCATCAGGTGAATGTGCGCCACGAATGGTTGGGCCAATGGAGACCATATCCATATCTGGATACGGTTTTTTAAACAACCCACATTCCAAACCTGCGTGGATCACCATAATATTCGGCATGTTGTCGAACAATTGGTGATAAGTTTCGCGGACTAAATGCATAACCGGAGAATTGGCATCCGGCTGCCAGCCAGGATAATCACCACTTGCTGTTGTTTCTGCGCCGGCCAGTTTTGCCAGAGAATTCAGCATCCCGGCAACATAGGCTTTACCACTTTCAATTAATGAACGGATCAGACAGATAATTTCCACTCTGTCTGCTTCCATATTAACAACGCCTACATTCAGGGATGTTTCTACAACACCTTTAGCGACATCGCTCATACGGATAACACCGTTAGGCATGGTGTTTAACATAGAGATAAAACGAGACTGGCAGTCTGCTGTCAATGCTGGTGATGAAGTTTCAATTTCGTCCAATAAGAGAGTCAAATTTGTGTCAGCAACCGCATATTCATTTTTCAATGTTTCCAAATAATCATCTTTTAATTGATGTAGCTTTTGGCGCTGCTCTGCTGGCACGGCAATGATAGTAGAGCTTTCACGAGGAATAGCATTACGCAGTGTTCCTCCCTGAAAATGAATCAATTTCAGGCCAAGTTCTTCTGTATGTGTAGCGAGAAAACGAGCCAGTAATTTGTTAGCGTTACCTAATCCTAAGTGGATATCACCACCGGAATGACCACCTTTCAAGCCTTTCAGCGTTAGTTGCAGAGTTTGATAGTTTGCTGGCAGAGACTCGCGGGAGAGTGTTATCGTTGAGACAAAATCAATACCACCTGCACAACCCATATAGATTTCGCCTTCTTCTTCTGAATCAGTATTTATCAGAATATCAGCTTGCAACCAGCCGGGTTGAAGGCCGAATGCACCATCCATACCTGCTTCTTCAGTCATGGTCAGTAAAACTTCCAGCGGGCCGTGTTTGACAGATTCATCTGCCAGCACTGCCAAGGCGGAAGCCACACCAATACCATTATCTGCCCCTAATGTTGTACCTTCAGCCGTTATCCAATCACCATCAATGTAAGGACGGATGGGATCTTTCGTAAAATCGTGTTGTGTATCATTGTTTTTTTGAGGAACCATATCAAGATGAGCTTGAAGCACGACTGCTTTGCGGTTTTCCATGCCTTTTGTGGCCGGTTTTCTGATCAGGATATTACCGACTTTATCGCGTTCAACATGGAAATTTCTGTTTTTAGCCCATTCAATGATGTGAGAGGCCAGTTCTTCTTCATGATAGGATGGGTGTGGAATGGAGCAAATTTTAGCAAAAATATCCCATAATGGCTGAGGGGATAGTGTTGATAATTCGGACACGTCAGATCTCCTGTAACTGCATCTTGATGAAATGGGAAGTATATAATGTTTGACATATCGGGGGCTTTTATCATCTTGAGCTGCCCCAGTGTCTATGCTCTTGCCTGAGAATACCATTTTCTTGTGAATAATGCGCAATCAGGATGTTCCTTGTTTTTGCTGGTTTTTGCTCGCCTAACTCACTATAATCTCGCGCAACCTTTATTCCGCAACAAACAACTCTTTTCTGAGATTTTCTTAGTTTCCAGGATCAAATTTTATGAGCGAAAAATATGTCGTAACGTGGGATATGTTGCAAATACATGCCCGTAAACTGGCACAACGTTTACTTCCCGCAGAGCAATGGAAAGGTATTATTGCTGTCAGTCGTGGCGGGCTTGTACCTGGAGCTTTATTGGCTCGTGAACTGGGGATCCGTCATGTGGATACAGTTTGTATTTCCAGTTATGATCATGATAATCAGCGTGAGTTAAAGGTGTTGAAAAAAGCCGAAGGGGATGGAGAAGGCTTTATCATCGTTGATGATTTGGTTGATACCGGAGGCACTGCTCAGGCAATCCGTGAGATGTATCCAAAAGCGCACTTCGTGACGATTTTTGCCAAACCTGCTGGCCGTCCGTTAGTGGATGATTATGTAGTTGATATTCCTCAAAACACATGGATTGAACAGCCGTGGGATATGGGCGTAGCGTTTATCCCACCTATCTGTGAATAATAATTATACTATACCTCTCATCTTGCAAGTTGCTCTTTAATTGGCTGCACGATTCTTTATAGCTACCCCAGTCATATAGTTACCTATGCGTCTGGGGATTTTTCTATTGCTACTGCAATGCGACTCGAAATCTATTGGATATTTTTGTGATAAGCAGTAATAAATTTCTTTTGCCATGACTAAACATAATCTTTCAGAATCGCTGTTTAAACCTCAGGTTAAACAGCGGGAAACTTCTACATTGGTAAAATACGTTTGTCCACAAGTGACTAATGCCAGTAATAAAGTACTCAGTGGAGAGCGCCAGGAACGTTGGTATCGCATGATTAACTGGCTCGCTTGGATCTGGAGGGGGATCAATCCGCTGGAAATTCAAGATGTTCTCAGCAGGATTGCGGTGACAAATGCTGAACGCAGTCATGACCATTTATTGGACACAGTGGTTGGCTATCGTAAAGGGAATTGGGCCTTTGAATGGTCACAACAGGCCATGTTCTGGCAGCAGAAAGCACAGCATGTTGAACAGGGATCTGAAGCCAGTGAGTGTTGGTTAAAAGCCTCAATGTTATACAGCGTTGCTGCGTATCCCCATCTGCGTGGTGACGAATTGGCAAATCAGGCTGTTGCTCTGGCTAATAAAGCTTATGAAAATGCAGCACATTTTTCTGATTATCAGTTGAAAAAACTGAAATTTCAGGTAGAAGAAGGTAAAACCGTTACCGGTTTACTGCATATTCCTCCAGATATTCAGGGGCCATGTCCGACAATACTTGTTTGTGCCAGTCTTGATAGTCTGCAAAGTGATTGTTGGCGATTGTTTCGGGAACATTTCTCACCGCTAGGTTTTGCAATGCTGACGGTAGATATGCCCTCTATAGGCTATTCAGCCAAGTTTACATTGACACAGGATACTTGCGCTCTTCATCAACAAGTATTGCAACAATTAAAAACTGTTCCGTGGATTGACCATACAAGAGTGGGCATTTTTGGTTTTCGTTTTGGTGCCAATATTGCTGTTCGTCTTGCATATCTGGAGCCTCATCTTATTAAGGGAGTGGCAGTGGTCAGTCCGGTTGTTCATGAACTTCTGCATGATGAAAAGTTGCAGCAGAAAATTCCGTCAATGTACAAAGATGTACTTGCCAATCGCCTGGGCGTTTACCATGTTGATGAAGCTGCTCTGCGTTTAGAACTGAGCTGTTATTCCTTGAAAAATCAAGGATTACTGGGGCGCCGCTGTTCTGTGCCAATGTTTTCAGTATATTGGAAAGAGGATATTTTCAGTCCAAGAGAAGACTCAAAACTTATTGCTAGATCATCAATGGATGGATCTTTATTGGCAATTCCGTCAACCCCTGTCTACAGTGGTTTCAGTAGGGCATTACACGAATCAAGTGTATGGTTGAAAGATAAAGTTGACTAAACTTAAATTTAATAGTTGAAATTTTTTAATCATTTGATACAAATGTGCTTCTGTTTATAAAGGAGACCTTTGTATGACTGTACCCGCAAGTTATTCCAGAAATAAGTTGTTAAAGAGTTTTTCTGCATTAGGGCCCTACTTACGCGAACTAAAATGCCAAAATGATTACTTCTTTTTTGATTGTCTGGCTGTTTGTGTGAGTGCAAAAGCAGCACCAGAAAAACGGGAGTTTTGGGGATGGTGGTTAGAATTGGAATTACAGGAAAAAGGGTTTGTTTATAACTATCGGATAGGCCTATTTGATAAACATGGTGAGTGGCAACCAATGAGTATCAAAAAAGAAGCTGATCTTAAGCATCTTGAATCAACATTGCAGGCGTTTCACAAACGTCTGTCCGATTCTCTTGATACCTTCAAACTGACGCTAATCCCATCCGACAACACTGTTACTCCTCAGATCTAAATTTTGGCATGAATTTGTTTTATACCCGATAAATTCTAAGTTGTATCAGGATCATAAATAAATGGAATCAATAAGAAGGCAACTTGATGAATTAAGGGTATAAATCAACTTTTTTTGAATTTTGCGTTATGCCAGTTGGCATGACGCTTCTCTCCTGCTAAAACTGAGCTCTGTTTTTTTAAATTTATTGTGTCTTATTTATTTTTCAAATGAATGGTAATGGCAGGAATATGATGAATGACAGTCAAACATTGGTTGTGAAATTGGGGACGAGTGTACTGACTGGTGGTTCCCGTCGTTTAAATCGTGCCCATATGGTGGAGTTGGTTCGGCAATGCGCGCAGCAACATGAAAAAGGTCACCGTATTATTATTGTAACTTCCGGTGCCATTGCCGCAGGCCGGGAACATCTTGGTTATCCAGAACTGCCAGCGACAATTGCTTCAAAACAGTTGCTTGCTGCTGTAGGGCAAAGCCGCTTGATCCAATTATGGGAGCAGCTTTTCTCCATTTATGGCATTCATGTCGGCCAAATGTTGTTAACCCGAGCAGATCTGGAAGATCGTGAACGTTTCCTGAATGCAAGGGATACACTTCATGCACTACTTGATAACCAGATTATCCCGATCATTAATGAAAATGATGCAGTTGCAACAGCAGAGATCAAAGTGGGTGATAATGATAACCTTTCTGCTTTGGCGGCAATTCTGGCGAGTGCGGATAAATTATTGCTTCTGACAGACATTGAAGGGCTATATACTGCCGATCCCCGCAGTAATCCTAATGCAGAACTTATTCGTGAAGTACATGATATCAGCGATGAACTCAAAATGATGGCCGGGGATAGCGTGTCAGGTCTTGGAACCGGCGGTATGGCGACAAAACTTCAGGCTGCAGGTGTTGCAGGTCGTGCCGGAATTGATGTGATTATTGCTGCGGGTAATAGGGCCAATGTCGTTGCTGATGTGATTGAAGACAAATCGGTTGGTACACGTTTCCATGGCTTGACCAGTCCGATGGAAAATCGTAAGCGCTGGATCTTCGGTGCACCTTCTGCGGGAGAAATCATTGTTGATGAGGGTGCAGAATCTGCCATTCTTGAGAAAGGCAGCTCTTTATTGCCGAAAGGGATAAGAAGTGTTGCAGGTGACTTTTCCCGTGGTGAAGTTGTCCGCATCTGTAGCTTATCCGGCAAGAAGTTAGCCCATGGTGTATGCCGTTACAACAGTGACGCTTTACGCTTGATTGCAGGTCACCATTCACAGAAAATCTGCCAGATATTGGGTTATGAATATGGTGCAGTTGCTGTGCACCGTGATGATATGATCGTAAGTTAAGGATTCCACCATGCTAGAGCAGATGGGAAAAGCAGCTAAAGCAGCATCATGGCAACTGGCTCAATTGAGCACCAGTCAGAAAAATCAGGTGTTGGGTCATATTGCTGATTTACTTGAGCAGGAAACAGAAGAGATCCTTGCTGCTAATCAGCAGGATATGGAACAAGCCCGTCAACAAGGTATGAATGAGGCATTGCTTGATCGGTTATTGCTGGCCCCTGAACGGTTGAAAGCGATTGCTAATGATGTGCGTCAGGTTTGTCGATTGGCTGATCCTGTGGGACAGGTGATGGATGGACAACTGTTGGATAATGGATTGCAACTGAGCCGACGCCGCGTTCCCCTTGGTGTAATTGGTGTAATTTATGAAGCTCGTCCCAATGTCACTATTGATGTAGCATCATTATGCCTGAAAACAGGGAATGCCGTGATACTACGTGGTGGTAAGGAAACCCATCATACCAATCAAGCAATGGTAAAAGTGATCCAACAGGCATTAGAACAAAGTGGTTTACCTGCCGCGGCGGTTCAAGCGATTAGTAAACCTGATCGTGAATTAGTTGCCGAATTATTGAAAATGGATCGCTATATTGACATGCTGATCCCAAGAGGGGGGGCTGGGTTGCATAAACTTTGCCGAGAACAGTCCACTATTCCGGTTATCACTGGAGGAATTGGCGTTTGTCACACGTTTGTTGATGAACATGTGAATTTCGAAAAAGCGTTGGAAGTTATCACCAATGCAAAAGTTCAACGACCAAGCGCCTGTAATGCTTTGGAAACTCTCTTGGTACATGAGAGAATAGCCGCTGACTTTCTGCCGGCATTAAGTGTCAGAATGAAAGAGCAGGGGGTAACATTGCATGCAGGGGCGTCAGCTATGGCGTTACTGAAAGATGGCCCGGCAAACGTTGTTGAAGTGGCAGAAGCAGACTATTGCGATGAATGGCTATCATTGGATATGAATGTGGAAATTGTCAGCGATATTGATAAAGCTATTGAACATATCCGTACTTATGGTACAGCCCATTCGGATGCTATTTTGACAGAGTCTTTACAGCATGCAGACTATTTTATTCGTCACGTAGACTCTTCGGCTGTATATGTAAATGCTAGTACACGTTTTACTGATGGCGGTCAGTTTGGTTTAGGGGCAGAGGTTGCTGTTAGTACCCAGAAACTACACTCCAGAGGTCCAATGGGGCTGGATGCATTGACGACTTATAAATGGATCGGTTACGGAGATTACCTTACCCGTCGTTAATGGCAATATTCTGTTTTAGTCATTTTTAAATCAGAACCAGTCACACTTATCATTAAGTGTGACTTTTAGTGTGGTAAAAATAGTGTAGTAAAAATATATTATTACATAAATGTAAATATTTAATTACTATACTTTGTATTCAACTTTAATGGCTTAGACCTTCAGGAAAAACAACACAATGAAGCAAACTCTATTTATCGTAGGTGCACGTGGTGCAGGGAAGACGACAATAGGTAATTTGTTGGCTGAAGTGTTAGCGTATAAATTTGTTGACACCGATGAAATTATTCAGATTTCATGTGGGATGACTATTGCTGACCTCGTTGAGCAACATGGTTGGGACTATTTCAGGAAGTTGGAAAGCCAAACATTAAAAGCTGTCAGCCAGAAAAACCGGGTCATTTCTACAGGGGGTGGAATGGTATTAGCAGCCGAGAATCGGCAGTATATGCGGCAAAATGGCATTGTGATTTATCTGCAAGCCCCGGTAGAAGTTCTGATAGAGCGGTTATCTCATAATCCAGAAAATTCACAGCGCCCTAGCCTGACTGGGAAATCCATAACAGAAGAAATAGCCGGAGTGTTGGCAGAAAGAGAGCCACTATATCGTGAATGTGCACATTTTATTGTCGATGCTACCCTACCAATAGAAAATACCGTTCTTGATATAAAAAGTTATATTTTGAGGCAATATAAACAGATAATTTGATATATTTTTTTATTTTTACGTTTATTTTTTATATGAGTAATAAATTCTATATCTCAGATCATTTATACCTCTTATAGTATCACTCTACTTATTACTCACTTTAATTTTATTTAATTATATTGAGATATGGATTGAGATATGGATATGCTCTTAACGTTTCTGCGATTACTTGTGCGTGTGCTCTTTGGAGTTACAGTAGAAGGTGATGATAAGCATCTCAAACACCCCAAATGTATTATTACTCCCAATCATATTTCCTTTTTGGATGGTCTTCTGATTGGACTTTTTCTGCCGGTGAAACCCGTATTTGCCATTTATTCTAATATTGCGACACGGAGCTTTCTCAAATTTATTAAACCTTATGCGGATGTTGTGCCCTTGGATCCAACGAATCCGATGGCAATCAGAACGCTGGTTAAAGAGATCGATAATGGGCGGCCTATCGTAATTTTCCCTGAAGGCCGGATCACGGTAACGGGCTCTTTGATGAAAGTTTATGATGGTGCAGCGTTCATCGCAGCCAAGTCAGATGCCAAAGTCGTGCCTATTCGTATTGATGGTGCAGAACAAAGTATCTTTGGGCGTTTGAAAGGTGTTATGAAACTTCATTGGTTCCCTAAAATTACCATCAAGATCTTACCTGCCATAGATTTTCCAATGCCTGATGCCCCAGATTCGTCAATACGTCGTCGTTTGGCGGGAGAAAAACTGCATGCTGTCATGATGGATGTGAGAATGCAGACACGTCCGAAAGAGACGTTATTCAGTGCTTATCTGATAGCTCAAAAGCGTTTTGGTCGTTTTAAATCCTGTATTGAAGATACCGCACTGAAAGAAGATAGTTATCACACACTACTGAAAAAAATATTGTCAGTCAGTCGGATCTTAGAACGTTTTACTCAGGAAGGTGAAAGAATCGGATTTTTACTGCCTAATGCTACTGTTATGGCGGCTGCTATATACGGCGCATCGCTGAGAGGCCGGGTTCCGGCCTTGTTGAACTATACGGCGGGAACCCGTGGTGTTAAAAATGCCATACAAGCGGCGACAATCAAATCCATTGTGACCTCTCGTCAATTTCTGGAAAAAGGGCAGTTAACTCATTTGCCTGAGCAAGTAACAGAAGCGAATTGGGTTTATCTTGAAGATCTGAAAGATACCATCACATGGGACGATAAGTTTTGGATATTTTGGCATTTAATTTTTCCGACCACAGCTATTTTGCCTTCACAGAGGCCAGAAGATGAGGCGCTGATCCTATTTACTTCAGGTTCTGAAGGTGCACCAAAAGGGGTTGTGCATAGTCATGCCAGTTTATTGGCTAATGTTGAGCAAATTAAAACGATTGCAGACTTTACTCCGCAGGATCGTTTTATGTCATCTTTGCCCTTGTTTCATGCCTTTGGGCTGACAGTCGGGTTATTTACCCCTTTGATGACGGGAAGCCGTGTATTCCTTTACCCAAATCCACTGCATTATCGTGTTATTCCTGAAATGGTCTATGACCAAAACTGTACGGTTCTGTTCGGAACCTCAACTTTCCTGGGTAACTATGCCCGTTTTGCTCACCCTTATGATTTTGCCCGCTTGCGCTATGTCGTTGCAGGTGCAGAAAAACTGTCAGAAAACACCAGACGTGTTTGGCAGGATAAATTTGGTATCCGTATTCTGGAAGGTTATGGCGTGACAGAATGTGCTCCTGTTGTGGCAATTAATGTCCCGATGGTTGCCAAAGTAGGTACAGTTGGACGGATTTTGCCGGGTATGGAAGCGCGCTTATTGCCTGTGCCAGGTATTGAAGAAGGTGGACGTCTGCAATTACGTGGCCCGAATATCATGAAAGGTTATCTGCGGGTTGAGACTCCGGATCGTCTTGAGCCACCCGCAGCAGAAAATATTGAAGGGAATCTACAGCTTGGTTGGTATGATACAGGCGATATTGTCTCTATAGATGAAGAGGGTTTTTGTACGATTAAAGGGCGCGTGAAGCGTTTTGCTAAATTGGCCGGTGAAATGATTTCTCTTGAAGCCGTAGAGCAAATTGCTTCAAGGATATCACCGGATGCTCTGCATGTAGCAACGGCGAGAAGCGACTACAGTAAAGGTGAAGCTCTGGTGCTGTTCACGACAGATACCGTTCTGAACAGAAATGCGATGTTAGTTGTTGCACGCGAAATTGGAATGCCTGAACTGGCAGTTCCACGAGATATTCGCTATGTGCAGCAATTACCTTTACTTGGTAGTGGCAAACCTGATTTTGTCACATTAAGAGAAATGGCAGAGCAGGAGTAAGGAAATGAATGGGACTGTGGAGACACAACCACTGTTAAGTCGAGGAATGAAGGCAGTTTTATTATCCCAGTTTTTGTCTGCTTTTGCTGATAATGCACTATTCTTCGCTATATTAGCTCAATTGAAAGCTGAGTCTTATCCGGGATGGAGCCTGCCAGCCCTACAAATTGTTTTCGTGCTGACTTATATTGTACTTGCCCCTTTTGTGGGGCAAATTGCTGATCGGTTTTCGAAAGGCCGGGTTATGCTCTTTTCTAATAGCATCAAATTACTGGGTGCTGTCAGTATCTGCATTGATATGAATCCTTTTCTGGGATATACCCTTGTGGGAATTGGAGCAGCAGCTTATTCACCTGCTAAATATGGAATCTTGGGCGAATTGACTGATGGTGAGCATCTGGTCAAAGCTAATGGCATGATGGAAGCATCAACAATTGCAGCGATTCTGATTGGTTCTGTAGCAGGTGGCTTTCTCTCTGATTTCAGTCTGTTTCTTGCATTGGGGTTATGCGCCTTTATGTATGGTGCAGCTGTGGTAGCCAATATCTATATTCCTCGTTTAGCAGCAGCCCGTCAGGGGAAAGGTTGGGCTCCCAAAGCAATGCTGGTGGATTTTATTGTTGTGACTTCTGCCCTTTGGCGAAACGCGGAAACCCGTTTCTCTTTAGTTGGAACTAGCCTGTTCTGGGGGGCTGGTGTTACTCTTCGCTTTTTGTTGGTTGCATGGGTGCCTATCGTTCTGGGGATTGAAGGTAATACAACGCCAACCTTGATGAATGCAGTTGTTGCGATTGGTATTATTGTGGGAGCGGGTTTGGCTGCAAGGTTTATTACATTGAAAACTGTGCGTCGTTGTATGCCTGCCGGAATTTTGATCGGTGTTATTGTGATCATTTTTACCATTCAACAATCAATATGGCATTCATACTTAATCCTGATTACGCTTGGTGTGTTTGGTGGTCTTTTCGTCGTGCCATTGAATGCATTGTTGCAGGAACATGGGAAGCATGAGATGGGAGCCGGTAAAGCTGTTGCGGTACAGAATCTTGGTGAAAACAGCGCAATGCTGATTATGCTAGGGCTGTACTTGATTTCCATCATGTCAGGAATGTCCGTCATTGCTATAGGTATTGGGTTTGGTATCTTATTTTCTTTCGCAATCGGCGGATTGTGGATTTGGGATCTGCTTCAGAAAAATTAATTTCTTATAGAATTAAAGGCGTACTATGGATGAAAAAATCCTGAATCAGCTTAGTATTGAACTTGGGAAAAGGTTACGCCAGAAACAATTATCCATAACCTGTGCAGAATCCTGTACAGGGGGATGGATCGCTAAGACGATCACAGATATTGCTGGTAGTTCAGCCTATTTTAATCGTGGTTTTGTGACTTATAGTAATGATGCCAAACATGAAATGCTGGGAGTATCGCATGTGTCTCTGGCTCAGTTTGGCGCAGTCAGTGAGCAGGTTGTTAAAGAAATGGCTTCAGGAGCGTTGGAAGCCGCTAAAGCAGATTTTGCTATTTCAGTCAGTGGAGTAGCAGGGCCAGACGGTGGCAGCGAAGAAAAACCAATAGGTACAGTCTATTTTGGGTTTGCTGTTCGTGATGGTGGAAATGTATACACGAAGTCATATCGTCGGCTTTTTACTGGTGATCGTTACTCTGTACGGCTCCAGTCAGTTATTTTTTCTTTAAAAACTTTGCTGGAAGAAATCATAAAAAATTAACTTGATGCTGTATGATTATACAGTATAATTGGTTTCAGCACTTTGATTATATAAACATGGTATCAGAAACAGTTTATCAGCAGTGAGGCAGCCCCTTCACTTCATTGCTTACGAAGGAGTAAACATGGCTAACGATGAAAACAAACAAAAAGCACTAGCAGCGGCACTGGGCCAAATTGAAAAACAATTTGGTAAAGGTTCTATCATGCGTCTGGGCGAAAACCGTTCAATGGATGTTGAAACCATTTCCACTGGCTCACTGTCATTAGATATTGCTTTGGGTGCGGGTGGTTTGCCAATGGGGCGTATTGTTGAAATATACGGGCCTGAATCTTCCGGTAAAACAACGTTAACCCTTCAGGTTATTGCTGCTGCTCAGCGTGAAGGCAGAACGTGTGCTTTTATTGATGCCGAGCATGCCCTTGATCCAGTTTATGCCAAAAAATTGGGTGTGGATATTGATAACTTACTGTGTTCTCAGCCTGATACTGGTGAACAAGCGTTAGAAATTTGTGATGCTTTGTCACGTTCTGGTGCCGTTGATGTTATTGTGGTTGATTCTGTTGCTGCGTTGACACCAAAAGCAGAAATCGAAGGTGAGATTGGTGATTCACATATGGGGTTGGCGGCTCGTATGATGAGCCAGGCTATGCGTAAGCTGGCAGGAAACCTAAAAAACTCCAATACATTGCTGATCTTTATTAACCAGATTCGTATGAAAATTGGTGTGATGTTTGGTAATCCAGAAACCACAACCGGTGGTAACGCACTCAAATTCTATGCATCTGTTCGTCTGGATATCCGTCGTACTGGCTCTGTGAAAAACAGTGATGAGGTTGTCGGTAGCGAAACTCGTGTGAAGGTCGTCAAGAACAAAGTTGCTGCGCCTTTTAAACAAGCTGAATTCCAAATCCTGTATGGTGAAGGTATTAATACTTATGGTGAGCTTATCGACCTAGGAGTTAAACACAAAATGGTGGAAAAAGCGGGTGCATGGTACAGCTATAACGGCGATAAAATTGGTCAGGGTAAAGCTAATGCCACAATTTACCTGAAAGAGCATCCAGAAGTTGCATCTGAACTGGATAAAAAACTGCGTGAATTGTTGTTGAATAATGCAGGTGGATTCAGTAGCGCTGCTTCTGATTATGTCACTGATTATGACGACAACGTCGAAGAAGTGAATAACGAAGAGTTTTAATCACTTTTCACTTTGTGAGCACAAATTGTTTCCGTCAAAAACCACATCCGGTTTGGGTGTGGTTTTTGTTTTTATGTAGGAATAAATATGTAGGAATAAATACGATTGGAAACGATTGCATCAAAACTGGTCTGACAAACAGACTTTCAGAAAATGTCCAGACGAATTACAATGCTGAAAAGCGAATGGATTTATATGGGATTTTACTTCTTATGGAAGACACTCTATCTTAACCCTATTTTAATGTGTTCGTGAGTTGAAATGGTGATGAGATATACCACCTAAACCATCCATGATTCTGTTTTTTCAGCTTGATTTCGGGACAATTATGAGCAAAAGCACCGCTGAGATCCGTCAAGCGTTTCTTGACTTTTTTCACACTAAAGGGCACCAAATAGTACCAAGTAGTTCGTTGGTGCCGACCAATGATCCAACATTGTTGTTCACCAACGCGGGAATGAACCAATTCAAAGATGTTTTTCTTGGGTTGGATAAAAGGCCTTATACTCGAGCAACAACGGCTCAGCGCTGTGTTCGTGCTGGTGGCAAGCACAACGATTTAGAAAATGTTGGTTATACCGCTCGCCATCACACTTTCTTTGAAATGTTGGGTAACTTCAGTTTTGGTGATTACTTCAAGCAAGATGCGATTAAATATGCTTGGGAATTGCTGACAGGAGCAGAGTGGTTCAATTTGCCGAAAGAGAAATTGTGGGTGACTGTCTATGAGACAGACGATGAAGCCTACGATATCTGGAACAAAGAAGTCGGTGTTCCAGCAGAAAGAATTATTCGTATTGGTGATAATAAAGGTGCTCCTTATGCGTCAGATAACTTCTGGCAAATGGGAGATACTGGCCCTTGCGGTCCTTGTACAGAAATTTTTTACGATCACGGTGAACATATTTGGGGTGGGCCTCCAGGTAGTCCGGAAGAAGATGGTGACAGGTATATTGAAATCTGGAATATCGTTTTCATGCAGTTTAACCGTCATGCAGACGGTACAATGGAATCTCTGCCAAAACCTTCCGTTGATACCGGCATGGGCTTGGAGCGTTTGGCTGCGGTATTGCAGCATGTGAATTCAAACTATGAAATTGATGCGTTCTATGATCTGATCGCTACAGTAGCAGAAGTGACGGGTGCAACTGATCTCACTAATAAATCCCTACGTGTTATTGCTGACCATATCCGTTCTTGCTCATTCCTGATTTGCGATGGTGTTATTCCATCGAATGAGAACCGGGGTTATGTACTTCGTCGTATTATTCGTCGTGCTATTCGTCATGGCAATATGTTGGGAGCTAAAGAGACATTCTTCTACAAGCTGGTTGCTCCATTGATCAAAATCATGGGGGCAGCAGGTGAGGAACTGCAACGTCAACAGTCACTAGTTGAGCAGGTATTAAAAACAGAAGAAGAACAATTTGCCCGTACTTTGGAACGAGGCCTGCAATTACTGGATGAAGAGCTGGCGCAACTGTCTGGTGATATCTTAGATGGTGAAACTGCTTTCCGCTTATATGACACCTATGGCTTCCCTCTTGATTTGACTGCGGATGTTTGTCGTGAACGTAATATCAAGGTTGATGAAGCGGGCTTTGAGACTGCAATGGAGAGTCAGCGTCGTCGTGCTCGTGAATCCAGTGGTTTTGGTACTGATTACAATGAAGTGATCAAAGTTGATAGCCACAGCGATTTTTCTGGTTATGAACATAATTCTCAGAAAGCGATTGTAATGGCGATTTACCGCCATGGAGAGCCAGTTGAGCAACTTCATGCTGGTGAAGAGGCGATCGTCATACTTGATAAGACAGCTTTCTATGCTGAATCTGGCGGACAAGTCGGGGATACAGGGAAGCTCTCCTGCGGTGAAAGTACATTTGAAGTTGTTGATACCCAGAAATATGGTCAGGCAATTGGTCATATTGGTAAATTGACAAATGGTAGTTTGAGCGTTAATGGTACAGTTGATGCCAAAATTGATGCAGTGCGCAGAGATACAATTCGTTTGAACCACTCTGCTACTCACTTATTACATGCAGCATTGCGTCAAATTCTGGGAGAGCATGTTTCTCAGAAAGGTTCTTTGGTAAATGATAAGTATCTGCGTTTTGATTTCTCCCATTTTGAAGCGATGAAGCCAGAACAAATTCGTCAAGTAGAAAATCTGGTAAATGGAGAAATTCGCAAAAATTTACCAATTGTTACAGAATTAATGGACTTGGAAGCAGCAAAAGCCAAGGGTGCTATGGCACTATTTGGTGAAAAATATGATGAGCAAGTACGTGTATTGAGCATGGGCGATTTTTCTACTGAGTTGTGTGGTGGAACTCATGCAAGTCGTACCGGTGATATCGGGTTGTTCCGTATTATCAGTGAATCGGGCACAGCCGCTGGGATCCGCCGTATCGAAGCAGTTACAGGGCAAACTGCACTGAATTCCATTTATCAACAAACTGAATTATTGCAAGATATAGCTCATTTGATGAAGGGGGATATCAGCAGTCTGAGTGAGAAGGTGAAAACGACGCTGGATAGAACGAAACAATTGGAAAAGGAGTTGCAACAGTTGAAATCTCAGCAGGCAGCTCAAGAAAGCTCTTCTTTGGCTAACCAAGCGAAAGATATCCAAGGTATTCGTCTACTGGTGACACAGTTGGGTGATGTTGAACCCAAAATGCTCAGAACGATGGTTGATGATCTGAAAAATCAATTAGGATCAGCAATTATTGTGCTTTCTACTGTGACTGGTGATAAAGTCTCCCTAATTGTTGGTATAACAAAGGATTTGACTGCTAGAATAAAAGCGGGTGATTTAATCTCTTTTGTTGCCCAACAAGTTGGAGGTAAAGGAGGAGGACGTCCTGATCTAGCTCAGGCTGGTGGGACAGATGTAGCAGCTCTTCCTTCCGCATTAGCTAGTGTAGAAGAGTGGGTAACATCGCGGTTGTAGTTGCGGTTGTAGTTAATATTGCCGTGATAGTAGTGGCACCATGAAATTATCTTTTTATGGTGCCAAATGTTTTTTGTTGTGAAATTGTTGAAACGTTGGGCACATACTTATATTTTAGCTATCCTATAGATATAGGAAATGTGTTCAAAACTGCTTATACTTTAAGTAGATATCATAGCTTTACGTTTTCACGGTGTTTGATGGATAATAGCGGGGAAACCTAGAGACCCGACTCTTTTAAATTTTCAAGGAGCAAAGAATGCTTATTCTGACTCGTCGAGTTGGTGAAACGCTCATGATAGGCGATGAGGTAACAGTTACAGTACTGGGAGTTAAAGGCAACCAAGTTCGAATTGGTGTGAATGCACCCAAGGAAGTTTCTGTTCACCGTGAAGAAATTTATCAACGGATTCAGGCAGAGAAGTCTCAGCCTACAACTTTTTAATTCAAGAATGGCGTCCATGCTTTTTTAAACTTGGGCGCTACTCTACTTCCTCCCTTTTTTATGAACCGCATGGTTTATCTTTTTTTGTTACTTTAATTCTATTTTCCCATATCTTTTTATTTTCTATCTGTTGAAAAGACATCATTCATGATGTCATAGCAGTGAATGATTTTTTCCATCAGTTTTTACGCATCTCAGGGAATTTCACTGTCGATAAAACAGACTTTTAGATGTTAATCTCATCATTGTGTGCGCAAAGTATTCAAACGGAAAAAAGTTACGAAAAATTGTTTGACTTATCAGGCTGGGAAAGTAATATGTGCGCCATCGCAACGACGACGAGCTTTAAGAAAAGTTTTGAGGTGAAAGCTTCAAGTCTAGAGCTTAAGTCAAGAGTTTTAAAGCGTACGGTGAGGTGGCCGAGAGGCTGAAGGCGCTCCCCTGCTAAGGGAGTATGTGGTTAAGAGCTGCATCGAGGGTTCGAATCCCTCCCTCACCGCCATTTTACAACGCATCCGTAGCTCAGCTGGATAGAGTACTCGGCTACGAACCGAGCGGTCGGAGGTTCGAATCCTCCCGGATGCGCCACTTTAAACACCCTAATTTATCAGGTGTCTAAATTCTGAAAGTTTAGGCAGTCAATAGCGCCTGAACAGAACATAGAAACTGACAACGCATCCGTAGCTCAGCTGGATAGAGTACTCGGCTACGAACCGAGCGGTCGGAGGTTCGAATCCTCCCGGATGCGCCACTTTAAACACCCTAATTTATCAGGTGTCTAAATTCTGAAAGTTTAGGCAGTCAATAGCGCCTGAACAGAACATAGAAACTGACAACGCATCCGTAGCTCAGCTGGATAGAGTACTCGGCTACGAACCGAGCGGTCGGAGGTTCGAATCCTCCCGGATGCGCCACTTTAAACACCCTAATTTATCAGGTGTCTAAATTCTGAAAGTTTAGGCAGTCAATAGCGCCTGAACAGAACATAGAAACTGACAACGCATCCGTAGCTCAGCTGGATAGAGTACTCGGCTACGAACCGAGCGGTCGGAGGTTCGAATCCTCCCGGATGCGCCATTTTGAGTAAACCCCTGTCTTGATAAGACAGGGGTTTTTCATTTTTATTCTGTTATACATTATATTTTCTTTACCATTCGATGATTATAGTTTGTTCAATAACATATCATCAGGACTACGTAATCAGCGACAACTTGACTTGTTTGATATAAAGTAAACGCTCAGTAATAATCTTCTTAAAACTCCACGGGAGGTCAAATTGATCCCGGATGTATCAAAAGCATTGTCATGGTTAGAGGCAAACCCAACCGTTTTAGATGGTATTTGTCGCGGTGTTGAACGTGAAACTTTGCGTGTTACTCCAGATGGTCATTTAGCTATGACAAAGCATCCAGAACCACTTGGTGCTTCCTTAACACATAAATGGATTACAACCGATTTTGCTGAATCTTTATTGGAGTTTATTACTCCTGTTGATAGTGATATAAAAAGAACCCTTGATTTTCTGAAAGATTTACATCGATATACTACGAAAAATCTGATAAATGAAAAAATCTGGCCTCTGAGTATGCCATGCTTCATTGATAAGGAAGAAGACATCACTCTGGCGCAATATGGCAAGTCAAATATAGGGCGCTTTAAGACCTTGTATAGAGAGGGATTGAAAAATCGTTATGGTGCATTAATGCAAACTATCTCTGGAGTGCACTATAATTTTTCATTGCCAATAAGTTTCTGGCAGGCGTGGTTAGGTGTAAAAGATGCTGAAAGTGGAAGAGAACAAATTTCGGATGGATATTTTAAACTGATCCGTAATTATTACCGATTTGGTTGGGTAATCCCTTATTTGTTTGGTGCATCCCCGGCGATTTGCTCCTCATTTTTACGTGGAAGAGATACTGCGCTATCCTTTGAACAGACCGAAAAAGGAACTTGTTACTTACCTTATGCGACTTCTTTGAGGATGAGTGATTTGGGGTATACCAACAAATCACAGAGTGATCTGAATATTACTTTCAACAATCTTCATACGTATGTTGCAGGCTTGAAGAAAGCAATTCATGAACCATCAGCAGAATTTGCAGCTCTGGGGCTTAAAAAAGAGGGTAAATACCTACAACTCAATACCAATGTTCTTCAAATAGAAAATGAACTATATGCACCGATACGTCCTAAGCGGGTAACCAGAGAAGGGGAATCACCTTCTGATGCTTTACTTCGTGGTGGTGTAGAATATATAGAAGTTCGTTCTCTGGACATAAACCCGTTCACAGCGATTGGTGTTGATGAAACACAGCTTCGTTTTCTCGATCTATTCTTGATATGGTGTGCTGTAACGGATTCACCTGATATGAGCGATGAAGAGTTGGACTGTTGTCGTAAAAACTGGAATAAGGTGATCTTGGAAGGACGCAGACCAAACTTGAATATTGGTATTGGCTGTGGAGCGAAGCAGCAGCCACTGAAGATAGTTGGACAAGAATTATTCGCAGATCTAGAGCGTGTCGCTGAGGTCTTGGATAGCTGCTCTGGAACGCAATATCAGTCAGTCTGTAGAGAGTTGGTTGATATGTTTGAGGATCCATCATTAACATTTTCAGCTCGTGTATTAGATCGAATGAAAACTCAGGGGATTGTTGGCTTTGGTCTAGAACTGGCAAACAAGTATTATCTGGAACTGGTTAACGAACCGTATAGTATATTGAATGATGAGCGTTTTTCTGTGGAACGTAAAGTTTCGGTAGAACGGCAACATTATCTGGAACAACAAGACAGCATAAGTTTTGAAGATTATCTAAAATTACATGCTGAGTCTTAGAAAAGAAAAATGGCCACCATTTGGTGGCCGAAACTAAATAAAGTCTCTTAGAAAAATAAGGATGATAACAATTTTGCGCGTCTTCACATCTTAAGACCAGTCGTAAATAAAAAGGTTTCATCTATTTGAAAAAATTTTTGTAAAAAATCTGATGCCTGAGGAGGTAGGATCATGCCTTTATTGGACAGTTTTACAGTTGACCATACCCGGATGTCTGCGCCAGCCGTTAGAGTTGCTAAGACGATGAAAACACCCCATGGTGATACTATCACGGTATTTGACTTACGCTTTTGTATTCCTAACAAAGAGGTCATGCCGGAAAGGGGAATTCATACACTTGAACATTTGTTTGCCGGTTTTATGCGTAACCATCTGAATGGTGATGGTGTTGAAATTATCGACATTTCTCCAATGGGATGCCGTACTGGTTTTTACATGAGCTTGATTGGTGCACCAGCTGAACTTAGAGTAGCGGAAGCTTGGAAAGCTGCTATGGCTGATGTATTGAAAGTTCAGGATCAGAAGCAAATCCCTGAGTTGAACATTTATCAATGTGGTACGTATCAGATGCACTCTCTGCAAGAAGCACAGGATATCGCTCGCCACATTCTTGATGCAGATGTTCGTATTAACCAAAATGATGAATTGGCTTTGCCGGAAGAAAAACTGGTTGAGCTACAAGTGTAGTAGAATGGTTGCTAATTTGTTGTAATGTTGTTTTTTGAAAAGCATTTTTTTAAGAAACTATAACTGATATTGCATACGCGATACTGGCCGTAAAGATTTTGTTTTACGGCCAGATTTGCAATTTTGAGTTATTCTTCACTCGGTTTTAATACTTTTCTCTTTTTCCTGTTTTATCGGAATTACACGTACCTTTTTAATAACATTGTCATTCACAGAAAGAATTTCAAAATCATACTCATTAATTTGTACCTGAACATTCAATTCGGGGATCTCGCCCAACTCTTCCAGGATCATACCATTTACTGTTCTTGGCCCGTCAGCAGGTAACGTCCAGCCAAATGCTTTGTTTAACTCACGGATATTGGCGGTGCCATCAACTAAAACAGTACCATCACTTTGTGGTAAGACTTCTTCTGCCAGAGTAGGAGACATAGAAGTGGTAAACTCTCCGACAATTTCCTCCAGAATATCTTCTACAGTGACTAATCCCTGAATATCTCCATACTCATCAACGATTAAGCCTGCTTTTTCTTTATTACGTTGGAAGTTGACTAACTGAGTGTTCAATGGAGTACTAACGGGAATGAAGTAAATTTTATCTGCTGCTTTGATCAAGTTCTTTTTCGTGAATTCCTTTTTCTCCATCATAAGACGATAGGCTTCACGTACTCGTAGCATACCAATAGCATCATCCAGAGAATTCCGGTACAACACTATTCTGCCATGTGGTGAATGAGTCAACTGCCGTATAACGGATTTCCAGTCACCGTTAATATCAATACCAACAATCTCATTACGGGGCACCATGATGTCGCCAACGGTGACCTTTTCAAGATCCAGTATTGAGATAAGCATATCCTGATTGCGGCGCGAGAGATTGATGTTTGATTCATTCACTATCGTCCGAAGCTCATCTTTACTAACCGCGTCATTGCGAATGTTGGAAACTTTGATCCCCAGACAACGCATAAACAGCAAAGTGATCTTGTTAAATGCCCAAACGAGAGGCAACATGATCTTTTGTAAAGGTCGTAGCAGAAAGCTGCTTGGGAATGCAATTTTTTCTGGGTAGAGCGCTGCGATCGTCTTGGGCATAACTTCAGCAAAAACCAGAATCACGAAGGTCAGTATACCGGTTGCAATTGCAACCCCTGCGTCACCATAAAGGCGCATGCCAACAATGGTAGCCAATGAAGATGCCAAGATATTGACAAGGTTATTACCGATCAGAATCAGGCTGATTAGCCTGTCAGGGTGGTTGAGTAGTGATTCGACTCTTCGCGCGGAATTGCTACCTTGTTTTGCCAAATGACGTAAGCGATAACGGTTTATTGTCATCATGCCAGTTTCTGAGGCAGAAAAGTAGGCAGAAATGATAACCATGATGACAAGAATAATAATTAATGTGCCTGTTGAGACATGCTCCAAAGCAGAATTCCTTCCTAATGTTTATATAAATTGGCTACAGTGATTGTTGACTGCTTAATAAATCAAGAGTTCCTGTAATAACCGATTGCCGAAAAAAGCAAGCGTCAGGATAAATGCACCAATCAGATTGAACCAAATGACACGTTTGCCGCGCCATCCTTCATGGTAATGTCCCCAGAGCAGGATGACGTAGATAAACCATGCAATAATAGACAAAACCGATTTATGGATATTTTCTTTATTGAAAATATCATCCATATACATGATGCCTGTACATAACGTCAATGTTAGTAAGATTACGCCAATTTGGGTAATGCGAAACATTTTACGTTCAATGGTCATTAATGGAGGCATGCCAGAAGAAAAAGTCAGTTTTCTCTTTTTCAGTCGGTGATCCAGCCAGCCAACTTGTAATGCATAAAGTGCAGCAATAAGTAGAGTGGCATACCCAAGTAACGCTAACCCAATATGTATAAATAGCCCGACACTCTTCTCAAGATGTGTAATGAATTCACCAGGCACCATACTGGCTAGAATCAAATTTATCATGGCAAAACTGTAAATAATGGGCAGTAAAAACCATGCACGGCCACGAAAGGCAACAATAGTCATAATGATGCAGACGAGTAAACTGACAATAGAGCCTAAATTCAATAGAGTTAGGTTTTGGCCACTGCTGACATGAAAAACCTGATACTTTAAGGTGATCGCATGGTTGATCAGTGCAACAGTTGCGAAAAATAGAGCCAGTTTTTGATAGCTGTTTTGTTGCCGTAATAAGCTCGGTACGATAAGTGTCAGGCTAATGAGATAAGCAAGTAAGGCAATGATTGAAAATACCTGCATAAAGTTTTTCGTTTTCGCAATAGTGTTAAAAAAAGTGTTAGAGTTAATCATGCTAAAGTTAACTCAAAATTCAAGTATACCGTCAGCAGAGATAGCCTCCAACCGTTGTTAGCTATACTTGGGAATCTCTTTGCAGAGATTACATCATCATCGTGTTATAATCCGCTAAATTTGCCTTACAGGTAGACCCACTTGTAGATATCTGAGCTGAGACAATGTTTGATAATTTAACTGACAGACTATCGCGCACATTGCGCAATATCAGCGGTCGTGGACGGCTGACTGAAGATAATATTAAAGATACGCTGCGTGAAGTTCGCATGGCTTTACTTGAAGCAGATGTTGCATTGCCTGTAGTGCGTGATTTCATTTCAAGAGTCAAAGAAAGCGCGGTAGGGCACGAAGTTAACAAAAGTCTAACTCCTGGACAAGAATTCGTCAAAATTGTTCAAAATGAACTAGTGAAGGCGATGGGAGAGGTAAACAGCGAGCTAAATCTTGCTGTACAACCTCCCGCGGTGGTTCTTATGGCAGGTTTGCAAGGTGCTGGTAAAACAACCAGTGTTGCAAAATTGGGTAAGCTGCTAAAAGAAAAAAATAAGAAAAAAGTCTTGGTGGTTTCTGCTGACGTATACCGTCCGGCAGCGATCAAACAGCTTGAAACGTTATCTGAAACTGTCGGAATTGATTTTTTCCCATCAGACCCGCAAGAAAAACCAGTTGATATTGTCAACAAAGCAATCCAACACGCTAAGCTGAAATTCTACGATGTGCTTTTGATCGATACCGCAGGACGTCTGCATGTCGATGAAGCCATGATGGATGAGATTAAAGAGGTTCACTCTGCGGTTAATCCTATCGAAACATTGTTTGTTGTCGATGCAATGACGGGGCAGGATGCTGCGAATACGGCAAAAGCATTTAATGAAGCATTGCCATTAACGGGGGTTGTTCTGACCAAAGTAGATGGTGATGCTCGTGGTGGTGCCGCTCTTTCTATTCGACATATCACAGGCAAGCCCATTAAATTCCTTGGAGTCGGTGAAAAAACTGATGCCTTGGAGCCTTTCCATCCTGATCGTATCGCATCCCGGATTCTGGGAATGGGGGATGTGCTTTCACTGATTGAAGAGATTGAAAGTAAGGTTGACCGCACTCAAGCGGAAAAGCTGGCATCAAAACTGAAGAAAGGGGATAGTTTTGATTTAAATGATTTTCTTGAACAGCTTAAACAAATGCGCAATATGGGTGGCATGACAAGCATGTTGAGCAAAATGCCAGGTATGTCCCAGATCCCTGATGCTGTTAAATCCCAAATGGATGACAAAATTCTGGTTAAAATGGAAGCCATCATTAACTCAATGACCCGCAAAGAGCGTGAGAAACCAGAAATTATCAAAGGCTCACGCAAACGTCGTATTGCAATGGGGTCTGGTACACAGGTACAGGATGTCAACCGCTTACTGAAACAGTTTGATGAAATGCAGCGCATGATGAAAAAGATGAAGAATGGTGGCCTGGCGAAAATGATGCGTGGCATGAAAGGTATGTTGCCACCTGGGCTTATGGGACGATAATCAACAAAATTTCGAAAGAAAATGCTCTTTGGATTGCTTTTTGCGCCAAAGTGAGTAAAATTTTCGGGCTTTTTAATGGACAGCCGGACTCCATTCCTCGATGGAGTCTGGTTGTTTTGCTAACTAATGAGGATGTTATGGTAACAATTCGTTTAGCTCGTGGCGGCGCAAAAAAGCGTCCGTTTTATCAAGTAGTAGTGACTGACAGCCGCAATGCGCGTGATGGTCGCTTTATTGAGCGCGTTGGTTTCTTCAACCCTATCGCATCAGGGAAAGCTGAAGCTTTGCGTTTGGATCTGGACCGTATCGAACACTGGGTTGGTCTGGGTGCATCTGTGTCTGATCGTGTTGCTGCACTGATCAAAGATGCTAAAAAAGCAGCTTAATCTGTCGCGGTGGTAACAATGAGCAAACAATCTGGCCGGGAGCACCCTGTTGATCCAATCGTGTTGGGGAAACTAGGGTCAGCGTATGGCATACGTGGTTGGCTCAGAGTTTTTTCTTCCACCGAACAAGCCGAAGACATTTTTGAATATCAACCGTGGTTTATCCAGCGTGCTGGTCAATGGCAACACATTGAGCTGGAAACGTGGAAATACCACAATCAGGATATGATCATCAAAATCAAAGGCGTTGATGATCGGGAAGCCGCGAATTTACTCACTAACTGCGAATTAGTGGTGGATTCATCTAAATTACCAGAACTGGAAGCCGGTGATTATTACTGGAAAGACCTTATGGGATGCCAGGTAATTAATACGGCAGGTTATAACCTTGGAACCGTCCAAGATATGATGGAAACAGGGTCTAACGATGTCATGGTAATAAAGGCAAACCTGAAAGATGCATTCGGTATCAAGGAGCGGTTAGTTCCGTTTCTTGATGGGCAGGTTGTCAAGAAAGTTGATCTCGCTACTAAAACTATTGAAGTAGATTGGGATCCTGGTTTTTAATCTCCGGTAAAACGGTTTAGAAGTGGGACGCTGTATGTGGATTGGGGTGATTAGCCTGTTTCCTGAAATGTTCCGCGCAATAACCGATTACGGGGTAACTGGTCGGGCAGTGAAAAATGGCCTGCTTAGTGTCGATTGCTGGAGTCCGAGGGATTTTACCTACGACAGGCATCGTACTGTAGATGATCGCCCTTATGGCGGTGGTCCAGGCATGCTGATGATGGTGCAACCACTAAGGGAAGCCATCCATGCGGCCAAAGTTGCGGCAGGTGTTGATGCAAAGGTGATTTATCTATCACCTCAAGGGCGCAAACTTGATCAACAGGGAGTTTGTGAACTGGCGGCAAACAAGAAATTAATTCTGGTTTGTGGTCGTTATGAAGGTATTGATGAGCGTGTCATCCAAACCGAAATTGACGAAGAATGGTCTATTGGTGATTACGTTCTCAGTGGGGGAGAAATCCCGGCTATGGCAATGATTGATTCTATATCCCGGTTTATTCCTGGAGTATTGGGTCGTCAGGCATCAGCAGAGGAAGACTCGTTCGCTGATGGGCTGTTGGATTGTCCACATTATACCCGCCCTGAAGTATTAGATGGGATGGAAGTTCCGCCCGTTTTACTATCAGGAAACCATGCAGAAATTAATCGCTGGCGCATGAAACAATCGCTTGGCCGCACTTGGTTAAGAAGGCCCGAACTTCTAGAAAGCCTAGCTCTGACTGACGAGCAAAGGATGTTGCTGGCTGAATTCCAACGGGAATATCAGGATCAGGCGACGAATTAATCCAGACATATCCTATGAAGGAATGTCTTTGATATATCAGTTTACCTAGGGTAAGAGAGTTATTATGAGCAATATTATTAAACAACTTGAACAAGAGCAGATGAAGCAAGACGTACCTTCATTCCGTCCGGGTGATACCGTGGAAGTTAAGGTATGGGTCGTTGAAGGTTCTAAAAAGCGTCTGCAGACATTCGAGGGCGTGGTTATCGCGATTCGTAACCGCGGTCTGCATTCTGCATTCACTGTTCGTAAGATTTCTAACGGCGAAGGCGTTGAGCGTGTATTCCAGACTCACTCCCCAGTCGTAGACAGCATCAACGTTAAACGTCGTGGTGCTGTTCGCAGAGCTAAACTGTACTACCTGCGTGAGCGTTCTGGTAAGGCGGCTCGTATTAAAGAGCGTTTGAACGCTAAATAATACGCTTTTGCTACATCCGAAAGTTATTGTTGAAGGCCGGAATTTTCCCTGTCTCTTCTACACAAATCCCTCGATTGAATCGAGGGATTTTTTTGAACCTTTTTCTACCTGGCTGATCTCAATAAGAAATACTACGTTGAGGTCACGTATGATGTTTTCAACAGATGCTGAGCCATGGGCAAAAGACACTTTTCAATATGCTGATTTAGGGGATAGCCGCCGCACTAAGCGGCTGATCAAACTGACTTCTTCTCTTGCCAATCATTTAGGACAGTCTCTCGTGCAATCTTTAAAATCACCTGCGGATATCGAAGCTGCTTATCGCTTCGCTCGCAATCAAGCCATTAATCCTCAAGCTATCGCAGAAGCTGGCTTTGTCGCCACCGCTGAGCAGGTTAAGCACTATGATTGCCTCCTCGCGCTTGAAGATACGACCTCGCTGGAATTTATCCACCCTACGGTTCGAGATGAGATGGGGCACACCACATCCAATAAGTATTCCAGAGGGATGCATGCGCATTCCGTTCTGCTTTTTGCACCTGATAAGCAACAGGTCGTTGGACTCATTGAGCAGGCACGTTGGACCCGAGACCTTCAGGCTTACGGGCAAAATCAATATCATGCGAGCAGAGCTTATAAAGACAAAGAAAGCTATAAATGGGAACGGGCTTCACGCGCAATGGAAGCCCGCCTCGGTGCTGACATGCGAAAAGTTATCTCGGTCTGTGACCGGGAAGCAGACATTATCGAGTACCTGACCTATAAGGTCTCAAATCATCAGCGCTTTGTCGTTCGCTCTATGCAAAGCCGTTGCATAGAAGAAAGCAGCGACAAGCTTTATCATTACAGTGGCGCCTTGGTGTATGCGGATACGAGAACGGTTCAAGTGAGGCAAAAAGGCGGGCGAAAAGCGCGTGATGCACACTGCGAAGTGCGTTATGCGGCGGTGACCGTAAAAATCCCGGCGAATAAAACCGGTGACGGCGTCCCACTGTACTATGTCGGTTGTCAAGAAACGGGAAATCATGATGGCTTGAGCTGGCACATTCTGACCTCAGAACCCGTGAAAACAAAAGAAGATGCCCAGCGTATTCTCGATTACTACGAAAAACGGTGGCTGATTGAAGAATTTCACAAAGCGTGGAAAAGCGGTGGCACTCAGGTTGAAGAGTTACGCATGCAAAGCAAAGAGAATTTAGAACGCATGGTAGTGATACTCGCGTTTATTGCAGTCCGTCTTCATCAATTGCGCTATCTGGGGCTTAATAAAGAGGAAGCAGAAAAGCAGAGCTGTGAAATGATCCTGAGTCCGCTAGCGTGGAACTTACTGTGGTCAAAGCAAAACAAATCGAAACCACCGAAGAAAGCCCCAAGCCTCTACTGGGCCTATATTAACCTCGGCAAGCTTGCAGGTTGGTACGATTCAAAACGTAATGGTCGAGTAGGATGGGAAAGGCTATGGGAAGGATGGTTCATATTACAAACCCTCCTTGAGGGTTACTTGCTTGCACAGTCTCTTGAGCTATAGATGTGATCAAGAGACAGGGATAAGGGGGCGTTTGTGGATAATCTGGGCTTACGGGATACGGTCAAGCAGGCACAAAACGCCTTTCCAAGAACGGGTGGCTCCCTGAGCGGCAATCTGAATGCAGCCGGATATGTTAAATCCGGTGATGGATATGATGTCGTATCCGGTCAGGATATCCGGGCAGTACGGCATATTTACGAGCAAGGGGAACGTGTTTACAGTCCTAAAAACAAACCACCCCAAAATATACCGGTAGGTTCGCCTATTCCGTGGTCACGCCCCGTTCCCCCCGCGGGATACGTTGAGTGCCGTGGACAGTCATTCCCGACGAATCAATATCCCCTCTTGGCGGAGGCCTATCCGTCCGGTGTATTACCGGACTTAAGAGGTGAGTTTATTCGCGGTCTGGATGCTGGGCGCGATGTAGATCTAGGCAGGGAAATTTTAACGCATCAAGAAGGCACAATCATATCCGGTTTTGATGATAACGATAATGGCGATATAAGTGGTCTCGGTACTCCTGGTATTGCATTTGGTGATCCACTCACTGACACGCAATGGAGGAGAATTGCAGGTAAAAAATGGCGTTTCAGTCTTCAAAGTGTTGCACAGCGTTATGATTGGGGGGCGTATGTCTCAGCCCGGCCACGTAATATCGCCTTCTTATATATAGTGAGAGCCGCATAATGAAATATACAACAGAAATTACAACACCAGAATTTGATGAAAATGGCTACGCAACCCTGATTGGTTGGGTAACAGTTTACCGTGCAGATACTGAAACTGGTGAATACCTGTGCGCGGATATGGAACGCACGCATCCGGGCTTTAGTTTGTCTGCGGGGGCGTATTTGGATGCGCCTGAATTACCTAAATCCGCCGATATTGCGGTATGTCGTGCCCCTGATGGTAAATCTTGGGTACATGTTCCTGATTATCGAGGAAAAAAGGTTTACCATACCGAGACGCGGCAAGAAATGGAGATCGGTTATATCGGGGAACTGAAACCTGAACATACCTTACTGTCCCCGGAAACCGAGTTTGACAAATGGGATGGTAAAAAGTGGGTCACAGATATCGCCGCGCAGCATCAACACGCCGTACAGCAGGCTGAAAGCCAGCGGCAATCCTTGCTGCATGAAGCGGAGGAAAGAATAAGACAACTGGAGCGCCGGAAGCGGCTGGAAATGGCAACAGAACAAGAAATCGCGCTATTGCGGGAATGGGAAATCTACAGTGTCAAACTCTCGGATGTCGACTGTTCCACTGCCCCAGATATCACATGGCCCGAACCGCCGAAGTGAGGGTGGATGGGTAAAAGGGAATATTATTGTTAATAATGAGTTAATATAATATTAATTGTGGGTAGCTAAAACTCTTGCTTGCCGTGGGGAGGTGTTGGGTTATTGATTCACTGACGATGAATTTAGGCCACGGAGGGCTGAAAACTGAAACAGTTTGATACATTTTAATCATCAACGAAACAATAAATGTACAACCAGCCTTTGTTGAGTATGTAGTTTGTGGAAGTGGTGGATTTATGAGTTTAATGAATCTGAGCGTACCTCTAAAGAAATAGCCCAAACAGGGCTACTCTAAACCATCCTTGGCTTTAATTAAAAACAATCCTGTCTCAGATAGTACCGTCGATGAGTTGATGGCAAGTTAAGCTGCGTTAAAGTTTTATCATCCTCACAATTTGGATAATTTCCGATCATACTTTAACTAAAGTAATGTAGGGTATTGCAAGCATTCAAGGTAAGTTGTCACGATTAGACATGCAATAATGTGATAACTGACTGGTTAAATTAACACCGTTCCCATTTTGGGAATTAAGGTGTAGAATCTTGCAAAGGAAACTTCTCAGCCGATGAAAATTATGGGGAAAAAGGAAATAGTTTCTTTTTGGAAAAAGCATAATCAGGCAAAGGGAGCGCTTAATGCTTGGATAACTGAGGTAGAATCAGCAAATTGGAGCAGCCCGCAAGATATAAAAAACAGATTTTCTACTGCGAGCTTTCTGCCTGATAACAGAGTGGTGTTCAACATAAAGGGGAATGATTATCGCCTCGCTGTTCAAGTTAGATACATTAATGGGATAGTGAAAATTGAACATATTGGAACTCATGCCGAATATGATAAGTGGAGGCTAAAATGACTAAGTTTAAGCCGCGAATCATAAAAAGTGATGAAGATTATGACCTTGCAATGGCTCGACTGACAGAGTTAATGGACTTAAACCCTGAGGAAAACACCCCTGATTCAGATGAGTTAGAGCTACTGGCTCTGCTTATAGAACATTATGAGTCAGTGCATTATCCAACAGAAAAACCCTCCCCTCTAGATGCAGTGTTATTTAGAATGGATCAAGCAGGGTTGACGCGCAAAGATATGGAGCAATATCTTGGTTCAGCTTCAAAAGTATCAGAAGTACTTAGTGGTAAAAGAAAGCTAAGTATGGCAATGATTCAGAAGTTGCACTATGGGCTTGGTATATCTCTGGATGTTTTAATCCAAAAGCCTGACGATATAGAGCGGAAGGACGAAAATGAGACACTAGAAGCGCTTACGTTGGTAGAGGGGAGAATACGCCTACACAACAACGTGATAGCAAAGGTAGCTTCTTCCGCCAAGCCAATGAAATTTAAGAAAGAAGGTATTACTAGTAGGCAATTTACCGATATGGAAGAGATGGATACAAGGGAGACTATGTATGCCTTCGCATCTTGAGAGAGCACAAAAGAAATTAAAGATAGTTAATGTATTATTTCGTAACGGTTATTTCTCTATCAACCCTGATATAAACGCCTCTTTTATGGATCAAATGCTCTCAGAAATGAAAGTGAAAAAACAGGACTACCGAGGTGATATATCAGTACAAGAGTTATCTACAGATGGCAATAAAAACCACGCTTATGTGTTTGACGTGGAAGTTGGTATTCGTGTCGTAGAAATCAAAGAAGGCAAAGAAGATATTGATGATAAAGATACGGTGTATATGATAACTGCTGAATTTGAGGTTCTCTATACATCTGAAGAAAAACTTACCAAAGAAGAGGTAAAGGCTTTTTCAAAAAACAATGTAACCTATCACATTTGGCCTTACTGGAGGGAATACGTTCAGTCTGCTTGCTCCAGAATGGGAACTCAACCATTACATATACCAATGTTTAAACCAGAGTAATACACAGTCTCTGCAACCCGCCCCGCGCGGGTTTTCCATTCAAGTACCATTCCCCACTTCCCCCCGATCCCCTTAATTTTCGCTCCTTTGATAAAATCATGTAAAATCAATTAATTAAAAATAATTCCTGCTTAACCAATTGATTTTATTGAATTCCCTCATGGTGCAGGAATTCCGGTTCTGAGAGGGAATTGTCTAATATCAATGGGTTAAAAGGGCTTTCAAATCCCGTTTAGCGTAATCTATTGATTTATTTGAGGTCCTCAGTTTGGCTTGCTCAATGGTCACTGAATTAATGGCCAGCGATCACTCAGTGACATTTTACGCTCAGTCACACCTACGACAACTCATTGATTCTTCCGAGGTCACTGTTGTAATGACCTCGGTCATGGCTGAAATTTTAGCTGACGGGTATACGAAAAATTTCTCACACCCAAGTAACTCATTGTTTATTCCATTCATCCTCACTTTGGGTGCTGGAAAAATAAGCCCGCTTCGGGTGGTCAAAGTGACGGCCTCGGATAAATCAAAGGGTTACCCAACTGTAACGGAAATCCCTATGGTTGATTTATGTACTGGATAAAAGCAATAAATCTACATATTTTCAATAAGTTAATTGGACACAAGGGGTAGATAATGACAGCAAAGGCGGAATTCTGCCTTAGGTCAAAATATAACCTAAGTGGGAATTCCCGCTTAGCTCAGGATTAACTACCGAGGTCATATTCCGTAGGTCAAAAAAAAGCCCCGTTATGGGGCTTATTCTTGGGTAGAGTGACAATTATCAAATTTTCTCTTTAATACCCGCCTGTCGTAGAATTGCATTGGCGGTATGTCTGGAAACTATAGTGTATGGCACGCTGAATGCTTTGTTGGTTATATCGCTACGCCATATTTCATGACTACCTTTGCCTTGCCTGACAAAGTAACAGCCATGTGCCAGTAAAATATCTTTGAGTTGTGGATATAAACCCGATCCCATTAGAGTACCACCCTTGAATCAGATGATTGCTCTTGGACAAACTTAAGGCGAATGACCTCAGACTGGTCGCCCAGACCGTTAATCTCATAAAGCTCAGGTGCTATTTCCCAAACTTTATCTATCAACTCATCATAATTTTTGGCTTCTGTAACCAATCCAAGCTCATCACACTCAGCAATCCACATGTCATCATGGATAACATTGACAACAAAAGCCTCAAGCCTTGTTATAACTACGCCCATGCTGTAATCCCTCCGCGTTCTGAGTTAATGATTATCTTATTCCAATCTTAGCACCCGTTGATTATAAAATCACCGAAATTGACCATCTGTGACCAGGTGTTGGTTCAGTAATATCTTGGATTTTCTTTCAATTGCCATCTTAAGAGAGAATAAAGGCCCTTCTACATTACCGATTGCACCATTAAACGCATAAGCTATATCTGGACTCAGAACAGATAAATGCGGGTTAAGTCTGCTCCAAACGTCTATCAACCTGTCCATATTTCTACAAGCTGCATTGATATTATCAACCTCAATTGACAGATCGAGGTGTTCGTATACTGTCTTTCTTTTCGCCTTAATTTCGCCCTTTGTCCAGTACTCATAAAGTACGTCGTCGCATTCATCCTGATAGCGGATCACCTTGTCTTTGATTTCAGGTTTGACTTTATTGGGGTAAATAGTGAGTAACCATCCAGCTAATTTGCGAAGTTGGAGGCAAAGCATTTTTTGAGGGCCGCCTAGCGTAGGTATGGTGATTTCCTCTATACCTTTACTAAATCTTTGTCTTAACTTGTTTAATTGCCCTGTCCAATCTAACCCCATGCCTTCAACAATGGGTTTCATCGGTACATACGGTTCATTGTTATAGTTAACGACATATAGATCTGAGCCATAAAATGAGATATTAATAGTTTTACTTGGTTCTTTAATTGTTATAATAGCCATGTCTATGTTCCTCGTAAGTACTAGACGTTTTATTGAAGCCCCTGACTATTGCTAATAGTTGGGGGCTTCGCCGTTTCAGAACGGTACTATTTATTACGCAATTGTAACCTTTTGTAAATATTTACATGCTAAATTTGGGAAGCGTATCGAAAATTAGACTACTCGCTCTATTAATGGCAAGTAATCGGTTGCATTAGTTATATGGTGTGATAGCTTAACTCTTTTTTTGAAAGGCTGTGACGGTCAATATAGTGATTTTCACTGGTTGATCTTGGCGTTACATATGTAGATATGAGATATATTGCAAATTAAAGGACATATTTCTGCCCTATAGTAACTATCCCTTCTTCATACATATCCTCACCTTGGTACTGACTCTAACTTCTTTAACAAAAAATGCCTATCTGCCAAATAACATCAAAAAATTTGAATAATTAAAAGCATTGTTTATTTGTACGGAAATGCACTAGTTCAGCGAGGAATTTTGGCGGTAAATTTTTTGAATAAAATAATGATGAGCGGTCTTCAATATGAATTTTAGTAAGAATGAGATGAGGGACAGATCGGACCCAAAACGGCATGTATTTTGTTACATTTTTTTACAAATAGAAATACATTCGTTACAAACAAAAACACCTCAGAGGGGGAGTCTGAGGTGTCTTAAATTTAACTCCACGTGCATTTCACGTGCACTTTGAAGTCCTTTTACTGTCATGACAGCGACCAACTAACTTTGCTAACTTACTGTTTTTAAAGTTGTTGTCCCTACACTGTCCTACCAAATTTGGTGGAGCTGGCGGGAGTTGAACCCGCGTCCGAAATTCCTACATCCTTGGTACTACATGCTTAGTCTAATCTTTACATTCGCTTGCCAGCTGCGGACAGACACGCTACTAACAAACTAGCCTGATTGGATTTAACGCTTCAACCCCAGGCAAGGTATCCACGCGATCTCTTTTGGGTTTGACCTCTCTTGATCCCCGTCCTAAGAGCGGAGGCTAGGGAGAGAGGGCTCTGCGCAGGTTATTAAGCTGCCAGTGCGTAGTTTTCGTCGTTTGCGACTATTGTTTTGCGGCTTTTTACGAGGCCAACCGCCCCTCGGCATGCACCTTGGGTTTCGCGAATCCCGTCGAATCCAGAATCAGCCCCAAGTATGTTAAACGCAATTATATCAGAATATTGGGAAATAATGCTAGTGATTATCGCCCTGCATTCTTCATAATTCGTGCTTTGTCTAATTTCCATTCACGTTCTTTAATGTCTGAACGTTTATCGTGCGCTTTTTTACCTTTTGCAACGCCAATTTTGATTTTACACCAAGCGTTTTTCCAATAAAGGGAAAGTGCAACGATGGTATAACCTTCGCGATTAATCCGGCCGTACAAGGAATCAAGTTCGCGCTTGTTAAGTAATAGCTTACGTGACCTTGTAGGATCACAGACCACATGGGAAGAGGCGACATTCAATGGCGTGATCGTGGCTCCAAAAAGATAAGCATCACCATCTTTGAGCAAAACATAACTCTCACTGATATTTGCTTTACCAGCGCGCAACGATTTAACTTCCCAACCTTGTAGTGATAAACCGGCTTCGAATTCTTCTTCAATAAAGTATTCGTGGCGGGCTCTCTTGTTCATGGCAATAGTTGCCGAACCGGGTTTGTGTGCTTTTTTCTTTGTCATAATGCGTTGTATTATACTGTAAGCGTTAATGAAAGAAATCTATTCTGCATGATATTTAGCGATAAGTGGACATTTATTGCCCTAAATCTCATCGGGTTTTTATTTAACCACATTAAAGTGATACTATTCGGCGCTGTTACGTTTTACAGGAAATGATATGCCACAGATTAGTCGCTCTGCGTTAGTTCCTTACAGCGTGGAACAAATGTATAAATTGATCAATGATGTGAAATCTTATCCGGATTTTTTGCCGGGATGTGTGGGTAGCCGTGTCATAAGTAGCAGTGATAATGAGATGACGGCTTCTGTTGATGTCTCCAAGGCGGGGATTAGTAAGACGTTTGTGACGCGAAATACGTTATTTGATAATAAAAGTATCAATATGCAGTTGGTTGATGGCCCTTTCCGCAAGCTAATGGGCGGATGGCATTTTACACCACTTAGTGAGGATGCCTGTAAGATTGAGTTACATCTCGATTTTGAATTTACCAATAAGTTGATTGAGTTGGCTTTCGGTAAGGTTTTTAAAGAGCTTACCAGTAATATGGTTCAGGCTTTTACCCAGCGTGCACGAGAGGTTTATAGTGCCTGATATCAATATCGAAGTTGTTTATGCTTTACCTGAACGGCAATATCTGCGTAAGGTAAAATTACCTGAAGGAGCAACTGTCGAACTGGCAATTGTGGAATCAGGTCTTTTGGCATTACGTAGTGACATCGATTTGGCTAAGAATAAAATCGGTATTTATAGCCGTCCGGCTAAATTAACAGATACGTTGGAAGAAGGGGATCGTGTAGAAATTTATCGTCCCCTTATTGCTGATCCAAAAGAAATGCGGCGTAAACGGGCTGAACGAGCAAAAAATAGTGCTCAATAAATATCTATTTGATATTTATGCGCCAAATAACTATCTGGCGCATAAGTAAAATTTCATATTTTACCCATTTTGAGGTAAAGTTTTTTCATTTTTGATATCAGTTAAAACACTATTGCTATCAAAAGTGAGTGTCAGTGTCTCTTGTTTTACTTTCGCATGGCCGAGTTGCTGACGGAAGATGTAATACCAGGTTTGGCTCCCAAATGGGTCTGTCAGCATTGGTGTTCCCAAAGTGTAAGCAACTTGTTGTTGAGTCATCCCTTTATGAATTTTTGATACCTCAGTCGGTGTCAGGTAATTCCCTTGATTAATATCAGGACGATAAACAACTCGCTCAAACATAGAGCAACCCGCAGTTAGCATAACCAACGATACAGTAGCGGCAGTCAACAATTTACAGCGCATAGTAATTACATTCCTTTAGGAGTCAGGCCGTCGATAATAATAAACATTATAGAGTTTGAAAACCTCTATGCTATTTACTTATATCTTTAATTTTGAAATCTGTAAAATATATGACTTCAAGTATACAAAAAAGTTGTATACACGTCGTCTTTCAAGTTACAGCTTTGTTGACTGCACCTTGAAATCCATAGGGTATTTAATTTATGCCTCTAACAGTTCTTTTGCATTAGCTAGCGTATTTTTTGTAACTTCACTACCTGCCAAGAGACGGGCAAGCTCCTGAAGACGAGATTTTTTGTCCAATAGCTGCATTTGGGTTTCTGTTTCTTCTCCGTCAGTTTGTTTGCTGACGTAAAAGTGTTGGTGACCACATCCTGCAACTTGCGGTAAATGTGTAACACACATAACTTGGGTTGATTCGCCTAATTCACGGAGAAGTCTGCCTACAATCATTGCTGTTGGGCCACTGATACCAACATCAACCTCGTCGAAAATTAATGCCGGAGTTTCCGTTTTTTTAGCGGTAATCACCTGAATAGCCAGAGCAATACGAGAAAGCTCGCCACCTGAAGCCACTTTCGCCAGTGCTTGATGAGGCTGCCCTGGATTAGTTGTAACGTTAAACTCCACTTTGCTGGCACCATCAATATTTAAATGTTCAGGCTCGAATATAACATCAATAGTGAAACGCCCATGAGGCATGGAAAGCTGGTGCATACTGTTGGTGATAAGTTGGCTTAATTCAAGAGCATACTGTTGGCGGACCTGATGCAGTTTTTCTGCAACGTTGAGTGCTTGTTGATAGTGTAAGCTAACAAGTTCACTGAGATGAGCACAATCATCTTCTTGCTGTGAAAGTTGGTGTTGTTCTTCCAGAAGCTGCTGGTGTAGAGCCGGTAGTTCTTCCGGGGAGACATAATGCTTACGCGCGATACTGATTTGTCGCGATATTTTTTGTTCTAATTCAAACAGGCGGTTAGGATCTAGTTCCAGTTGATCACTATAATGACGCAATTCATCACTGACTTCACTGATTTGGATAGCAGCTTCTTCCAGCATGTTGAGTGATCCACTGAGTTTATGATCCATACTGGCAAGGTCAGTCAGTTCATTTCGTGCGTAACTGAGAAGGCTAACGATATTTTGTTCATCATTGTCACTTAATATCTGGAGAATATTTTGGCTGGCGGACAAAAACTGACCGCAATTTGCCAGGCGTTTATATTCGCTGTCCTGCTCTTGATATTCACCAGCTTGAGGTGCAAGTTCGTTCAGTTCTTTCAGATGATATTCCAGTAGTTGCTGTCGAGAGCGACGTTCAAGTGCTTGTTGTTGGAATTGGGCAAGTGCCTGACAGCTTTGTCTCCATTGCTGATATGCCTGTTTCATTTCATTTTGCAACACAAATTCGCCGGCATAGATGTCCAGTAAATGTCTTTGATGACGATTTTCTAAAAGTAACTGATGGGCATGTTGCCCGTGGATTTGAATCAGGTGTGAACCTAATTCACGAAGTTGGGAAAGAGGAACCGCAGTACCATTGATAAAACCACGGGAACGCCCGTCTGCGGTAATAGTACGCCGTAGCAGGCACTCATTATCATCATCAAAACTACCGTCGAGTTGATGATTTTCAAGCCACTTACGGGCAGAAGGAGCATCGGACAGCAAAAAGCGGGCACAAATGTCAGTACGGGGAGCACCAGCACGAACCATATTCGCTTCGCCACGATTACCGAGGCATAAACCCAGTGCATCAATTGCAATTGATTTACCTGCCCCGGTTTCTCCTGTGATAGTTGTCATTCCTGAGCGAAAATCAATTTCAAGTTCGCGAACAATGGCAAAATTACTGATGGTCAATTGAGCCAACATCGTGCTCCTCCTACCTTTTCCTATACTGAAGATCATGTTTTTATAATAAGTTCATGTTCCTGTGTATAAAAACATGTCTGTTCTTCCATACAGTATAAACTGGTTTTTTATACAGTAAAGTAGGAAAGCTGAGTTTTTAGAACATTTTTTTCGACCAGCCTAATTTAGTACTTAATGTATTGAAGTAGTTGTAATCTTTCGGGTGGATTAAATGCAGGTTATATTCGCTGCGTTTAATGATAACTTCTTCACCATCCTGGATTGGTAAGACAATTTGGCTATCGCAACTGACTTCGTAACCACTGCTGTTTTGGGCAAATTTCAGACGAATGCGACTTCCGCTACTGATGACAAGAGGACGAGCAGAAAGCGTGTGTGGAAACATGGGAACCAGCACAATAGCATCCAGGTTCGGTGTCAGAATTGGCCCACCGGCTGATAGAGAGTAGGCTGTAGAACCGGTAGGTGTTGCTATGATTAAGCCATCTGAGCGTTGCGAAAACGCAAATCGCTCATCAATATAAACTTCGAAATCGATCATATGGGCAACTTTTCCAGGATGCAGAACGACTTCATTTAGTGCTGTACTGTGCCGTGGTTTCTGGCCTTTTTTCGTGACTTGTGCTTCCAGTAGAAAGCGTTTTTCATCCCGATATTCTCCATTGAGAACTTCAGAAAGTTGTTGCAGGGCATTATCGGGATCTAGGTCCGTCAGAAAGCCTAAATTACCACGGTTAATACCGATGACTTTAATATCATAGCGTGCCAATACCCTGGCTGCTCCTAGCATATTTCCGTCACCACCAACGACAATCACCAAATCAGCCATTTTGCCAATTTCGGTTAGTCCTCCGGTCTGGGCGCCTTGTAAATTAATATCTTTTGCAACTTGTCTATCAACAATGACACAGTAACCTTTAGATACCAGCCAGTGATACAGTATTTCATGGGTGGTTAGTGCTTCAGGATGACGTGGCCGACCGACAATACCGATGCATTTGAATTCATTATTTATTGCTGTTATTTCCTGCAGCATATGGTTTTGCCCTCACAATATGATGTGTTCCCTTGAATCCCTCGTTTTGATCCCCATAATAAGCGGGAGTGGCGAAAATAATACAAAATACGCGGAGATATTCATGAGTAGTAAAGACCAAAAAGTACCTGACGAGCAAGTCTCAGAAAATACAGAAAATGTATTTGAGCAACAAAAAGATGCAGAAAAGGCAGACGCGCCAGAGACTGAAAATGTTGTTGACCCGCGTGTTGCCGAGTTGGAAGAGGAACTGAAACAGGCTCAATCTCGTGAGCGTGATGCGGTTTTGCGTGCTCGTGCTGAAGTGGATAATATTCGCCGTCGCGCTGAGCAGGATGTAGAAAAGGCGCATAAATTCGCATTGGAAAGATTTGCCAATGAACTTCTGCCAGTGATCGATAATCTGGAGCGTGCTTTGGAAGCGGCAGATCGTACCAATGAGACTTTGGCACCAATGATTGAAGGTATTGAACTGACACTGAAATCATTTATTGATGCAGTAGGTAAATTCGGCATTGAAGTTGTCAGTGATACTCATGTTCCTTTCAATCCGGAGGTGCATCAGGCGATGACTATGATGGAATCTGATCAACATGAACCAAATCAGGTAATGTTGGTAATGCAGAAAGGTTATACCCTGAATGGACGTCTGCTGCGTCCTGCAATGGTTGCCGTTTCTAAATAGAGATATGGATTCTATGATTGCAATGCCGCCGATAGAGGCGGCATTTTTGTAGATATGAGAGGGTTATTCAGGCAATACTGGATTCCAATCAATTGAAGTCAATCCTTGAGCTTCAAGCAACTGGTTAGCTTGGGAAAAGTGTTTGCAGCCTAAGAAACCACGGTGTGCTGATAATGGGGAAGGATGTGGGGCTTTCAGAACATGGTGTCGCTGGGTATCAATAATACGGCCTTTTTTCTGAGCGTGAGAACCCCAAAGCAGGAAAATGACACCGTGTCGGTGTTCATTGATTGCTGCAATTACCCTGTCAGTGAATGTTTCCCAACCCAAATTAGCATGGGAATGGGCATTTCCTCGTTCAACCGTCAGCACGGTATTAAGCAGTAATACCCCCTGTTTTGCCCAACTAAGCAGGCAGCCATGATTGGGGGAATGAAATCCTTCAATGTCAGATTCCAGTTCTTTGTACATGTTGACGAGAGAAGGTGGTGCAGGAATACCCGGCTGGACTGAAAAAGCCAGTCCATGTGCTTGATTTGGCCCATGATAAGGGTCTTGCCCCAAAATAACCACTTTTACATCAGCCAGTTCAGTATAGCGAAATGCATTGAAAACATCTTGCTGCGGTGGATAGATTGTTTTGCCTGCTTTACGTTCATTGGCGACGTAAGCCAATGTATCAACGAAATAGGGTTGTGTCTTTTCATTACCGATGACATCGTGCCATGTGAGAGGTGCGGACATAGCGGATCCCGTTTTATATGATTATCAGATAGGCTTAAGCTTACCGATTCCCTTAGCGCAGGGGAACCCTCTGCGGTTAAACTTAAGCGAATTGATAGAAGAAAATACTGTTTTATGGATTTATTGTAAGTTTACGAGCGAGTAAATTTGTCGTTATTGTCTGTTCAATTTTTTTAGACCTGATCAAACCAGCATTAAATTATTACGTCTGTTTACTAAGTGTCAAATAGGGTAATTACTTTATATTGTTAATTAAAAATTAAATTTGATATAAAAATGTTAATAGTCCTGCCGATAAGAAGATCTAGATTAGTTTGTTATGTCTAACTTAAAATAGGTAGGAGTATCTTATGACTTTGACAATAAATACCAATTTTTTGAATCAGTTAGGACTCTCTCCTGTACAGGGAAATCAGGAAACTCCTCAGTTACTATCTTCTGGCAGCAAACTTCCAGCCAAAAATGAACACCTTTCCTTGCCAATAACTTCATTTTCAGAAAATACGAAACAAACCGATTTACTTTACCAATCATTGGTCAATGCTTCTCAAACCAAAGTTATGGAACCGCCTGAATTAGAGGCTAATGATATTGCAGGAAAAGATTCACAATTTATCGACTATGCATTGGTGCAGGTTACCCGTGACGCATACCGCAGAAATAGTTTTGGCATTGGTGACTATGTACGCATGTCAGATGATGAGCTCGTAAAGGCGGGTATTGATCCTGATATTCTGGATGACACTTCAACGGGATTTCAGGCAGGGATTTATCGTCATAAGGGGCTATATATTGTGTCAATTGCAGGATCGAACGAAATAAAGGATTTTATGGCAAGTATTCGTCAGGGGCTTGGGTATAATGAAAAACAATATAATCAGGCGGTAGAGTTGGCACAGGCGGCATTAAAGGCATTTGGTGAGAATGTGATTTTTACTGGTCATTCACTGGGAGGGGGACTGGCATCAATGGCTGCTCTGACAACAGGAAAGCCTGCTGTTATCTTTAATTCTGCCGGTGTTTCAGATTGGACTTTGAAACGAATGGGGTGGTCACCACAAGTAGCTCGTGAAATGGCAGACAAGGGGTTAATCCGAAATTATGTTGTTGAGAATGATTGGCTGCATAATTTACAAAAAGGGTTGCCACTTCCTCAGCCAATGGGAAACCAGATTTTGCTTGAGAATGAATACGAACCAGAAGACAATATAGTCGATACAATTTTGAACTACAGTTATGCGTTACATTCATTCAGAGCTCATTTTTTGGAAGCTATACAGGAACTACTGGTTATTCATAAGCCCTGGCAGGGTAAAGGGGATAGCAAGGAAAGTATGATGATGGCTGCCATGAGTGATGATATAAACGATGATGTTCATTATAACGAAAAATTGTCATTGCAAACATGGGCGATGGATATGAGTGAAAATGAACTTAATGCTTTGTTTGATGAACCTTGTTGTCAATTTGATTCACAGCAGAAATTAGATGCACAAAAGGTTAAGCAATATTATTCAGTTCATACTCATTCAAGTAGGTATCTCACATGATATATTGCACTTTCTTGTTTGTTATCAATGAAAAAGCGGGCAAATAGCCCGCTTATACCATATCAATTATTAATCGTGAAAATATTTAATCTTGAGTAGATTCTGTCGATTCTGGTCTGGGGTTACCTGAAGGAGAACGGCGTTTTCCGATGTTTTTACTGTCACGATGGCGCACTTTCACCCGTTTTTTCTTCGCTTCTTCTGCCTTTTTCTTTTCCTTACGTTTTTCCAGTACTTTTTTGGATGGTTTATGGCTTTTCTTTTCACTTGGTGCTTTGGTTTGCGGCCGCAGTTCATCTACAACCCGCATCTTCAGGGATTCATTGAGATAGCGACTGATTTTTCCAAGCAATAGATGATCATGAGATTCAACCAGCGCAATTGCGGTTCCTTTGCGACCCGCGCGGGCTGTACGGCCAATCCGGTGCAGGTAAACATCAGCAGTGCGCGGCAAGTCAAAGTTAAAAACGTGACTGATGTTTTCAATATCTAATCCACGGGAAGCAACGTCAGTTGCGACCAACACTTTGACTCTGCCATCATTCAGACGTTTTACTGCTTCGGTTCGTTTGGCCTGTACCATTTCACCTTCAAGGAAGCAGGACTGAATATCTGCCTGGTGCAGCCAATCCACTAATTCGCGAACACGCTCCCGTTTGCGCACAAAGACAATCGACTTTGTAACATCAGATTGTTTCAAGAGATGGCATAATAAGGCTATTTTATGTTCCAGATTATCAGCACGATAATAGAATTGCTGGATTTTTTTGCGTTCACGACGGGAAGGTTCTGCGTCAATTTCTACAGGGTCTGTCAGCAGGCGTTTCGCAAAATCACGAATAGCTTCACCTTCCAGTGTTGCGGAGAATAACAGTGTTTGTTTGCGCCATCGTGTTTCTCCAGCAATGGTTTCAACATCATTGGCAAACCCCATATCCAGCATACGATCTGCTTCATCAAGAATTAGGGTTTCTACCGCGCGGCAGTCAAAGTTCTCTTCTTTGATATATTGCAGCAGGCGTCCGGTGGTCGCGACAACAATGTCCTGATTCTCACTGAACACTTCTGCATGGTTCATATAGGCAACACCACCAGTAATAGTGGCAACATCCAGATTAGTGTGGGCAGCCAGCGCCTTAGCCTGTTCTGCAACTTGCATGGCTAATTCACGGGTTGGTGTTAGGATCAGAATACGTGGTGGCCCTGACTTTTTACGTGGAAAGTCCAGTAAATGTTGTAGAGCTGGCAGCAGGTAAGCTGCTGTTTTGCCTGTCCCTGTCGGCGCAGAACCCAGGACATCACGCCCATCCATAGCCGCAGGAATGGCCACTGCCTGAATTGCTGTCGGACGTTCATAGCCTTTGTCGTTCAACGCATCAAGCAGGCATTCATCAAGTTCGAATTCGGAAAAGTTTGTCGCAATCATCATATACCTCTGTTTGGGGCGCCGATTATAAACCAGGTTAGGCGCATTCTTCACCCTATAACATACGTCAATAATAAAAGTATCCGGTGTGTAAGTGGCTTTTATCCACGAGTTATAAGTTTTATGCTATGACGAATGTTTGATTTCAACAGATATAGTTCATGGTGTTAATAGATAAACCTGCTTTTCGTCGTGGTGGTTTCACATTTAAACAATTCTTCGTTGGGCATGATAAGTGTGCAATGAAAGTTGGTACGGATGGTGTGTTATTGGGAGCATGGGCACCTGTAGATAACAGAAAGTATTGTCTGGATATTGGGTGTGGTAGTGGTTTGATCGCATTAATGGTAGCGCAAAGGAGTGGTGGTACGGTGATTGATGCGGTAGAGCTGGATGCAGATGCAGCAATGCAGGCGACTGAAAATGTTCAGCGATCTCCGTGGGCTTCCCGTATTACCGTGTATCAGCAGGATATTTATGAATTTGCCCGGCAAAATGGTCGCCAGTATGATCTGATTGTGAGCAACCCTCCCTATTTTGAACCTGCGATTGATTGCCGCGATGAAGCACGCAATCAGGCACGTTATACAAAGTCATTGACTCATCAGGGGCTATTGGACTGCGTTGAGCATATGATTACCCCTGAAGGGCTTTTTTGTGTTGTACTTCCATATCAGATTGGCGAAGTCTTTGAAAAAATGGCCACAGAATGTGGTTGGTTTACCCATTATCGGGTCAATATTCGTGATAGGGTGGATAAACCGATACATCGTTTATTGTTGGGACTGGCCCGCCAAGAGAAAAAGATTCAAATCAGTGAACTGACCATCCGTGCAGCTGATGGTACATATTCAAACGAATTCCAGTACATGGTGAAAGATTTTTATCTTTATTGTTGATAGGGTTATCGTTAATAAGACAATTCAATTTCTTTGCGAAATATTAGGTTAAATCTTTCTATTTTTCGTCACTTGAAATCAAATGTTCCTCTGAATAGAGGCTATGATTTGTACTATAAATTAAGAATGCAATACAAAATAACAGGTGGTTGTAAGATAAAATTACAATCAAAGTTGAACTTCACGCGTAATTGACACTCAAAGGTGATGCTTGTTCGGGTAGCAAGATATCATAACTGGTGTAATTAAGTATAAATGTGGAGTTTTACCTCAGGAGAGTGAGTCTCGGATGAGCGAGCAGTTAACGGATCAAATGCTGGTCGAGCGAGTACAGAAAGGCGACCAAAAAGCATTTAATTTGCTGGTAGTTAGATACCAGCATAAAGTAGCGAGCTTAATTGCCCGTTACGTACCTCAGGGCGATGTTCCTGATGTCGCTCAAGAGGTATTTATTAAAACTTATCGGGCACTGTCTTCTTTCCGTGGTGATAGTGCCTTTTACACGTGGTTGTACCGTATTGCCGTTAATACTGCGAAAAATTATTTAGTTGCTCAGGGGCGTCGTCCACCATCCAATGATTTGGATGCTAATGATGCAGAAAATTATGATACGTCAAGTTCCTTGAAAGAAATTTCGAACCCTGAGAATTTAATGTTGTCAGAAGAATTAAAGGAAGTGGTATTCCGTACCATTGAATCGCTTCCGGAGGATTTGCGGATAGCAATTACACTTCGGGAGTTGGATGGGCTGAGCTATGAAGAAATAGCTGTCATTATGGATTGTCCTGTAGGCACTGTTCGTTCACGAATATTTCGGGCAAGAGAAGCCATTGATAATAAAGTTCAACCCCTGATCCAACAGTAGTGGAAACGGTAGTGGAACAAAACAATATTGAAGGTACTTGGCATGCAAAGAGAGAAACTTTCCGCATTAATGGATGGAGAAGCTCTTGATAGTGAAATCGTTCGTTTGATCTCTGAAGATGCTTTAATGCAGAAGCAGTGGGAAAGATATCACCTCATCCGTGATACATTACGTGGTGATGTCGGTGAGGTATTGCATTTGGATATCGCTAGTCAAGTGGCGCAGGCGCTTGAAAAAGAACCCGTCCATATCACTCCAGCAGTTGTTCCGGAATCTCAGCCAAAACCTGAAACATGGCAGAAAATGCCGTTCTGGCATAAGCTTCAGCCTTGGGTAAGTCAGATGACACAAGTGGGTATAGCAGCTTGTGTATCTCTGGCCGTGATTATTGGTGTTCAGCAATACAATAGCAGTGGCAGTGGGGCTGAAACCGATATTCAATCTGATAACCCAGTCTTCAATACGTTGCCGGTAATGGGTTCCGCTTCGCCTGTTGGTTTATCTGTTCCTGGCGAGAATGATGCTTTTGGTGGTGACTTGAGTATGCAGATACGGGAAAGCAATAAACGTATTGACGCAATGTTGCAGCAGTATGAACTTTCCCGGCGTATCAATGCAGAAAGGGAGCAAGCGTCGGAAGTTGGGAATACACAGTCCGGAGAACAAAGACAGCAAGCTCAGAATAAGCGATAAAAATGAAATATATCGGTTTTTTCATTTTATTATGCGGGAGCTTGTTGAGTCCTTCGAAAGCCTCGGTTCAACAAAGCAGTGCCGGGGCTTTGTTACAGGATATGCGGTATTCTGTACAAACTTTCGCCTATGAACTTGCTTTTATTAATTTGAGCCAGCAATTTTTGATACCGCTGCGGTATCGTCATGCCATCATTGACAATCAACCCATAGCGCAAATTATTCAGATGGACAGCACTCGCCGTGAAATTGTTCAACGCGGTAATCAGATCAGCTATTACGAATCGGGCCTGGATTCATTCAGTTTACGTGGCAACCATATTGTGGATTATCTTCCACCAATTATCTTTGCTGATTTTTCTCGATTACAGAAATTTTATAATTTCATTGATGCGGGCTCTACTCACGTTGGTGATAACCCTGTACATTTTGTACGTATAATATCCAAAGATAACGACCGTTATAACTATAATTTATTGATAGATAAAAAAAGCTATCTTCCTCTGTTTATTGAGCTATTTGATCAGGAAGAAATGAGGGTTGTTGAACAATTCCGGGTTGTATCGTCGAGAGTGAATGACGAGATAAAGCAGGAATTGAGAGCCATTGTTGATTTGAAATTACCGCCGATGTTGGTCACTCCAGAGTCCGAAGGAACAGTGAAGTTTGATTGGAAGGTTGGCAAATTACCTGAAGGTTTTAAGGAAGTTTCCCGTAACAGGAATTGGCTATCAAAAACAGAATTATTGGAATCCATTATGTATAGTGATGGGTTGTTTAATTTTTCTGTAAATGTAGTAAATACTGGTGCAAAGGTAGCTGATGAACCGCTGTATCGACAAGGCAGGCGAACAGTTTATACTGTGTCCAAAGGGAAAAACAGCATCGCTGTGATTGGCGAATTACCCCTTGCAACAATTAAACAGATTGCCGCCAGCGTTACGTTTGTGGGGAATAACTGATGGTTAAAGAATGGGCAACTGTTGTTCGTTGGCAGCAGGGGCGAGCATTATTACGTTATGGCTCATCTTCAGGTTGTGGTAGTTGTCAGGCTAAAGCAGCTTGTGGTTCTTACTTGTTAGAAAAACTAGGGCCAGAGAGTATTCATCAATTGGAACTGGAAATTGCGCAACCGCTTCAACCGGGGCAAAAAGTAGAAGTCGGTATTCCTGAAAGTAGCTTGTTACGTTCAGCCATGCTGGTTTATCTAACCCCGTTATTAGGTCTGTTTTTAGGTGGTCTGTTTTGCCAATATTGGACTACTGACCAGTTATGGGTATGTATAGGGGGAATTATCGGTGGTATTGCCGGTTTTGCTCTTGCCCGTAAGATCGCCGCATACTGGGATAGTCAACAAGCATACCAACCGGTTGTATTACAAATTGGTTTACCTCCCGATACGGTTAAGGTTCTGCATCAGGAATAATCTGTTTTACCATACTTATTTTCACGATTTTTTTCAGGAATGTTTTTACTTTCTGGTCATACTGAATGGGTTAGATTGAAAACCACAGGCATGACTAGGTTTTCACAGGTTTGGCATGTAGAATACGGCTCCTCAGGCCAGTGGCCAAACCTATAAACTATAAATGTCGCTTTATGTCCATCTGTGTGTCCATAGGCGAATGATCCAGAAATATTAAGGCAAAAAAGATTTAATAATGAAGCAAATAAGAAATTTCTCCATTATCGCCCACATCGACCACGGGAAGTCCACGCTATCTGACCGGATTATTCAAATCTGTGGGGGGCTGTCAGACCGAGAAATGGCAGCACAAGTATTGGATTCAATGGATCTTGAACGTGAGCGTGGTATCACTATCAAGGCACAAAGCGTCACCCTTGATTACAAGGCAACTGACGGAAATGTTTATCAATTAAACTTTATCGACACTCCGGGGCATGTTGATTTCTCTTACGAAGTTTCCCGCTCTTTGGCTGCCTGCGAAGGCGCATTGTTAGTTGTTGATGCAGGGCAAGGGGTTGAAGCTCAAACACTGGCTAACTGCTATACAGCCATTGAAATGGATTTGGAAGTTGTCCCGGTTTTGAACAAAATTGACTTGCCCGCCGCAGAGCCAGAACGCGTTGCAGAAGAAATTGAAGACATCGTTGGTATTGATGCAACAGATGCTGTTCGTTGTTCTGCAAAAACCGGACTGGGTGTACAGGATGTTATTGAACGTCTGGTTAAAGAGATCCCACCACCAGAAGGTGATCCTGAAGCGCCACTACAGGCTTTGATTATCGATTCATGGTTTGATAATTACCTCGGCGTTGTTTCACTTGTTCGTATTAAGAACGGTACTTTGCGTAAAGGCGACAAAATCAAGGTAATGAGTACTGGTCAGGTATATAACGCTGATCGTTTGGGGATCTTTACACCGAAACGTGTTGACCGTGAGGTACTGCACTGTGGGGAAGTAGGTTGGTTGGTTTGTGCGATTAAAGATATCCTTGGTGCGCCAGTCGGTGATACTTTGACAACAGCACGTCAGCCAGCAGATAAGCCTCTGCCGGGCTTCAAAAAAGTGAAACCTCAGGTTTATGCAGGCTTATTTCCAGTCAGCTCTGATGACTATGAAGCATTCCGTGATGCTTTAGGTAAATTGAGTCTGAACGATGCGTCCCTGTTTTACGAGCCAGAAAGTTCCACAGCATTGGGTTTTGGTTTCCGTTGTGGTTTCTTGGGCTTACTGCATATGGAGATCATTCAGGAGCGTTTGGAGCGTGAATATAACCTTGACTTGATCACCACAGCACCAACCGTTGTTTATGAAGTTGAGACAACCACGGGTGACATCATTTATGTGGATAGTCCATCCAAGTTACCGCCCTTAAACAATATTAAAGAGCTACGTGAACCTATTGCAGAATGTCACATGCTGTTGCCGCAGGAATATCTCGGTAATGTCATCACACTCTGTGTAGAGAAACGTGGTGTTCAGACTAATATGGTTTATCACGGTAATCAGGTTGCGCTGACATACCAAATACCAATGGCGGAAGTGGTGCTGGATTTCTTTGACCGTCTGAAATCTACGTCTCGCGGTTATGCATCGCTGGACTATAATTTTGTCCGTTTCCAGCATTCGGACATGGTACGTGTGGATGTCTTGATTAACGGTGAACGAGTTGATGCACTGGCGTTGATCACCCATCGTGATAACTCACAATACCGTGGTCGTGAGCTGGTGGAAAAAATGAAAGAGCTGATCCCACGCCAACAATTTGATATTGCGATTCAGGCAGCTATCGGGACTCATATTATCGCACGTTCTACTGTTAAGCAGTTGCGTAAAAACGTATTGGCGAAATGTTATGGCGGTGACGTTAGCCGTAAGAAAAAGTTATTGCAGAAGCAGAAAGAAGGTAAAAAACGCATGAAGCAGGTCGGTAACGTTGAGCTGCCGCAAGAAGCCTTCTTAGCGATTCTGCATGTTGGAAAAGATTAATTAACAAGGTCGTAAGGAGTCTAAATGGCTAACACTTTTGCCTTGATCTTAACGTTAGCAACGTTAATCACTGGTATCATCTGGTGTATAGATCGTTTCAAATTTGCCCCTGAGCGCAAGAGAAAACTTGCTCAGGTTCAGGAACAGGCAGCAGGTCAGGAATCTCAGGAAGCTGCGATTAAACAAATAAATAAGCCTACATGGGTTGAGACATTTGCATCTGTTTTTCCGGTGTTAGCCATTGTTTGGATCTTGCGTTCTTTTGTGTATGAACCTTTCCAGATCCCTTCTGGTTCGATGATGCCTACCTTATTGACCGGGGATTTCATTCTAGTGGAAAAATTTGCTTATGGTTTGAAAGACCCGATCACGCAGACAACTCTGATTAAAACTGGTGAGCCTAAACGTGGGGATGTTGCAGTTTTTAAATACCCACTTAACCCAAGTATAGATTTTGTAAAACGGGTAATTGGTTTACCCGGAGACAAAATTGTTTACGATTACATGAATAAAGAACTTCATGTTTACCCCGGTTGTGGTCGAAATCCAGTCTGCAAAGGCATTTTTCCTATCACTTATAAGACCATGTACCCAAGTGAGTGGACTATCACAGATCAAGTTAAAAAAGACGGAACGATTGCCAGAGAAGTGCATCAAGTTCCTCTTATGGATGCATTAGGGCCATATAGTATTCGTCAAGGGGAGCGAGTAGAAACTTTGGACAAAGTTTCCCATCATATCCTGACACTTCCACGCTTGAATATACCAGAGTTCACACAGCCTGGTTTGCCGTTAGGAACCTGGGTTGTACCTGAAGGTGAATATTTCATGATGGGGGATAATCGTGACAATAGCTCTGATAGTCGTGTTTGGGGATTTGTACCGGAGAAAAATCTGGTAGGACGTGCAACGGCTATCTGGATCAGCTTTGAAAAACAGGAAGGTGAGTGGCCGACAGGCGTACGTCTGAGCCGAATTGGTGGAATTCACTAATATTTATATATTAGCGAAGCATTAATTTATCTCCCAGTGTAGAATATTCTCTCAAACGAGATGACTGGTTTTCTAAGATGATGAATATGTTAGGGAACCAGTGCAAACGCAACAGTTTTGTAGGGCCTATCTGATGTGTAATCAAAGCCTCACAGGTCTGTTGCGTGTGCTTTTATTTGACGGATTCTAACTGAATTGGTAGCACATGAACCCCATAATAATGAACAGGTTACAGCGCAAGCTGGGATATACCTTTATACAGAATGATTTATTACTTCAGGCGTTAACTCACCGCAGCGCCAGCAGTAAACATAATGAACGTCTGGAATTTCTTGGTGACTCAATTCTGAGTTTTGTCATTGCTAATGCGCTTTATCTCCGTTTTCCCCGTGTTGATGAAGGGGATATGAGCCGTATGCGTGCCACATTGGTGCGGGGCAATACGTTAGCAGAGCTTGCCAGAGAATTTGAATTGGGAGAATGTTTACGCTTGGGGCCGGGCGAATTAAAAAGTGGCGGCCACCGTCGTGAATCCATTTTAGCTGATAGTATCGAAGCCTTAATTGGTGCCATTTTTTTGGATAGCAATATTGAGACAGTCGAAAAGATTGTTTTAAATTGGTATGAAGCCCGCCTGAATGAAATTAGTCCGGGTGATAAACAAAAAGATCCCAAAACACGTTTACAAGAATATCTGCAAGGGCGCCATCTGCCGTTGCCATCATATCTGGTTGTTCAGGTTCGTGGAGAAGCACACGATCAGGAATTTACAATTCACTGCCAGGTCAGTGGATTTGAACAACCTGTCAGAGGAGTCGGTTCCAGCCGTCGCAAGGCAGAACAGGCGGCTGCAGAACAAGCATTAAAACAACTGGAGCTTGAATGAGCAAAGAAAAAAACTATTGCGGATTCGTTGCAATAGTCGGACGGCCCAACGTCGGTAAATCGACTTTATTGAATCAGTTACTGGGCCAAAAAGTATCAATCACTTCCCGTAAACCCCAAACGACACGACATCGTATCATGGGTATCCATACGGAAGGTGCTTATCAGACGATTTATGTAGATACGCCGGGCCTCCACATTGAAGAAAAGCGAGCGATTAACCGCCTGATGAACCGTGCTGCGAGTAGTTCAATCGGGGATGTGGAGCTGGTCATTTTTGTTGTGGAAGGTACTCACTGGACACCAGATGACGAAATGGTTGTAAATAAGCTGCGTAACTTACGTTGTCCGGTCATGTTGGCTATCAATAAGGTCGACAATGTTACCGATAAAACTATTCTTCTGCCACACATTGGTTTTCTCAGCAAAAAGATGAACTTCATCGATGTTGTACCGATCAGTGCAGAAAAAAACATGAACATTGATACGATTGCCAAAGTTGTGCGTGAGCATATTCCAGAAGCAGAGCATCATTTCCCTGAAGATTACATTACTGATCGTTCACAGCGTTTCATGGCATCTGAAATTATCCGTGAAAAACTGATGCGTTTTCTGGGTGATGAACTGCCTTATTCAGTAACAGTCGAAATTGAACAATTCGCTGTTAATGAACGTGGTGGTTATACTATTCATGGTCTGATTCTGGTAGAGCGTGAAGGCCAAAAGAAAATGGTTATTGGTAACAAAGGCAGCAAAATCAAAACCATTGGAACAGAAGCTCGTCAGGATATGGAAAAACTGTTTGATGTTAAAGTTCATCTGGAACTATGGGTTAAAGTGAAAGCTGGCTGGGCTGATGATGAACGAGCTCTGCGCAGCCTTGGTTATATTGACGATTTATAAGGTTAATTTGTGGACGGCTGGCAGAGAGCCTTTGTGCTTCATGGGCGCCCTTACAGTGAAACCAGTTTATTGCTGGATTTTTTTACTGAACATGAAGGACGGGTACGTGTTTTAGCAAAAGGTGCACGTAGTCGCCGTTCTAACCTTAAAGGTTGTCTTCAACCTTTCACCCCGTTGCTGATCCGCTGGAGTGGGCGGGGTGAAATTAAAACATTGAGGGAGGCTGAACCTATTTCTCTGGCTCTGCCTTTAACAGGCAGTGTGTTGTACAGTGGTTTGTATGTGAATGAACTCTTATCAAGAGTTCTTGAACAAGGCACTGCATATCCGGCTATTTTTTTCGATTACCTCCAATGTTTACAAATCCTTGCTGCAAGTGAACATACCCCCGAATATGCCTTACGTCGTTTTGAATTATCTGTGTTAACTCATATGGGATACGGTGTAGACTTCCTTCATTGTGCCGGTAGTGGTGAGCCTGTCACAGATACAATGACTTACCGTTATCGTGAAGAAAAAGGGTTTATTGCCAGTCTGGTTGTTGACCACTACAGCTTTACTGGCCATGAATTGAAAGCGCTGGCAGCACGTGAATTTCCTGATCCAACTACTTTGAAAGCGGCCAAACGTTTTACTCGTATTGCATTAAAGCCTTACCTGGGTGGAAAGCCGTTGAAAAGCCGTGAATTATTTCGCCAATTCGTGCGCAAAAAGACAGATAGTTTTAATCAGAAAAATTAATATGTGATCACTCTTAATACTGGGAAATGTAAACTTCATTTTCTCTAATACTATTGCAGGAGCTAAAAATGGCTGAGGTATTGTTAGGCATCAACATTGACCATATTGCAACAGTGCGCAATGCGCGTGGAACGCAATATCCTGATCCTGTGCAAGCTGCATTTGTTGCTGAACAAGCAGGCGCAGATGGGATAACAGTTCACTTACGTGAAGATCGCCGCCACATTACAGACCGAGATGTTCAGTTATTAGCAAAAACTATTCAAACACGTATGAACCTCGAAATGGCGGTTACAGATGAGATGGTAGAAATAGCCTGTCAAATTAAACCTGCTTTTTGTTGTTTAGTCCCTGAAAAGCGTGAAGAAGTCACCACAGAAGGTGGGCTGGATGTATTCGGGCAGAAAGCTCATATTGCTGCTGCTGTTAAGCGTTTATCAGAAGCGGGTATTCTTGTGTCCCTGTTCATTGATGCAGATCACCAACAAATTGATGCTGCCGTAGAAGTTGGAGCACCATTCATTGAGATCCATACAGGTGCATATGCAGATGCAGAAAATGATGTGCAGCAGGAGAAAGAGTTCCAGCGCATTAAAGAAGCAGCGACTTATGCGGTAAGTAAAGGTATTAAAGTTAATGCAGGCCATGGATTAACGTACCACAATACACAACGCATCGCGGCATTACCGGAGATCCATGAATTGAATATCGGTCATGCCATCATTGGTCGTGCTGTATTCAGCGGCTTGTCTGCTGCGGTTGCTGATATGAAAACATTGTTGCGTGAATCTCGTCGTTAATGGCTATTGTCGGATTAGGCACAGATATTGTTGAAATTTCCCGTATTGAGGAAATTGTTGGGCGTTCTGGTGAACGCCTGGCAAAACGAGTCTTGAATGAAAACGAGTGGCAACAATATCAGCAACATAATCAGCCGGTTCGTTTTCTGGCAAAACGCTTTGCTGTCAAAGAAGCCGCAGCTAAAGCGCTTGGAACAGGTATCCGTAATGGTCTGGCTTTTAATCAGTTTGAAGTGGTTAATGATGTTTTAGGGAAACCAACATTAAAACTTCATGGTGAAGCAGAAGTTCTGGCTGATAAACTGAATGTAAAATCTATGCATGTCACATTGGCAGATGAACGGCGTTATGCTTGTGCGACAGTGATATTAGAAAGCGAGTAAAAAAATGCTGTAAACCCTCGTCCAGCGCAGGCGGGGGGATATAAAGAGAGAAATCTCGTCCGATACATATGAAGCAGTCACTATCAATGACATTTAAAAAGTTATAAGGTCATTAAGATTATTCAACATTATTTATACTATTCAGTAAAAAATAATGACCTATTTTATTGGTTTCTTTGTGAACACTAAAAATTGTTATCAGATTTTATCTGCATGATGTAAGAGTACAAATTTGTCCCATAGTTGTTCTTCTGTTTCTTTATGATTTATATCGATAATAATGGTATTTGTTATCGGACAAACAGATTGGCAGGTTGGTTTTTCGTAATGTCCCACGCATTCGGTACAGCGTTTTGGATCAATCTCATAAATCTCAGCTCCCATAGTGATAGCCTGATTTGGGCATTCAGGTTCACATGTATCACAATTGATGCAGCGTTTGGTAATTAGTAGTGCCATTTTAATCTCTTATAAAAATTATAAATAAAAATCAATAGGTTAAATTATTTCTGTGTTCGTTTCATTTGCCAGAATTTTGTATTTTTATACAGTATATTTTATATTAAAAAAACGACGCTCCTTAATATAAAACCGCAATACGTGCCTGTTTTTGATATCAGGAAAATAGTCATGTGTAAACCAACATATCAGGGTAACGATATGCCGGAGTTTTCTGTCATGAAACCAAGCTATTTTATGGAAATTATATTACCAGATAATTATCACACACGAGATTTTTTGGCTTTTCACCATCGGGATGAGAAAGGTGTTTCTGAAATTGTACAGCAGAGTCAGGTCAAAAAGGGCATCATTTGGCACGGAGTTCCTGCATTACTGACTATATCAATGGAGGAAAAACGGGCAAAAGTGCAGCTTGATATTGACGGTGACAGTACACTTCATTCAAAAAATTCTTTATCTCTTCTGGCTTCACATATGCTTGGATTATTACAGCCCGTAGAGGTATTTGAATCCCAATACCAAAAAGACTCTGTTATTGGAGGATTAATCTCCCGACAAGCAGGTCTGCGAATTTACCAGTCAGCAACACCTTTTGAAGCACTGAGCTGGGCGATTATGGGGCAGCAAATCAGTGTCAGTGCTGCGATCTCCATTCGCAGGCGATTTATTCAAGCTATCGGTGTTAAACATACTTCAGGGTTGATGTGTCATCCGACTTATCAGGAAGTCATACAGTGCACAGAGCAGGATCTATGCCAGTGTGGTTTTTCTATGAGTAAGGCTAAGGCTCTGCTGAATGTCTGCCGGATGATTGACTCTGGGGAGCTGAATTTGTCCATTGGAAATAATACTGAGGGTGAGGTTAAATCGTTCACAGAAAATCTTTTGGCTATTAAAGGCATAGGTATATGGACAGTGAACTATACCTTGCTAAGGGGGTGTAATTATTTAAATGGTTCTCTGCATGGAGATGTGGCAGTAAGGCGTAACCTTCAATATCTACTGAAACAAGAAAACAAAGTCAATGCTGAACAGGCTGAAAAATGGCTGGCAGATTTTTCGCCCTGGAAAGCGCTTGTTGCTGCACACTTATGGCGACAGCAATCCAGTAGTGGATATTAGGGCTTGTTAACATCTTATGTTCAATATAATTGGCAACTGCGTAGTGGGAGCATTTTGTGCAATCGTATTTTATTGCGATTACACAAAGTGCTTGATTCTAGCAAATGTATTTTGCATCAAATTGGGTTTTCAGCAATTGTTGAAGCAAAGAATGATCGCTGATATTACTTCTTGTTCGATACAACTTATGTAAGACTATCGTAACCTTTGTCAGCTACCACAAAATATGACATGACGTTTTTACTCCATTTTATTATGAACGCTGAATTGAATATGTTCAGCAGATAACAGCGCTCTCAATTTTTCAATATCTAAAAATACTTCACCGGTACTGAAGATTGTCGGAGCATTATTCTTTATATGTTCCGCTAATTGCATCACTAAAGCAGCAGCTCCTGTTGCTGTTAAATGTGTTTGTCCTTCCGAATCAATAAGTTGAAAATATATGGATTTACTATATCCATTTTTATCAATTCCTTGTATATCAGTGCGAATTTGGTGTTTATATCCTGGACCTGGATTATATAAAATTTTTCTACGAAGGCCAGCAGCTCTTCTACCTGATAATAGTTTCCAAATCCCTTTTTTAACCAAAAAAGATAACAATTGATTACTCTTAGGATTATCAAAACCCATTCTGGTAGCGATAGTTTGTGCATTTGTAATTAAAGGTAATATAAATTGGTCAGGCATATCAATACGAAAAACTTTATGATGGTTACCATCACTAAATAAAACTATTCGTTCATCCGAAAAAGGACGAACTTTTTGGTATTTCCCATTATTTTTTACTATAAAAGGAATTGTCAGTCTGTCCATATAATCAATTGAGTTTGGGCCAGCTTTGTCATTTAAAGAATATAAGACACTCATATCAATACTATCAATACTTTTAAATGACTGGCTGATATCTTTGATGAGTGTTGCGACAATTCCAGCCATCCATGATGATGCAAAAATCATATGGCTAGGCTTTTGGTTTTGCATAACTATTGCTTTACTTAACGCAACCTGTAAACGTTCCGTCCAACGAGTTATATCCACATAAGCGATATTATTTTGATGTGCAAAATGTAATAATTTATCATCTGGATCATTAACAAGTGCTAACACAATATCAATTTTTAGTTCACTCGGTAAAGAAGGTTTTTCAATATCAAAAAATAGGCTCTTTGAGTTAATTAGATTTTCAGAGATTTTTTGGGCTTTATCAATATTTCTACCAGCAACTATTAATTCTAAATCAGGTTGATATTTATTGAGGATTTTTGCGACTTGATGACCAACGACGCCATAACCACCAACGAGTAATACCGAAATTTTATTCATTTTATAACCATTAAAGTCCTTAAGTAGTTAAGGATTTTAATTATAGTAACTATTAAAAGTATTGCAATAAATTAAAAGGGGAATTACGCCAGTATGTAAAAGACTGGCGTTTATAATAATTCGATTGTCAATATGGGATAAGTAGGTTATAAAAAATGTAAATAACTTTTAAATAACTATCGATTCTAACATTATTTTTCTCTCTTCATTGCTTATCTTAGAAACAGCATAAAAAGGGATAACATTAACTGGAGAAATACCAACTAACTCTAATGTACCGAGTGTCATACTGCACATGAAGTGATCTACTTCCATTCCATTTTGAACTAGAATATTTTTTTCAGTACCTAAAGTGATGTATACAGTTGCAGATTTCCCCGTCAAGTAAGGAATAAAAGTATTTTCATCTTCATGATAAGCAAAACCATTAGAAAAAACCCGATCAATCCATCCCTTAAGAATAGCTGGCTGACTAAACCACCAAATAGGATAAATAAAAATAAGGTGATCAGATTTTTTAACTATGGCCTGACTTTTCGCAATATCTGGTAAAACTTCACCTTGATGTAGAGCTTCAAAATCCGGGCTGTCAAGTATAGGATTAAATTTTTCATTTCTTTAATGGCATGATTAAAGCTTTCAGGATTTGGATGAGCATAAATAATTGTGTGCTTCATTTTCTTATTACACCTTTAAGAAATAAAAGAAATATTAACATCTGGCTGGTGAGTGAATATGTTACATTCCTCCCCGCTCACCACCATCAATTGTTATCCCTTGGGCAGTAATCATGGCAGCATCAGGAGAAATGAAAAACATGACTGCATTGGCAACATCCTGTGGAGTTACTAAACGTCGCAATGGAATTCTTTTAGCTGCCCTTTTTAATAAGACCGATGTTGAACATCCTAGTAATTGGGCCTGTAGTTCCAAGCCTTTCACAAGCATCGGCGTATTAACCCAAGCAGGTAACACTGCATTTACGGTGATTTGTCTCTCCGCAAGATCCAGAGCTAATGATTTGGTTAAACCAAGTAAAGCATGTTTTGATGCACAATAGGCAGTATTACGTGTTGTCCCTATCTTGCCAAGAATAGATGAAATAATGACAATTCGCCCACCAGAAACGATATCAGGCACAACATGTGATAATAGACGTTGGGTTGAATGCAAATTGGTTGCCAGTACCGAATCCCATATATCATTTTGGTCAATATAATTATCATCTGCTTTACCATGACTAACAACAATACCTTTTATTTCGCGTCCTTTAATCAAAGGTACTAATTCTCTGGTTAGTGCTTCCTCTTCAACTAAATCGATTTGGAGGGGATGAATATATTCTGGTGATTGACTTACTAATTCATTTAACCCATCTAGGTTAATATCAATTGCAATAACATAATATCCAGTTGCAACAAGTTTTTGGCAAACAGCAAATCCAATACCGCTTGCTGCACCGGTAACAATAAATGTTAACATTGTTCTTCCTTATTTAACTTAGTGCAATGCCGCCATTAATATTAATTACTTCACCAGTTATATAATTATTTTCTATCAGAAAATGTATTGTACTGGTAATTTCATTAACTTGCCCAACTCGCTTAAGCAGTACTTTGTTATTGATTAATTCCTTATGTGTCCTTAATAAAGTTTCTGTCATCTCTGTTTGGATAATACCAGGTGCAATAGCATTAACCCGAATATTTTTAGGCGCTACCTCAACTGCAAGTGCTCGTGTCAATGACTCTATTCCACCTTTAGTGGCCGCATAAACTGATTGGCCTTTATTCGGTCTTGTGGCTGAAATTGAAGAAATATTGATAATATGACCGCTACGTTGTGGTATCATTATTTTCAGCACTTCACGACTACACAAAATATAGCTTAACAAATTGTTATTTAATAATAATTCAATATCCTTAGTTTCCATTGTAGCCAACAGACCATCTCTGGTTAACCCCACATTGTTGACCAGAAGATCGATACGACCAAACACGTTAATCACTCTATCAATAAAAGCATTTACATCTCCTGCTTTGGCTAAATCAGCTTTGATCGGCAAGATATCTGGATGATTTTGCTTCATTTCGGCAATAAAATTGGTTAATTGGGGAGTTTCATGTCGATAACAAAAAGCAACCCGATATCCCTTATCCAGTAAGCTTAAGACTATGGCTTTACCAATGCCTTTGCTGCCTCCCGTCACAATCGCACTTTTTATGATGGTGTCTGATTTTAACTCTCCATGATGACTCATAAACTTGAATTCTCCTTGATATCAGATAAGGTAAAATTATGTTTTTTGGCGATTGTCATAATATCGATCACCTGAGTAACAGAGATATTCCCGTATGAAAAATTCCCTTTGTACTCTTCCAACCCCAATAAAACCGTTTCTGCCATGCAAGCATAAATCTGCCCTTCTTTTAAATAGGCACGCACGCGGGGATCTAAGCTATCATTATTGGGTGTCTGAACAATCCCACCCCGCAATATTTTGATATCTGGCCGTCTAAGAATATCTTCGTCAGAAAGATTATGTGGCACTGAAATATCACAGACGATTGCCCTTTCTTTGATTTTTTCAACCGACAAAAATGCCTCTGAAGCATTCGAAGCACATACAACCACATCACAGTTTTCAATATCAGAAATATTTTGGGAGGTGTGGATAAATGTCTGAGCTGGGTAATTTTGGTTCAAATAGCGATCTATCTCCATTCCTACATTTTCTTTATTAATGAGGTAATCAACAGGCATAGTGGAAAGGCTATCTACTATTCTTTTTGCTAATCCCTCAGTTACTGGCATCCTGTTAACAATGAACTGTTCATAGATATTTTTATAGATATGGTATTTCACCATATCCAGCTTTTTCAGCGAACCATGGTTATTGCTACCTATCAATACCATTTCCTGAAATTGGGGGCATAATATCTCTGCATAAACACTTCCGATATTCCCAGCTCCTCCCACAATCGCAATCCGCATGTTAACCATGTCCCGATCTGCAATACTTTTTTGCAATGCTTCAATTCCGATGCTTATAGTCAAGGCATTGCCTGTTGTCACGCTGATTGGCGTATTTTTTAAGGATTTGCCATTATTGGTGATGATAGAAGTAAACATTCCCAATCCAACGGCCGTATTACCATCAGAGGCTGCTTGGGTAATCCGGACATCAATTTCATGTCGCAACCGTCCTAGATCATTTTTTTCCAGTGCTTTTTTGATCATTTTTGAAGTCACTGTTAGCGGATATAGGGTGAATTCTACTGATTTACCATTACCAGAGCGGATACGTGCTGCTTTGAAAGGTTTGGTCGCGAGATTAAAGGTGGAATTTTCAACAAACAGTTCCAGTTCTTCGTCACTAAATATACTGAATGATGGATCAACCTCCCTCATCCCGCTTGCAGAAATCAGATGGTTAATAAAAGCCACTTTATAGTCAGCTTCTCTGTCATCATGCTGAGGGCTTTCCATACGTCGATAATCTGTAGAAATGGTAAGATTTTTTTTCCCAAGTAAGGGGGCAACGATAAACCCTGCGTCAGCATGATGAATAGCCAGGCAAACTTTGGAAAGGGCCTCAGCAAACCGAATAATTTGTTCAACTTCCAGAAATACTGATGGCTCTACACGAATCACATTTGCTGCACTTCCAGAAGGTGCGACACGAATATGGCTACCACACAATAAATGCCCACTAATGACATAGCCCAAGCTGTTTTGTACGGCAATATTCTGCAAAATATAGGAGTCAGAATTAATGACATCATGAAACTCTATTCCCCAAAGCAATCCCTTGCCACGAACATCTCGAATAACATCAGGATATTGTTCTTTCAGTATATTCAGTCGTGTCCTGAACTCCTCTCCTAATTGAGTCACTTGTTTCAATAAGTAGCGCTGATCAGCATGTAGAAGATTGACGAAATCATGTGCTATCTGACAAGAGAAATCATCTTCACCAAAGGTGGAACTTTGGATGACATCAAATCCTGGGGTAAAGCTTTCCTGACGGATAGCAACCACTCCAATCTTGACATATCCGGCGCCCAAGGCCTTGGAAAGAACGTAATAGTCGGCATCAAGGCCTGTATCACTAGATGCTACCAGAAATCCACATCTTCCTGACCCTGATTGGACTTCATCGGCAATAACTGGGCAACCTAATATCTGTTTTAACCGGTTAATTTCTCCAATTTGTTCTGTATTAAGTGGGTAAATGCCTCCCTCTCCCTGTACAGGTTCTACCAAAAATGCAGTAACAACTCTGAATGGTTTCTTCGTTAAAATAATTTGGTTATTCTCTTCTTGCGGTGACCATAACCAACCATTAAAAATATCATTAGTTTTTCCCCCCATGCTTGCAAATTCATGCAATTCTTCAGAAGAAAGGAACTGTGTATCTATTTTCATTCTTCTCAGATAATGGCGATACATGGCACCATATGTACAATTGGCCGTTATCATGGTCTTTCCATGGAAAGAATTTTCAAGCGCTAAAAATATGGGTTTTTTATCTAATCGATTCTGGGTAAATGCTGCCAATGCTAATTTTATCTCCTCAACAGATGCATTTTCCCCCAATTGCAAGTGCTGGCGTTGTTCCTCTGTTAGTACAATCTCTTTACCATCACTGATTTTGGCAATAGCCGTCACGATTTCTTGCCCTAATTCCTCCAGTTGAGCATTACGCGTAAATTCTGCACTTTTCAGTGCAATTTCTATCGACTCTGCCCCTGTACTCGCAAAGCAGAATAAAAAATTACTATGAGTGCCAGTTTCTTCTTTCAGTAACTCATTAAGGCGTTCAGCCAATAATGCTGCGGGTTTTTTGATGGAAAATTGGTTATGAACGGGTATTTCTTCGTCAAGATAACGTTTTATTTTTTCTCTTATAAAAGGAGAGTTATGGCCTAATAATGTCGCACCATATCCTCCCAATAGATCCAATACAGGAATTTCTTTATCATTTTCATCGTTGTAATAGAGAAAATTACCCGCTGCTCGGTGATAAGTTCTATCTAAACGAAGTGAAATCAATGCACGAGTCAGTTGAGGTTTACAAAAAGTAGCATAACTTTCCATTGTAATTCCTATTGTTAAATAACGGTTTCAATCTGCTTTTGGGACTTTATACGATCTGCTATGTCCTTGATAAAAAGGATAGTTTCAGCAGCATAATTCCCCTCACGGTAATTCTGATATAATCTTGTAATATCAATAAGATGTGAGTTATCTTGTGGCGCCTGATTTCCAACTCTTGTGAGAACGAACGTAACACCAAATTCAACACCGCTACCGGAAAATCCAGAGTGGATATCTTGGGTTACACTCCCTATACCGGAAGCAACTACCAAGGCATAATCAATTAAATCATTATTCAGGCATAACTCAGCTTCACGGAATGCCGACAGTAATCCTAAATTTCCACGTAAAAAAGAAGCACAATCACATTGCAATTTTAATTCTTGAGAAAGCACCCCTAGCAAGTTATTACTGAGTGAAAGGGTGATTAAAAAAGGATTCACTCGTTCACATTGCCAGATAGTCTGAAAAATATTATTTGTATTGCTTGCTTTGATTTGTCCATATTCGGGTAATAGTTCCGAAGGCAACGGATGAAGATATCCATATTGCGTGGTATACAAACCAAATCTTATTTTAGGATCACTGATATCTAATTTAGCTGAAATTAAAGCTTTTCTGGTTGAAATAAGTCCTTTTTTCGTTCCAGTAGAATAAAAACGCCTAAGCTTTTTATTTTTAATCAGTTCATTGCCATCTTGTTCATAATCCAGGCTATTAAATAGATAACAAGGGGTGATTATGTTGTGAGTAACGAGTTTTACTATCCTATTTTTTTCCATCGTAATCCCCTATCACTAAGCAGGAGTTAATTCCACCAAAGCCAAATGAGTTGGTTATCGCGTTCTTTACAGGGAAAGGGCGCCCATAATTCGGGACATAGTCCAAATCACAAAGCGGATCGGTAGTTTTAAGGTTAATGGTAGGTGGAATGAATTTATGCTTCACAGTCAAAACCGTCGCCACCGCTTCAATGGCTCCTGCTGCTGCTATCCAATGGCCTAACATAGATTTGGTTGATGAAACCAAAGGAGGTCGTGAATCAAAAATACGTTTTATTACAGCTGATTCCAGTGCATCATTCAATGGCGTTGATGTACCGTGAGCATTGATATAGTCGATCTGATGCAGATATAAACCACTATCCTTGATAGCTCGCTTAATGGCATTTTCTGCACTAACCCCATCAGGATGAGGTGCCGTCAATTTATAGGCATCCAAGGAAGCTCCATAGCCTTTAATTTCAGCATAAATTTTAGCCCCTCGGCGTAAAGCACTTTCTTCACTTTCAAGAACTAAAAACGCACCACCTTCACCAGCAACTAGTCCACTACGATCTTTATCAAAGGGGCGACAAAGTCTATTCCCCCACTTTTCTGTTGTGGCAGTGGCTCCCAATAATGTCAGCCCGATCAAGGCATGTAGATTTATGACTGAATCTGCCCCACCAGCCAGCATTATGGAAGCTTCCCCCCTTTTTATGGATTGACAAGCCAGCCCGATTGCATGAGTGGCTCCAGCACAAGCGGCATTCACATTTATCGCAGGTCCTGATAAATAAAATCGGTTGGCAATTGCTTTTACCATGCCATCGTTGCTGCACCTTATGCCGGAATAGAAATTTAAGTTATGGCGTTGTTTGAACAAGGTTTCAATAACTTGTTGTTCAGTATCTCCATCATGACGGCTCTTGCGCAACAGATACCTGTCATCTTCTGATATTGCCGTTACTCCACTACATCCATAAATGCCGATATGTTGTTCATCTCCTTGTATCGGCATAGATAACCCAGCATCTTCCAAGGCCTTAGACGCTGAAATGATTCCCATAATACCACGCTTGTCCGTAATGCCTGATTCTGGTAGATAGGCTGAATTTTCAGTAAGTAAGGTATTAAAATCAATCTGGGCTGCATATTTAACAGGCAGTACACCATTATCTTCAAATGCTAGTGACCTGACTGCTGATCTCCATCACAGAGCTTTTTCCAGACAGTATCAAGATGGGTTCCAAAAGCACTCACGACCCCCATACCTGTAACAACAACACGACGGTCAGATATCATCACAATTCTCTCTCAGCCATTTTCATACGAAGCAAAACAGCAATGCACTGTTTTTCCAGACCATGAACCAATATCAGCACCAAAGGGGACGGTTGTTGATAGATAAGGTTTGCATGGGTGTTATCTATACCCAAAGTTTTTTGGGACATTTCAATGGCTAGATTGATGGCAATAAAAGATGCGGCAGGCCCTGTATATCCTATAGCTTTATCAAGATTAAACTGTACGGCATCAGAAAAAATTTTATACGTTAATGGGATATATTCACTATCAACTTTTCCAACATGGATTATTTGATGTGGTGATAAACCTGATGTAATTATTTTCGACAAGAAACGAGTATATTGATTACTATCGTAAATTATCATTCGGTTAACATAAGTAATCTCACCATCAGCATTTTGGCTATCTTCATGTAAGGAGATAAACGAGGCGGCTTCCGCTGGTAACCACGGTGTATCACCGAGTAAGTGCTCATAAGCAAGGTAATACCATGTTAAGATTTTCTGGGCATTACCACCGCAAAGTGCAAACTGACTGCGTTTTTCTTTGATACTGTAATAACCTTCCAGCAGGGCATGACCTCCAGCATCAACATGAGGAGAAAAGAAAGCGTTATCACCGGTGATATTAAGATGTTGTGACAAGAGACTGGCTGTTGAAGTATTCAATAGCATCAGTCCCATCAACGGTGGGGTCTCCACTAATGCTTTGGAAACATAATCCTTATCATCTTTTGTATCAGATGCAATGAGATAAAAATTATTGTCGCTATCACTTGTTCCTAATCCAATAAACAGTCCACGTTGTTCGGGAGTAAAGTTTGCACCAATACTATTTTCCCAGGTTTTAATGCCGGTATAGAGCACCCACTGACTTTGTTCATGCGCTGCTCGCCGGATCATTTTATCCATGGAAGGCATGACAAAATCACCTTTTTTGATGAATCTCTCTCCTATAATATGTGGCAAACGTGGTGTATTGTCTGATAAATATGCTTCCTTTATATTGCCATAAATAATGTCATCCATGCTCAGGCTATCAGGAAGTAAACTACTCCCTCTGGTTATATAAATCCCCATGACTTATCCCTCTGTTCGTTTTAAGATCAAGCTACTATTTTCTCCACCAAAGCCAAAGGAATTACTTAATATATGCCTGGTATGCATTTCTTTTGCGGTGCTGTTCACATTAATTAAACCATCAAATTTTCCTAATTCAGAAAAATTAAGGCTGGGAAGAAGTCGGTTATTATTTAGGGATTCAATTGAAAGTATTGCTTCCAATAATCCACTCGCTGCTAACGAATGTCCTATCGCTGATTTAGTGGAAATAACGGGGGGATTATGTGGAAAAAGTGCATTAATAGCTTTACTTTCCGCAAGATCATTATTAGCAGTTGAAGTACCATGAGAATTGATATGATCTATATCTTCAGGTAGTAATTCAGCATCCTTCAGTGCTGAAGACATGCAGTCGCGATAATATTGCCCCGATAAATCCGTTGATGTCATTTTATAACCTTCAGATTTTCTGGACATACCTGCAATCTCAGCTAATATCTTGGCCTTTCTGGCAATAGCATGAGAATAATTTTCAACAACCAGAAATGCAGAAGCATCAGCCATAACGCAGCCTGCCCTATCTTTATCAAATGCCCGCGAAGATTGGTTTAATTCTGTAAAATTACCATTATAAAGTGCGCCAATTTTATTGAACAATATCTGCACTATAGGGTGAGTTGCTTCTTCAGAAGCCCCAACCAGGGCTATATTCGTCCGACCAGTTTTAATGGAAAGATACGCAGAATAGAGTGCCACCATGCCTGCTGTACAAGCATCACTATAGACTCCTGGCTGCCCCAATATATGAAAATGTTCAATTAACTTTTCAGCAATTTCATATGGTCGCATTAGCGCCCCAAGATGTTCAATGTCAATATATTCTGTGGATAATTTATTCCCATTGAAGTAATGACTCAGAGCATCATTATCAATAAACAGCTTATTATTGGCAAAAAATAATTCACACTTATATTGCCTTAGCTTCTTGTGGGTTAATCCTGCCATTTGCAAACTATTTACACCTGCACAATAAGCCATCAATAAAACAAGATTATTGGATGATTGCCCTGTAGTACGGAATTGGTTATGTAACCTATCTATATCTATGGAGGTTAATTTTGCACTCGGGATATTATTTATTCCATATTTTCTTAATAATTCATCTTCACAGATAAGTGATTTTTTCTCCATCAATGAATTGAACAAATTATTTGGGCAATCATGATTACGAACAATTAAACCATAACCGGTTACAGCCACTTTCTCTGTAGTTATACCAACCATATTAACTTCTACCTTATTAACAACTTTATATCTATTCTCTGGATTACCCATACAACGTCAATTTCTTAATATAATTGCTGTTATTTAATTAATACATCATGATAATATTTTCTAATTTCTGTCAAAATAATATCATCTGCATTTTTACTATCTGATTCACAAACAGACTTACATAATGAAGCCCAATTGTGAATATTAGTTTCACCAAATAAATCACCTAATGTATGAATGGAATTCAATTGTTCTAATGTATAATTGTAACAGCTAGAAGAGAGTAATTCTTTTCCTTCCTTAGTAAGGGTATCTCCAATTAATAATTTATTTATGATGTTTTCTGGGAAAGTTCCTTGAACATGAGTAAAAATACTTTTTGTTGGCATGATAATTTTGAATCTTTTCCCAAGATTAAATGAAAGGTCAATAATGTCTAATGAGTCAGCTCCTAACTCATTAATTAATGAAGAGTTTTCATTGATGTTATTTCTATCAACGATAAGAATTGAAGAAACTTCTTCGCACACAGCAGAAATATAGTCTTTCATATAAGTATTTCCTAAATTAAATAATAGAATCTCATAAGCAAGAGTAACAATAAATCAAATTAAGTTTATTATCTATTAGTAAAAAAAATCTAGTGAAAAGAAATTATATTTATAACAAAATAAGTTGTATATATAAAAAATAACAAATGTTTAATAGTAATAACTATGATTAATAAATTATACGATTATTTATCCAATATATTTATTTATGTTCATATACTGATGTGATGGATGCTTTTTCAGTGGCATGATGATGAGAAAATGGCTCCATTCCTATAAGTAAGAAATTGAGCTATGTTATGGTAAACACTAGTAAAAGGAAAATAAGGTGCTGATGACATCGTGACGCAGGCAAGCCGTTTACATGACGCCAAAAATATATGGCGGCAAACCATATCAATTCAGTGCTTGCACAGCCAGGCATCCACATATGGTATAAGAATCGTGGATATCCCATAAACTTGCTAATCTGATTATCAACAATAGAAACAAAGCGCAAATAGGCGCGCTTATTGGTGGAATAGGCACTAGTACATAGGGAAGAAGTGAGGATGCTATTATGATGCAATATTAATTATGACCCTGGTATTAGGGAAAAATATCAATACCACTCTAAACTTGTGTAAGATTCTTCTTCAATTCAGTTCTCTGTCCATTGTTTTATTCTGGTAATAAGCAGTTTCTCTCTAAAAGCAGAAAAATGCTCAGCCGCAATACTGGCTTTCAAATCTGTATTTGTATGTGTACATGTTTGGCTTTTTTGCATAATTAACCATATGTTAAAAATGAGGTGAATATGAAAACGCTTAACTATACTGATGCAAGGCAAAACCTAACATCTATCATGAATGAAACGAAAAAAGTAATTTCCGATTTTATTGTGGTTTTTAAAATCATTGTTTTTTCAAAATATTAAATTAAAAGAGTTGGCTAAAGCCTCTATTAATATCTTGAGATTGCTAACCAGTTAAATTTCCAACTTTTTAACTTTTTCTAAACGCTATTACTTATCTTTTTATTCCTTATCCACTTATTTATCACGAGGAGAAATAGATATAATATTTCTATCATTTAGATTGTCTAAAATTGTAACCACTTTGTTATTATTTAGATAATTGGATTCTCCTAATAAGTGTAATTTCTAAGAAAGGCGGTCAGTGAAAGGCGGTCAGTTGCTATAGTAGGTATCTTTCTCGCCAAAGGAAAATGCACTATGGCCTATATGCAATCGATCAGTTATGTTAAGAAAAGCTATCTTAATTATCAAACTTCGTTTTGTTCTGATCGCTTTTTGTTAAAATGATCTTTCCATTCATTCCATTATTCAGAGATCTTAGCAATGTTATCTTTTTTACCATTTGACGATTTAGCCCAACGGATTTTACCTGTCGCGATAGAAGATGATGATGGTGCGCATGATATTGCTCATTTGTATCGGGTTTGGAAAAACGCCAAAAAAATTTGTGAAGCAGAATGTGGGAACTTACGGTTAGTTTTTGCGGCGGTTTTATTACATGATTGTGTTAGTGTAGAGAAAAACGATCCAAACCGACATTTAGCCTCTCGTATGGCCGCAGATAAAGCAGCCTTAATATTAAAAGATCTCGGATGGAACGAAGCAGATATTACTGCTGTCTGCCATGCCGTTGAAGCGCATAGTTTCTCTGCCGGATTAACACCAACAACACTGGAAGCCAAAATTGTACAGGATGCTGATCGGCTGGATTCCATAGGAATGATGGGAGTTGCTCGCTGTTTTTATACGGCAGGGCGTATGCGTTCAGGTTTGTATGAAACTTATGATCCTTTAGCAAAGCAGCGTGAATATGATGATCACGCTTATGCTGTCGATCATTTTTATACTAAATTATTCAAAATAGAAGCTGGTTTTCAGACGGTTACAGGCAAGCAAATGGCTCATGAAAGAACAAAACGTATGGAGCAATTCCTGAACGATTTTTTTGACGAAATTCAGGCTGAGTAAACCAACATTATGAATAGGTATATAATTAACAGGATTTATATTAGCAAGAGAACATGCAGTGGCAGAAATATATAGTGATGAATATTGGATGTGTCGGGCCATGGATTTGGCAATGCAGGCGCAGGCACAAGGTGAGATCCCTGTGGGTGCGCTGTTGGTGGCGGATAATAAAATTATTGCAGAAGGCTATAACCTTCCCATTACAGGCCATGATCCGACAGCTCACGCAGAAATTGTTGCACTACGGCGTGGAGGGACTCAACTAAAAAATTACCGTCTGTTGAACACAACACTATATGTTACTTTGGAACCGTGTGTTATGTGTGCGGGAGCAATGATCCACAGCCGGATACAGCGATTAGTTTATGGTGCAAGTGATATGAAAACCGGTGCGGCAGGGTCATTGATTGATATTTTGCGTCATCCCGGTATGAATCACCAGATTGAGATTACTGGCGGAGTATTGGGACAAGAATGCTCCACTATGTTGAGTGCGTTTTTTAAGCAACGCAGGGAGCAACATAAGGAATTAAAAAATCTGAAAAAACAGCAGCAGGAAGCACCATAAAAAGTTATAAAGCATTCTTATTTGTATCATCAGGATTGCTGACGATGGTTTTTTCCGTAGGTATATTGGGCTTTTCTGCCTTGTTGCGGTTGTTTTGTGCTCTCAGATAGCCTTCTAAGCTTTGGTAATAACGGCGGATATTTTCGACGTAGCGATAAGCTTCATAACCGCGTGCATAACCGTATGTGGTATTGGCATAGTATTTTTTCTTACTTAATAGAGGAATGCGTGATTTAACGTCCATCCAGCGGTCAGGGTCACCTTTTTGCATAGTCGTTAATTTCCGGGCGTCAAGAATATGCCCATACCCCATATTATAAGCGGCTAATGCGAACCAAATCCTCTCATCTTCGGGAATAGTATCTGGCAAACGAGACATCAGATAATGCAGATAAGCCATTCCTCCTTTCACACTTTCGTCTGGATCAAGGCGGTCTTTGACTCCTGCCCATTCTGCTGTTGGGCGAGTCAGCATCATCATGCCACGAACGCCTGTGGGAGAAGTTGCTTGTGGATCCCAATGTGATTCTTGCCATGCGATAGCTGCAACTAATTGCCAGTCGAGAGAATCTGCGTATTTCGCAAAAATAGGCTGATATGTTGGCAATAAGTTATTAATTGCACGAATGAATGAGATAGTGTCAAAGTAATCGAATGAGCCAATATGGCTGAAATATTTTTCTTCCAGCCGTGGCGTTATATGGTTTTCAGTCAGCATATTGAAAAAATCCAGCATTGCTGAGTAGAGACTATAGTCATCATTACGTTTCAAATACCAGGTTAATGGTTTATCTTCACTGACATCAAAAGCGATAGCCAGATTGGGATGGATGCGCTGTTGCAGAGCAAGGCTGATTGAATCGCTGATCGTATAGTCAACTTTTCCTTCGGATACTTGCTCAAGCAATTGTTGGGTATTGTGACGTGACGATTCTTCCCAAGTTAAATCAGGATAAGATTTTTCTTTCCACTGTTTTAGTTCACTGACATGGGCAGAGCCAGCGGTAACAACCAGTGAGCCTTTTAAATCAGCAAAAGAACGTGGGCGCACTGTACCTTTGCGATAAACCAATTGTTGGGATACTGAATAATAGGCTGGGCCAGTCCGTGTTTGGTCGAGTCTTTCTTTGTTATAGATAAGACCGGCAGCTAAAAAATCGGCTTTATCAGTGTTCAAGTCATCAAAAAGCTGGCTGATATTAGAACGAAACTGAATACTCAGTTTGACACCCAGATAGTCAGCAAATCGTTTGGTTAAGTCATAATCAAATCCTACAGGTTCATTTTTATCATTAAGTGAAATCAGAGGAGAACTGATGGTACTCACCCGAAGTTCTCCCCGTGCCAAGATCCTGTTTATCTGCTCCTGCTGTTTATTAGGCCAACTGATGTTGAGACCAATGATTGTGGCAGAGAGGAGCGCGATAATGACGATGACAAAATAATTTATCTTGATATTGCTCAAACAGTTATCTCTCGTCAGTACGGTTAGGCTCCGTATGAAATGTCAGATAATAGCATGGTTAAATTTCCAGTAATCGGGAATTTTGCGCAACAAAATTGAGATCTGCAACCCTATTGAATCAATTTTAAAAATCCATTGAATGTGTTGTTAGATTAATTAATGCTCACGCAAACGGTTTCGTCAGAGAAAACATTCCTTTATAATGTCGGCGTTTCCCCCTAAGGCATCAGTCAGGCTTTGCTTCTAAGATGAGAGAACCTATTACTATGGAAATTCTGCGTGGCTCGCCCGCTTTATCAGCGTTTCGTATTACTAAGCTCCTTTCCCAGTGTCAAGCTCAGCAGCTTCCCGTGGCAGCAATTTATGCAGAATATGTACACTTTGCAGAAATAAATTCACCTCTTACGGTAGAAGAAAAGGAAAAATTAAACAGGCTACTAAAATATGGCCCTTCTTTAGCTGAACATGAACCTAAAGGTCAACTGTTTTTAGTCACTCCCCGGCCAGGGACAATATCGCCGTGGTCATCAAAAGCGACAGAGATAGTTCACCATTGCGGACTGAAACAGATCGTCCGTTTGGAAAGAGGGATTGCCTACTATATCCAATCTGATGTTATCCAGAGTAATATCCACGGAAAGGCAATGGATGACAAACAGTGGCAGGCGTTATCTGCATTATTGCACGATCGCATGATGGAAAGTGTATTTACTCAGTTTGAACAGGCCGAAGCACTGTTTTCTCACCAGCCGCCTGCGCCATTGAAGCAAATTGATATTTTGCAATCAGGGCGGACTGCATTGGAATCTGCCAATGTTGAGTTGGGATTAGCGCTGGCAGCAGATGAAATTGATTATCTATTACAAGCTTTCCAGAAATTAGGGCGTAATCCAACTGATGTTGAACTCTACATGTTCGCGCAGGCGAATTCTGAACATTGTCGCCACAAAATTTTCAATGCGGATTGGGTGATCGATGGGCAGGAGCAACCAAAATCTCTGTTTAAAATGATTAAAAATACCTTTGAACAGACACCGGATCATATTTTCTCTGCTTATAAAGACAACGCAGCGGTAATGGAAGGTTCTCAGGTAGGACGATTTTTCCCTGATCCTGAAAAGGGAGTATATGACTATCATCAGGAACCTGCCCATATCTTGATGAAAGTCGAAACCCATAACCATCCGACAGCAATTTCTCCCTGGCCGGGAGCGGCAACAGGATCTGGCGGGGAAATTCGTGATGAAGGAGCAACAGGGCGGGGAGCAAAACCCAAGGCCGGGTTGGTTGGTTTTTCTGTCTCGAATCTGAAAATCCCCGGATTTGAACAACCGTGGGAAGAAGAATTTGGTAAACCTGAACGGATTGTCAGCGCACTGGATATCATGTTAGAAGGCCCTTTGGGTGGGGCGGCATTCAATAATGAATTTGGCCGCCCGGCATTGTTGGGGTATTTCAGAACATATGAAGAGAAAGTGGAATCCCATAACGGTGCAGAATTACGTGGCTACCATAAACCAATCATGCTGGCCGGTGGCATCGGGAATATTCGTGAAGAACATATTCAGAAAGGGGAGATCCCTGTTGGCGCCAAATTGATTGTACTGGGTGGCCCAAGTATGAATATTGGTCTGGGTGGCGGAGCCGCTTCTTCAATGACATCGGGCCAATCTGATGCGGAGCTGGATTTTGCCTCTGTACAACGCGATAACGCAGAAATGGAACGTCGTTGTCAGGAAGTCATCGACAGTTGCTGGCAGCTTGGTACTAAGAACCCTATTTTGTTTATCCATGATGTTGGGGCGGGTGGTTTATCAAATGCAATGCCTGAATTAGTCAGTGATGGAGGACGAGGAGGCCGTTTTGAGCTACGAAATATCCTTAATGATGAACCGGGTATGACACCATTGCAGGTATGGTGTAATGAATCTCAGGAACGTTACGTATTAGCTGTCGCACCGGAACAGCTTCCCCTGTTTGAAGATATTTGTCGGCGTGAGCGTGCTCCGTATGCAGTGATCGGCGAAGCGACAGAAGAACGTCACCTGCTATTGAACGACAATCATTTTGATAACCAGCCAATTGATATACCGTTGGATGTTCTGCTCGGCAACACACCCAAAATGCTGAAAAATGTAAATTCACTAAAAGCACAGGGTAAAGGGCTGGAGCGCGCAAATATTGATTTAGCCGAAGCAGTAAAACGTGTTTTGCATTTACCCGCAGTAGCAGAGAAAACATTCCTGATTACCATAGGCGATCGTTCGATAACAGGCATGGTAGCAAGAGACCAGATGGTTGGGCCATGGCAAATCCCTGTTGCAGATTGCGCAGTCACAACAGCCAGTCTGGATAGCTATTATGGTGAAGCTATGTCGATGGGAGAACGTGCTCCTGTTGCTCTGCTGGATTTTGCTGCATCAGCACGTATGGCTGTCGGGGAAGCGTTGACTAATATTGCATCGGCTTATGTACAGGATTTGAAGCGGGTGAAACTGTCAGCGAATTGGATGTCAGCATCAGGTCATGCCGGAGAGGATGCCGGATTGTACGTGGCGGTGAAAGCGATAGGTGAGGAATTATGTCCTGCGTTAGGCTTGACTATACCTGTCGGTAAAGATTCCATGTCGATGAAAACTTGCTGGGTTCAGGATGGTGAAGAGCGTGAAATGACAGCTCCGCTTTCATTAGTTATCAGTGCGTTCGCACGGGTGGAAGATGTTCGCTGTACTGTCACACCAGAATTGTCTACCGATGATAATAATGCGTTATTGCTGATTGATCTGGGACAAGGACAAAATGCACTGGGAGGAACGGCATTGGCTCAGGTTTATCGCCAGCTTGGTGATAAGACCGCAGATGTTCGCAGTACGGAACAACTTGCTAATTTCTTTAAGGCGATCCAACAGTTGATTGCAGAACAAAAACTGCTGGCTTATCACGACCGTTCTGATGGTGGCTTGCTGGTGACATTGGCAGAGATGGCATTTGCAGGACACTGTGGTTTACATGCCGATATCAGCGCATTTGATGAAGATATCCTGGGGGCACTGTTTAGTGAAGAATTAGGTGCGGTGATTCAGGTTCGTGAAACAGACAGACAGCAGGTTGAAGCGCTGTTAGTTGATTATGGACTCAGTGAATGCTTACACTATTTAGGCAAGGCTAAAGCGGGAGATGACTTTGTTATCTTCAGCAACAATATGGAAGTTTATCGTCAAAATCGTAATACATTGCGTTTATGGTGGGCAGAAACAACCTGGCAGATGCAGCGTCTGCGTGATAATCCTGAATGTGCTGATCAAGAACACCAGGCAAAACAGGATGTGAGTGATCCCGGCCTGAATGTGAAATTAACCTTTGATCCGGCAGAAGACATTGCGGCTTGTTACATATCGAAACAAGTACGTCCGCGAGTTGCTGTATTGCGTGAACAGGGAGTTAACTCCCATGTCGAAATGGCGGCAGCATTCCATCGTGCAGGTTTTGCAGCCGTGGATGTCCATATGAGTGATTTGTTGAGTGGGCGGATCACTCTGGAACAGTTCCAGACATTGGTGGCCTGTGGCGGTTTTTCATATGGAGATGTTCTTGGTGCAGGTGAAGGTTGGGCGAAATCCATTCTATTTAATTCACGGGTACGTGACGATTTTGCGAACTTCTTTGCAAGACCGGATACATTATCTCTTGGTGTATGTAATGGTTGCCAGATGATTTCTAACCTGCATGAACTGATTCCGGGCACAGAACATTGGCCGCGTTTTGTACGTAACCGTTCAGAACGTTATGAAGCTCGTTTCAGTCTGGTTGAAGTCGTGGACAGCCCTTCGTTATTTTTGCAGGGCATGGCGGGATCTCGTTTACCCATTGCGGTTGCTCATGGTGAAGGTCAGGTAGAGTTCAGAAACAGCCAGAGTTTAGCTGAATTGAAAAAATACCAGCAGGTTGCAATGCGATTTGTGGATAATTATGGTCAGGCGACAGAAAATTATCCTGCAAACCCCAATGGTTCCGCTGAGGGGATCACTTCTGTCACCAGCCTTGATGGTCGCGTGACTGTGATGATGCCACATCCTGAAAGGGTATTCCGTACGGTCAGTAATTCCTGGCATCCCAAAGAGTGGAGAGAAGATGGCCCGTGGATGCGTATTTTCCGCAATGCACGTAAGCAGTTAGGTTAATATTAAGTATTTATTTCTTCATAAGGTTCTGCATATTTGTCAGGGCCTTTATTTTTTCATTTCTTTATCACAGATAATATTTTTCTCTACATGTGGCGTTTATATGTTATTAAATTTACTGTGTTATTTGATTTTTCTAGTAGATTTTCATGATAAAAGCAATGTTATTTAAATGTTTTTTTGGTTAATAATGCTTGAATTATGAGTTAGAAAAATTAATTGTTTTAAAGGAGTGTCTCTAAATTACGACAATGGTATATTGTGGTGTCTCAAAAAAGAGACATTTAATTAATTGATTTAATTTATAAAACATATTTATTCGGTTTGGTGTCATCAATTGGCGACAAAAGTATATGATGTGAATAAAAGAACAAGCATAAAAAAATGTGAACATTAAAAATGTTTTTATTTTTATTCATTAAAATCAATAAATTAAATTATATTTTTAAATACTGGCACGCAATATGCATAATGATATGTAGTTGCTCATTCAATTTTTTATGTTGGTCCACAAAGTAGGGTGGGAACATGCCACATAAGCCAGGAATGACGCCAAAGTAAGGTGCCTACCGTCCAATTAATGATATTCGCTTTCTGGCCTTATCAAGCAACGGGCGACACGTGGAGTGAGGCACCACCTATTTGTTTATCAATGATCCTCACTGGCGGGGTAGTAGAAAAAATACTACCCCGCCGTCATTATTGGAGACAACGTCTTCCCTCCGCGTCTTATGCACAAGTATCATCTTGACATACCACTCTTTATAGCTATTTATGTCGGTTAGCATCAATGCAATTACAGGTTATAAGATGATTTCTCTGAAAAAATGGCGTTTATTTCCCCGTTCATTGCGTCAATTGGTTGTAATGGCTTTCTGGCTGGTGCTATTGCCGTTGTTGGTACTGGCATATCAGGCATACCAAAGCCTTGATCAGCTCAGTACACAAGCGGCAGAAATTAACCGCGCAACGCTATCTGACGCCCGGCGCAGTGAAGCAATGATAAGTGTCGCTCTTGAGATGGAACGCAGCTACCGTCAGTATTGTGTATTGGGAGATATCAGGCTGGAAAAACTCTATCAACGTCAATATCAACAGTATACCAGTATGTTGAATAATCAGATGGCGATGCTGGCTAATAGAGAATATAAGGATAAATTTAATCAACTTTTGTCGGGCCTTACCAATATCACTTGTAATAATGGTGTACCAGAGCCTGCGGCGGCTAAACTGCTTGAGCAGTTCTCAAACGCCAATAATCAGTTAGTACAGGAAACACGCAATATCATTTTCACCCGTGGTGAGCAATTGCAGAAAGACATTGCTGATAAGGGGCAGTTTTTTGGCTGGCAAAGTTTAATTCTATTCTTGCTGAGCGCTTTCTTAATCGCACTTTTTACTCGGATGATCATTGGGCCGGTAAAAGGCATTGAACGAATGATCAATCGATTAGGTGCAGGACAAACACTGGAAAGTAAGATTGAATCCTTTAAAGGACCGAGAGAATTACGTTCACTGGCATTGCGGATTATTTGGTTGAGTGAGCGTCTATCCTGGCTTGAATCTCAACGGCATGAATTTTTACGTCATATCTCCCATGAATTGAAAACACCACTCGCCAGTATGCGTGAAGGTACGGAATTGTTGGCGGATGAAATTGCCGGATCACTAACAACAGACCAAAAAGAAGTGGTCAGTATTCTGGATAGCAGTAGTAAACACTTGCAGCAGCTTATTGAGCAATTGCTCGAATACAATCGTAACATCGTGAATAACCCCGCCGAACACCAGATTGTATCTTTAAAAGAACTCGTTGATAGTGTTGTTCTGTCACATCAATTGCCTGCACGGACAAAAAATATTTATACAAAAATCCAATTGGATGCTGATAATTGTTGGGCTGAACCTAAACTGTTGATGAGAGTCATTGATAATCTCTACTCCAATGCAGTGCACTATGGCGCTGAATCCGGTAACATTTGGATTTCCAGTCGGCAATTAGATAAAAATATTCAGATTGACATTGCCAATACAGGAACGCCTATCCCTGATTTAGAAAAAAGCATGATTTTTGAACCATTTTACCAAGGAAAACTTCAACGCAAAGGCGCGGTCAAGGGAAGTGGTCTTGGTTTGAGTATTGCGCAGGACTGTATTAAACGGATGGGAGGGAAACTTCATCTGATAGAATCTGACTTTGCTGATGTATGCTTTCGGATTGAACTGCCATTAACCGCAGAGAATGACTAAATAATATGCACAACAGGTTTATTCACCACCTTATGATAAAGACGGAGCAGCAAAATATTGAGACCCGAACAATGAAAAAAACGACTGTTATAGCGTATTTGTTTGAATGGGCTTCACTCCTGCGTTTTCGTACCATGATTTTACTGTTTGTTCCCTATTTACTGACAGGGTGTGCCTCAAATTCCGGTTCAGATGATTTAGTAACGATTGCCGAGTCTATTATACCAGAGCAACGTATCACAGATTATCGCGTCAAGGAGTGCGATGTGATGTGGGATATTGCAAAGCCAGCCGCAATGGAAAATGGTCTTTATTGGTTAAAATTGATGGACTGTACGAATAAACTGCCTCCAATAGAAGCCCGCAATATGGCAAAACGGTTTACGCCGCCAGATTGGTCACAAGTTTTCAAACAGAGTATCCTTATCGACCAAGCTGCACCGTCACTAATTGAACGGCGTAAGATGATGGAAAGTTTGAATCGATATAGCCTGCAATTTCCGTCCTCAATATTGTCATTGTTGCAGTTGTGGAGTGAACAGCAATATTTAAAAATTAATCTGGCAGAACAAAAGTCAAAATATCAGCGATTACAATTTGATAGCGATGCCAGAATTGATCGATTGAAAGAGACACGGGCCCGTTTGGAATATGAACTGCGTTCAATATCCCGCAAATTAGAAAATCTAACGGATATTGAACGTCAGCTTTCTTCCCGCAAGCAAGTCCAGAACAGCTCTAGCTCTCCGGTTTCAGGTGAAACCGGACAAGGTGAAATAGAACATGCAGTTGATACGGGCAACAAGGTGAATAACACTAAGCCGGAAACTAAACCGGAAAACAAGCCAGAAACAGGATCAGAGTTAACCCCGGAAACGAAAACAGAAGCTAATTCCTCAGAAGAAAAAGGAGCTGAATCACCATGACCGTACGCAATCCCGCTCATCTTCTTTTAGTTGATGATGATCCAAGTCTATTAAAATTATTGGGGATGCGTCTGACTAGTGAAGGATTTCGCGTCACAACAGTGGAAAGTGGGCATGAAGCATTACGCATGTTGCTAAAAGAAAAAGTGGATTTGGTCATTAGCGACTTACGCATGGATGAAATGGATGGCATGGCGTTGTTTGCAGAAATCCAAAAACAGCATCCTGGTATGCCAGTGATTATTCTCACAGCACATGGTTCTATCCCGGATGCTGTTGCTGCGACCCAACAAGGGGTATTTAGCTTTCTGACTAAACCAGTTGACCGTGATGCACTTTATAAAGCCATTGATGATGCGCTGGAATTATCAACACCAGCTATAGATGGAAAGTGGAATGAACAAATTGTCACACGCAGCCCGCTAATGTTGCGTCTGCTGGAGCAGGCGAAAATGGTGGCTCAATCTGACGTTAGTGTTCTGATTAATGGGCAAAGCGGAACGGGTAAGGAAGTTCTGGCTCAGGCTATTCATCGTGCCAGCCCGCGTGCGAAAAAACCTTTTATTGCAATTAATTGCGGCGCTTTACCTGAGCAACTGTTGGAGTCTGAGTTATTTGGTCATGCAAAAGGTGCATTTACTGGGGCAGTCAGTAGCCGGGAAGGGCTATTTTTGGCCGCACAAGGAGGAACTTTGTTCCTTGATGAAATCGGTGATATGCCATCAGCACTACAAGTCAAATTATTAAGGGTCTTGCAGGAGCGTAAAGTCCGTCCTTTGGGAAGTAACCGAGACTTAGATATTGATGTCAGGATCATTTCCGCAACTCATCGTGATTTGCCAAAAGCGATGCAGCGTAATGAATTCAGGGAAGACCTCTATTATCGATTAAACGTCGTTAACCTGAAAATCCCGGCTCTGAATGAACGTGCAGAAGATATTCCTTTATTGGCAAATCATTTGCTGCGTGAATCGGCCAAACGCCATAAACCTTTTGTGCGCAGCTTTTCCACTAATGCTATGAAATGTCTGATGGCCGCAAGTTGGCCGGGTAATGTCCGCCAATTGGTCAATGTTATCGAGCAATGTGTGGCGTTGACGACAGCCCCGGTAATTAGTGATGCTTTAGTCATGCAGGCATTAGAAGGTGAAAATACGGCATTACCAACATTTGTAGAAGCGCGTAGTCAGTTTGAACTGAATTATTTACGTAAATTATTGCAAATGACAAAAGGGAATGTTACCCATGCTGCTCGTATGGCAGGACGTAACCGGACAGAGTTTTATAAATTGTTGGCTCGTCATGAGTTGGATGCTAACGATTTTAAAGAATAACCTTTCTGTTATTTAAATCCATAAAGTAGATACGGTATTTAAGTCCGTAAGAGATTGACTGTCTTCATCAGACAGAGAAGTGAATAATGGCCCAGGAGAGCCGCATTCTATGAGTCGTACTCTTAATATCGCCCTTGCTCAATTAAACTGGTTAGTAGGGGATATCGAAGGCAACAGCGATCGCATGTTGCAGACAGTGCAAGAACAGCAAGAAAAGGGCGCTGATCTCGTCGTGTTTTCTGAGTTAGCATTGTCGGGATATTTTCCTGAAGATCTACTGTTCCGTTCTGATTTTCATCAGCGCTGTCGTGAACAATTAGTACGTTTGCAGGAAGCAAGCTCTCAGGTTGGTATTTTAGTTGGCCATCCGTGGCAACAGGACGGAAAAATATATAATGCCCTTTCTCTGTTCTGGAAAGGTGAAATCGTTGCCCGTTATTTCAAACAACAATTACCTAACTATGGTGTTTTTGATGAAGAACGTTATTTCAAAGCAGGCAAGCAAACCTGTATTGTACCATTTAAAGGTTATAATCTCGGTTTGTTGATTTGTGAAGATCTGTGGTTCGATGCGCCGATTGATGCCTTGAAAGAAGCAGGAGCTGATATCATTCTGTCCATTAATGCGTCTCCTTTTAATCGTGAAAAACCGAATATCCGTAGCACATTGATTAAATCACACTGTCAGCGTATTCACTTGCCAATAATTTACCTGAATCAGGTTGGTGGACAAGATCAACTGATCTTTGATGGCTGTTCAAAAGTTTTTGATGTAAACGGTGAAATTACTCATCGCATGGTAGCTTTTGCAGAACAAGTTGAACAGTGTCGTTTCAATGACATGACAATTGAGCCGATGGCAAATCCGGCTCCCCAATTACCGCCACTTGCACAAATTTATAAGGCATTGGTGCTCTCTGTACGTGATTATGTGCAGAAAAATGGTTTTAAGGGAGCATTACTCGGTTTATCCGGTGGTATTGATTCAGGTTTGACACTGGCAATTGCTGTTGATGCTTTGGGTAAAGAGCATGTACAGGCTGTGATGATGCCATTCCGCTACACCTCTGAAATGAGTATTCATGATGCCAGAGAACAAGCAGAATTACTCGGTGTTGAATTTGACATCGTGTCTATTGAGCCTATGTTTGATGCGTTTATGACTCAATTGGAGCCTATATTTGCGGGTACAGAGAAAGATACCACTGAAGAGAATTTACAGGCACGTTGCCGGGCAGTCATCTTAATGGCAATGTCAAACAAGCGCCGTCGTTTGGTGTTGACAACCAGCAACAAAAGTGAATCGGCAGTGGGTTACTCGACCCTGTACGGTGATATGGCCGGTGGCTTTAATGCTTTGAAAGATGTTCCAAAAACTATGGTATTTGCATTAGCGAAATACCGTAATACAGTATCTCCTGCTATTCCTCAGCGTGTAATTGATCGTCCACCATCTGCGGAACTGGCTCCTGATCAGCTTGATCAAGACAGCTTACCACCGTATGACATGTTGGATGCCATCCTTGAGGGATATGTCGAAAAAGATAAATCGGTGGCTGACTTAGTGGCTGAAGGTTTTGATGAAGCTATTATTCGTAAGGTGATCCGGTTGGTGGACATCAATGAATATAAACGTCGTCAGGCACCGATTGGTCCACGTATTACACAGCGCGATTTTGGTAAAGACAGGCGCTATCCGATTACGTCTGGTTTCGGGCGTAAGAACTGGTAATAACAGGAAAACTTCATGAAAAAGATTGATGCAATTATCAAACCTTTCAAGCTCGATGATGTGCGTGAAGCTCTGGCTGAAGTCGGTATCACTGGTATGACGGTGACAGAAGTAAAAGGTTTTGGTCGTCAGAAAGGACACACTGAACTGTATCGTGGTGCAGAATATATGGTGGACTTTCTGCCTAAAGTCAAAATAGAAATTGTCGTACCGGATGATATTGTTGATACCTGTGTCGATACTATTATGCAGACTGCACAAACTGGCAAAATTGGTGATGGCAAGATTTTTGTCTTTGATGTTGCTCGCGTTGTGCGAATTCGTACTGGTGAACAGGACGAAGAGGCGATTTAACCGTATTCCGCATTCTTTGAAAAGAGAATAGCTTGAAAAGTTGAATTGCCTGAAAAAGTGATAATGGCGGTAATATGGGTAATTAATCCACCTCTCAATAAGAGGTGGAATGCTGACATACCGAGCGGTCTTAACCGTTATCACTGATCCCCGAATTTATGCTTTTCACTGAATTTACAAAAAACTGTGCATAAATCCGTATTAGATCACTTTATGTGGGCCAAAACATTCATAATGAATATGTTGCTCGTTAATGCCCATGGTTATTAGCTGCTTGGCAATGTTGCATGAAAGCCAACGGCCCACAGAAATAGAATTGCATCCCTTCAGCACTTATCGCATCTTTTACAAGAGACAGATCCATCAATCCGGCATGTTGATAATGCACGCCATACTGATCTTTATCTCTGGGTTCACGATACCAAACCTGAGCATTCAGAATCGGCAGGGATTGGGCAATTTCTTTCACCTTACCGGCAAAGGCATGATGGCCGCCATGTTCTGCTGCGTGAAACCAATTGATCACACTTTGGTGCTGTTGACCGTGCAGATATTGCAGCATACTCATCATCGGAGTTAATCCGACTCCCGCTGAAATGAGGGTAACAGGGGTATCAGGCCGGACATCAAGGAAGAAATCACCTTTTGGTGCAGATAGCGATATGATATCTCCTTCCTGTACTTTGTCGTGCATATGATTCGAAATTTTGCCATAAGGTTCCCGTTTAATGGCAATTTGATAATTGCTGCCATTTGGAGCCGCAGTTAATGAATATTGACGAATTTCGCGGTTTTTAAAGGTTGGATCTTCCAGGTAGATACTCAAATATTGCCCCGGTTTGTAATCTGCGACTTTGCCATCATCAACGGGGACAAACTCAAAGCTGGTAATGATATCACTTTGTGGTTGTTTACGGCTGACACGAAATTGACGTAAACCACGCCAACCTCCTACCGAAGATTCGCTACTCTGATAAATTGCCTCTTCCCGATTGATAAAAACATCGGCCAATATATCGTAGGCTTTTTTCCAGGCGTCGAGACTTCATCAGCCGGATGAAATAGTTCATCAATTGTTGCCAGCAGATGTGTACCGACAATTTTATAGTGTTCCGGTTGGATATTTAGGCTCGTATGTTTATGAGCGATCTTTTCTACTGCTGGTAGAAGAGCAGATAAGTTATCAATGTTAGAGGCATAAGCACAAAGGGCATTAAAAAGAGCTTCACGCTGATCGCCATTGGTTTGATGGCTCATGTTAAAAATATCTTTTAATTCAGGATTGTGTTTGAACATGCGTTCATAAAAATGAGCAGTCAACTTTGGCCCGGTGGAAACGATCAAAGGAATAGTGGACTTTATAGTTGCGATAATTTGGTTATCTAACATTATGGTCTCCTGAATTTTTCTCGAATAATGCTTAGGAATATAAGATGTATTTTAAATGCAACTTATCTTGTTGAGGAATACATTAAAGCAAGAAAGAGATATTATCTTGATTTAAGTCAAAAACTCAGAATTTGTATTACAGCAATGAAGATTTGACTGGAATCACAAAGAACAATAATAAATTTAAAGCGTGTAATCAGAATAGCAGGGCATCCTGCTACAGGCATCGAGGCAATCGTTTGCGTAAAATCTCTTGTCAAGACTATCTCATTTGATAAAAAGAGTTTACACTGTGTCAAATTCTGGCCCTCAGGGGTATTTTTTAGAGATGTAGCTGAGTCAGGAGAACCTAATGTTAAAGCGTGAAATGAATATTGCGAATTACGATCCCGAACTGTGGCAAGCGATGGAACAGGAGGTTTGTCGTCAGGAAGAACATATTGAATTGATTGCTTCTGAAAACTACACCAGTCCAAGAGTGATGCAGGCTCAAGGATCTCAGCTCACTAACAAGTATGCGGAAGGTTATCCGGGTAAACGCTACTATGGTGGTTGTGAATATGTTGATATAGTTGAACAATTGGCAATTGACCGAGCAAAAGAGTTGTTTGGTGCAGATTATGCTAACGTCCAACCACACTCAGGCTCTCAGGCAAATGCTGCGGTGTATATGACGCTGTTGCAACCAGGTGACACTGTTTTAGGGATGAATCTGGCACATGGTGGCCATCTGACTCACGGCTCTCCAGTTAACTTCTCAGGTAAATTGTATAATGTTGTTCCTTATGGCATTGATAAGAAAGGCAAAATTGATTACGAGGATATTCGTAACCAAGCGCTGAAACATCAACCTAAAATGATCATTGGTGGTTTCTCTGCCTATTCTGGTGTGGTTGATTGGGCGAAAATGCGTGAAATTGCTGATGAAATCGGTGCATATCTTTTTGTTGATATGGCTCATGTTGCTGGATTGGTTGCTGCGGGTGTTTATCCAAACCCTGTTCCTCATGCACATGTTGTTACAACCACTACTCATAAGACTCTGGCAGGTCCACGTGGTGGTCTGATTCTGGCTAAAGGGGGTGATGAAGAGTTGTATAAGAAGTTGAACTCTGCTGTTTTCCCTGGTAGTCAGGGTGGTCCACTGATGCATGTCATTGCCGGGAAAGCCGTTGCACTGAAAGAAGCAATGGAGCCGGAGTTCAAAATGTATCAGCAGCAGGTTGCGAAAAATGCCAAAGAAATGGTAGATGTGTTCCTGCAACGTGGTTACAAAGTTGTTTCCGGCGGTACTGACAACCATCTGTTCCTGTTGGATCTGGTGGATAAAGATATTACAGGTAAAGATGCGGATGCAGCATTAGGGCGTGCTAATATCACTGTTAACAAAAACAGTGTACCTAACGATCCTCGCAGTCCGTTTGTCACTTCGGGTATTCGTATTGGTACTCCAGCAATTACTCGCCGTGGTTTCAAAGAAGCGGAAACCCGTCAATTGGCTGGCTGGATATGTGATGTGTTGGATAACATCAATGACGAAGCAGTTATTGAAAGTGTTAAACAGAATGTGTTGGATATCTGTGCAAAATATCCGGTTTACGCATAATTGAGAATAAAATACCGTCAATATTGAGCTTATACCCAAATAGATGTCAAGTTGCAGCCAATAAAGCGGTAGCTTGAAAGATGAAAGGTATATCAGGTATCAAGCCCGACTCATAACATTAGTTTTGAGCGGGTTTTTTGCATTAAAAAATGGGGGCATTTGGATGGTTGTTCCATCAACATTTTGGCTAGGGTTAGGTTATTTCACTTATTTTTTTGCTCTTGGAATATTTTTACCTTTCTGGTCAGTTTGGTTACAGGGAGAAGGTATTACTCCTTCTATGATCGGTGTACTGTTAGCTATTGGGTTAGTTTCTCGTTTCCTCGGTAGTTTATTTATTTCTCCTACCGTTAAAGATCCTTCTAAATTAATTAATGCATTAAGATTACTCTCCTTATTGGCTTTGGTCTTTGCAGTTAGCTTTTCCTTTAATAGCCATTGGGTATGGGTTGCCCTTGCCATGATAGGTTTTAATCTGTTTTTTTCACCTTTGGTTCCTTTATCAGATGCTTTAGCGGGAACCTGGCAAAAACAGTTTACTTTTGATTATGGCAAGGTACGTGTGTGGGGATCGATTGCCTTTATTATCAGCTCTTCTTTAGCGGGGATATTGATGTCAGCCAATGGCATCGATTTAGGGTCAGATTTCAGCATTTCCTTCGAAAAGATCAATAATTGGATTGGTGTCAATTTATTTGGTCATCACAATATTATCCTTATTTCCCTGATTTTCAGTGTTGCCATTATGTTGCTAGGAATGATGCTAAAACCTTCTATTATGCCTGAGGGCAAAATTAAGGTAGAAAATACCAATACAGTATCATTCAAGAAATTATTATCCGAAAAATCAGTATGGCAGTTTTTATTATGTGTGACGCTGTTACAAGCTGCTCATGCTGGTTACTACAGCTTTGGTTCTATTTATTGGGAAAAGGCTGGCTATTCTGCATCAACTATCGGTTATCTCTGGTCATTAGGCGTTGTCGCAGAAGTTGTTGTTTTCACCTTTAGTAAACAGCTATTCCGACACTGGAGTGCCCGTAGTCTTCTATTGCTCTCTGCCATTTGTGGAGTTATCCGCTGGGGGTTAATGGGAACATTCACTGAGTTGCCAGTTCTGATTATTATTCAGATCCTACATTGCGGAACTTTTACAGTCTGTCACTTAGCTGCCATGCGTTTTATTGGTGCCAGAAAAGAAAATGAAGTTATCCGGTTACAGTCGGTTTATTCTGCGTTAGCGATGGGCGGTGGTATTGCAGTTATGAGCGCAATAGGCGGTTTTTTGTATGAGCATATGGGAAGCGGTATCTATTGGGTGATGGCACTGGTTGCATTACCTGCAATTTTCTTACGGCCTAAAGTAGAAACCCAAATACATTCGTTGTGAAATACATTCGTTGTGAAATATATTCGTTGCGAAATACATTTATTGAGAAACATATCCATTATCAATAAAATCGTAAATAAAAAAGGGCACCAAACTTATTGGTGCCCTGAAAATAACATTGCTCAAATGGTTTTTTATAATTAACGTTTCAGTGCTTCAGTTAATTCTTCGCGCATTTCAGACAGCATATCTTTAACAATACGTGGGCTGCCAGCAACGATGTTACCGGAACTGACATAGTTGTGACCACCAACGAAGTCAGTAACAATACAGCCAGATTCACGTACTAGCAGTTCACCTCCCATGAAATCCCATGGTTTCAGGCCGATTTCGAAGAAACCGTCAACACGTCCAGCGGCAACATAAGCCATATCCAGAGCCGCAGAGCCAGTGCGACGAAAATCTGCACAGCGCTCAAATAACTTACCCAATACATTCATGTAAGGGATCGTGTGTTGTTTAGCTTTGAATGGGAAACCAGTGGCAATGATTGTGCCATCCAGATCACGGGCATTGGTACCGCGCAGACGGTAACCATTCAATTGAGCACCTTGACCACGGGTTGCGGTAAACAGTTCATTACGCATGGGGTCGTAAACAACAGCCACTTCGGTGCGGCCTTTGATGCGCACAGCGATAGAAACAGCGAAATGAGGGAGACGTTTAATAAAGTTAGTGGTGCCATCCAGTGGATCGATCACCCATTGGAAATCGTCTTCTTCACCTAAATGCTCACCTGTTTCTTCAGTGATGATAGTGTGCTTAGGATAAGATTTACGGATAATGTCAATGATCAGCTTTTCTGCTTCACGATCAACATTAGTGACGAAGTCATTACTGCCTTTTTGGCTTGCTTCGATAGCATCAGGAGTTTCATAACTTTTGGCAATGTAATTGCCGGCCTTACGCGCAGCGCGTATAGCGATGTTTAGCATCGGATGCATGGGGTATCTTCCACCAGGATTTTAAAGAACGGGAAACAAACTGGCGCGCATTATAGCAGTAGTTCGTCAAAATGACTAATGCTGTGTTAAGATATTCGGCTCTTATACTGAAATTAAAAGCCGTCATGTTAGAGAACATCCGCATTATTCTGGTAGAAACTTCCCACACGGGCAATATGGGGTCAACTGCCAGGGCTATGAAAACAATGGGATTGACCAACCTTTATTTGGTCAGCCCGCTTGTCCAACCTGATTCTCACGCCATTGCACTTTCAGCCGGTGCCAGTGATGTCATCGGTAATGCCACTATCGTGGATTCTTTGGATGAAGCATTGGCTGGGTGTGAATTGGTTATTGGAACCAGTGCTCGTTCCCGAACACTTTCCTGGCCAATGGTTGAGCCACGTGAGTGTGGTGAATGCTGTGTCAAAACAGCCAAAAATTCACCAGTAGCTATTGTGTTCGGTCGTGAGCGTGTGGGGCTAACTAACGAAGAACTCCAGAAGTGTAACTATCATCTTTATATTCCGACTAATCCAGAATATGGTTCGTTGAATTTGGCCATGGCTGTTCAATTGGTCAGCTATGAGATTCGTATGGCACACCTTGCTGCTGAGGAAAAATCGGAAAAAGCGGATGCTGCCGATCATGAAGCTGAATACCCACTAGCTGAAGATATGGAACGTTTTTATCAGCATCTTGAACAGGTGTTAAGTCATTCCGGTTTTATTCGTAAAGCGCATCCTGGGCAGATAATGAACAAATTGAGACGCCTTTATACCCGCGCACGTCCGGAAATTCAGGAACTGAATATCTTGCGGGGTATTTTAACTTCTATGGAAAAATGGGCTGGGAAATCACCGGAATCTGGCAGAGAATAGTCTCTATAATAGAAACTGTGGGTGATAACAGAATGAAAGACAACCAAATAATAGTTGAGTAAATTACTAGGTTAAATAGTTGACTAAAACACTCAGGAATGTCACAATTTCACCCATATTTCACCATGGAGTTTTTGTTATGAGACTGACATCAAAAGGACGTTATGCGGTAACTGCCATGTTAGATGTGGCATTGCATTCACAAGAAGGGCCAGTGCCATTAGCTGATATTTCTGAGCGTCAGGGAATTTCCCTTTCCTATCTTGAGCAGTTATTTTCTCGCCTACGTAAGAATGGTTTGGTTTCTAGCGTCCGTGGTCCAGGCGGCGGTTATTTATTGGGCAGAGATGCCGGTAATATTTTCGTTGCCGAAGTGATTTCTGCTGTTGATGAATCCGTTGATGCAACTCGTTGTCAGGGCAGGGAAGGCTGTCAGGGCGGTGATCGCTGTCTGACCCATGCGCTTTGGCGTGATCTCAGTGATCGTATCACGAGTTTCCTGAACAGCATCAGCTTAGAAGAATTAGTGAATAATCAAGAAGTATTAGATGTTGCTGATCGTCAAGACAGCGATAAACGCCGTACAGCTAATGGCAGGGTTCAAGAGATGATTAACGTTAACCTGCGGGCTTAAAAAGCGGCAAACAGAAGTATTAAAAGAGTCTTACGGAGCATGTGAGCAATGAAATTACCCATTTATTTGGACTATTCAGCAACAACCCCAGTTGATCCGCGTGTTGCTGAAAAGATGATGAACTATCTGACTATGGACGGGGTTTTCGGTAACCCTGCTTCTCGTTCACACCGTTTTGGTTGGCAAGCTGAAGAAGCGGTTGATATTGCACGTAACCAAATTGCTGATTTGGTTGGTGCTGATCCGCGTGAAATTGTGTTTACTTCAGGCGCAACAGAATCAGATAACCTTGGTATTAAAGGTGCAGTAAAATTCTATCAGAAAAAAGGCAAGCACATTATTACCAGCAAAACTGAACATAAAGCTGTTTTGGATACTTGCCGTCAGTTGGAACGCGAAGGTTTTGAGGTGACTTACCTTTCACCGATGAACAATGGCATGATCGATATGAAAGAGCTGGAAGCTACAATGCGTGACGATACGATTTTAGTTTCTATCATGCACGTCAACAACGAAATTGGTATTGTTCAGGACATCGTAACCATCGGTGAAATGTGCCGTAGCCGCGGTATTATTTTCCATGTTGATGCAACGCAAAGTGTTGGAAAATTGCCTATCGATCTCAGCAAACTGAAAGTTGATCTGATGTCTTTCTCTGCTCATAAATTATATGGCCCGATGGGTATTGGAGCTCTGTATGTTCGCCGTAAACCTCGTGTCCGCATTGAAGCACAGCAACATGGTGGCGGTCATGAGCGTGGCATGCGTTCCGGTACATTGCCTGTTCACCAGATTGTGGGAATGGGTGAAGCTTACCGTATTGCAAAAGAAGAATTGAAAGCTGAGTCAGAGCGTTTGCGTGGCTTGCGCCTGCGTTTATGGAACGGCATTAAAGATATTGAAGAAGTTTACCTGAATGGTGATTTGGAACTGGGTGCGCCACACATTCTGAATGTCAGCTTCAACTATGTTGAAGGTGAATCATTGATGATGTCGCTGAAAGATCTGGCTGTTTCTTCTGGCTCAGCATGTACTTCTGCGAGTCTGGAGCCTTCTTATGTTCTGCGTGCACTGGGCATGAATGATGAACTGGCACACAGTTCTATTCGTTTCTCTTTGGGGCGTTTTACTACAGAAGAAGAAATAGACTATGCAATCAAGTTGATTCACAACTCGATTGGTCGCCTGCGTGAACTTTCTCCATTGTGGGAAATGTTCAAACAGGGGGTGGATCTCAACACCATCGAATGGTCTCATCATTAATCAGGCGGTTTCAGGAGTAACGATATGGCTTACAGCGACAAAGTAATTGATCACTATGAGAATCCACGTAATGTTGGATCATTTGACAGTGAAGACCCTTCAGTAGGTAGTGGCATGGTTGGTGCACCCGCTTGTGGTGATGTCATGCGGCTGCAAATCAAGGTCAACGATGACGGTATTATCGAAGACGCACGTTTTAAAACTTATGGCTGTGGTTCTGCGATTGCTTCCAGTTCCCTAGTAACAGAGTGGATGAAAGGTAAATCACTGGAGCAGGCAGAAGCAATCAAAAATACGGAGATTGCTGACGAGTTGGAGCTGCCACCAGTGAAAATTCACTGTTCTATTCTGGCAGAAGATGCAATCAAAGCTGCAATTGCGGATTACAAGAGCAAACGCCAGGCTAAGTAATTCTTTTGGCTAGAAGAAAATAATTTGGTGGATATTGTTTCAATATCCACCTTTACTGGTTTTGAAGGTGATAATTTCCTAGATCATAGCTTCAAAGATCATAGTGTTAAAAGTGAGGTGTTGTATGTCAATTTCTTTGACAGAAAGTGCAGCCCAGCGTGTTTTAGCTTTTCTTGATAATCGTGGGAAAGGTGTTGGGTTGCGTCTGGGAGTGAGAACTTCCGGCTGCTCTGGTATGGCATATGTACTTGAATTTGCTGATGCAATTAATGATGAAGATCAGGTTTTTGAAGACAAGGGCGTGAAAGTTATCGTTGATGGTAAAAGCATTGTTTATCTTGATGGCACCGAGTTGGATTTTGTCAAAGAGGGCCTGAACGAAGGCTTTAAATTCAACAACCCCAATGTTTCCAGCGAATGCGGCTGTGGGGAAAGTTTTAACGTTTAACTCCCCATACTTTGCGAAACCAAGAGTAACTTATGGACTACTTTACTTTATTCGGGTTGCCTGCGCGTTATGCGATAGACCGCCAACAATTGGCCACCCGCTATCAGGAGTTGCAGCGTCAGTTTCATCCTGATCGTTTTGCCAATCAGCCAGAGCGCGAGAAAACGTTGGCACTTCAACAAGCTGCAACCATCAATAATGGTTATCAGACTCTAAAACATCCCCTGAAACGTGCAGAATATATGCTGTCTCAGCAAGGATTCGATTTATCCAACGAACAACACACGATGCAGGATACTGCTTTCCTAATGCAGCAATTAGAGTTGCGTGAAGAGCTTGATACTATTGAACGTAGTGCGGAGCCAGATGTTGCATTAGCAGGTTTTTCATCTCGCCTGAACAAAATGATTAAAACTCGTAGTGAGCAGATGGAACAGCAACTGGATGCCGAACAGTGGTTAATTGCAGCCGATACTGTCCGTAAGTTACGCTTTTTGGACAAATTGCAGCAGCAAGTCGAGCAATTGGAAGAACGATTGCTGGATGATTTTTAGCCGAATTGCTTTTTGGTGAATAACGCTTGCTGATTTAGCAATACCCTATGGATTTCAGGATGCAGCCAACAAAGCTGCAATTTGAAAGGCGGGTATAAAGAGTTTTTATAGAGGCACACATGGCTTTATTACAAATCGGTGAACCTGGTTTATCTCCCGCACCACACCAGCGTCGTCTGGCTGCGGGGATTGATCTTGGCACAACACACTCCCTGGTTGCGACAGTCCGCAGTGGTCAGGCTGAGACCTTAGCAGATAGTGAAAACCGTCATTTGCTTCCTTCTGTTGTACAATATCGCAAAGATGAAATTCAAGTAGGCTGGCAGGCACGCCAACAGGCGGCTTCTGATCCTGTTAATACGATAAGTTCCGTCAAACGTATGATGGGGCGTTCTCTGGCTGATATTCAACAACGTTATCCGAATCTCCCCTACCAGTTTCAGGCTAGTGAAAATGGGTTACCGTTAATTGAGACTGTGGCAGGTCTGGTCGATCCTATTCAGGTTTCTTCTGAAATTTTGAAATCGTTGGCTCAACGGGCAGAAGAAACCTTGAATGGTAAACTTGATGGTGTTGTTATCACTGTTCCTGCTTATTTTGATGACGCACAACGTCAGGGAACGAAAGATGCCGCACGTTTAGCGGGCTTACATGTCCTCCGTCTCTTAAATGAACCAACCGCAGCTGCTATTGCTTATGGACTTGATTCGGGTCAGGAAGGGGTTATTGCAGTTTATGACTTGGGGGGGGGGAACATTTGATGTTTCTATCCTGCGTTTAAGTCATGGCGTCTTTGAAGTATTGGCAACAGGCGGAGATACTGCGCTTGGCGGAGATGATTTTGACCACCTGTTGGCAGACTGGATCAGTGAGCAGGCAGGTATCATCGATAATAGCCACGGCTTACAACGTCAATTGCTGGATATTGCGACACAAACCAAAATTGCCTTGAGTGATACAGATTCAGTGACGATCAACATTGCTGACTGGCAAGGTAGTATTACCCGTGATGAATTAAATGAATTGATCACACCATTGATTAAACGCACCTTAATGGCTTGCCGTCGGGCATTGAAAGATGCGGGTGTCACTGCCGATGAAATATTACAGGTTGTGATGGTAGGTGGTTCGACGAGAATACCGCGCGTACGTAGCCTGGTTGGTGAGTTTTTTGATCGTGAACCATTAACCTCTATCGATCCGGATAAAGTTGTCGCTGTTGGTGCGGCAATTCAGGCTGATATTTTGGTCGGTAATAAACCTGATAGTGAAATGTTGCTATTGGATGTTATCCCACTGTCACTGGGCCTTGAAACCATGGGCGGACTGGTGGAAAAAGTGATCCCGCGCAATACCACTATTCCTGTCGCCAGAGCACAAGAGTTTACGACTTTTAAAGATGGGCAGAGTGCAATGAGCATCCATGTTGTTCAGGGTGAACGCGAGTTGGTGGCAGATTGCCGTTCACTGGCACGTTTCACACTGCGTGGAATTCCTCCACTGCCGGCAGGTGGTGCTCATATTCGTGTTACTTTTCAGGTTGATGCTGATGGCTTGTTAAGTGTCAGTGCCCTGGAGAAATCGACGGGAGTTGAAGCTTCCATCCAGGTGAAACCTTCTTATGGTTTGTCCGATGAAGAAATTGCCCGGATGATCAAAGATTCGATGACCAATGCGCAGGAAGATATTCAGGCGCGTAAGCTGGCTGAACAAAAAGTAGAAGCAGCACGAGTGCTGGAAAGTTTAACCAGTGCACTGGAAAAAGATGCTGATTTACTCAGTCAGGAAGAACATGCGGCAATTGATGCTGCCGTACAAGTATTAATTGAGAGTGCTCAGGGAACGTCTCCTGATGCGATTGAAAGTGCCATTAAACAATTGGACAAACAAACGCAGGAATTTGCTGCGCGTCGCATGGACACATCAATCCGCCGGGCTTTGGCGGGCCATTCTGTGGATGAGATTTAATTATGCCTAAAATTGTATTTTTACCTCATAACGAACTTTGCCCTGAAGGCGCAGTATTGGAAGCTAAGGAAGGCGAATCGATTCTGGACGTTGCACTGCGTAATGGCATTGAAATAGAACATGCTTGTGAAAAATCCTGTGCATGTACTACTTGTCATTGCATTGTCAGGGAAGGGTTTGACTCATTGGAAGAAAGCTCTGAAATGGAAGATGACATGCTGGACAAAGCATGGGGGCTGGAGCCTGAAAGTCGGTTAGGATGCCAGGCTAAAGTTGCTGATGAGGATTTGGTTGTTGAAATTCCTAAATATACGATTAACCATGCACGTGAACACTGATCTGAGAACTAAATAGGAGCACAGAAAATGAAATGGTCTGACAGCCGTGATATTGGCGAAGCACTATATGATAAGTTCCCGGATTTAGATCCTAAGACAGTGCGTTTTACCGATATGCATCAATGGATTTGCGAGCTGGATGGTTTTGATGATGATCCAGAAAAATCTAACGAAAAAATATTAGAAGCCATTTTGCTGGTTTGGTTGGATGAATTTGAGTAACGCAAATCAGTTACACGAACAACAAAGTTACACAAACAACATAGTTACACAAACAACAAATAGTGCGAAAAAAAGTGCAAATTCACTAATTCTTGTTCAATCACTTGGCATAGTCTGCATTTAATGAAAAACTGGCAACTGCCAGTTTTTTTGCATTCATGGCCCTTGCTGTAAAAACAGTGAAAATAAAATAAGAAGAGAGAAGAAAATGACAAAGCACGCTATACCGGCGCAAATCATGCCGATAACTCTGTCTTATGAGCCAGCTAAAGCATGCTGGGGTGAAAAAGCGCTAATCAGTTCAAATGATCAGGGAATTACAATTCATTTATCAAACAGCCAGTCGGATTTGAGTAGTAAATTGGCGGCTATCCAACGTGCCGGACGAAAAATTAATGGACAAGGTATCTCCAATGTTGCTTTGGCGGGTGATGGTTGGGATCTGGAAAAAAGCTGGACATTCTGGCTGGGATTCCGGGCACCAAAGGGACTGCGTACTATTGAATGGCCACAACTGAGCGCAGTAGAAAAACAAGAGCTGGAGCATAGGATCAAATTCATCGACTGGGTGCGTGATACTACCAATATTCCAGCAGAAGAATTGGGGCCGGAGCAACTTGCTCAGCGTGTCATTGATTTATTTAACAGTGTAGCGGGAACTGCAATCAGTTACCGTATTATAAAAGGCGATGCTTTACGCGAGCAGGGCTACGTTGGTGTACATACTGTCGGTCGTGGTTCCTCCCGTGTTCCTGTTTTTCTGGAATTGGATTTCAATCCATCGACAGATAAAAACGAACCTGTATTCGCTTGCTTAGTCGGTAAAGGTATTACCTTCGATTCAGGGGGATATAGCCTGAAACCTTCCAACTCTATGGATTCCATGAAATCTGATATGGGCGGTTCAGCGCTCCTGTCAGGGGCATTGGCGCTGGCGATAGGTCGTGGCCTGAAACAGCGTGTAAAACTATTCCTGTGTATTGCTGATAACTTGGTCAGTGGCAATGCGTTCAAATTGGGTGATATTATTCGCTATCGTAATGGCAAAAGTGTTGAAGTCATGAACACTGATGCAGAAGGGCGTCTGGTATTGGCTGATGGCCTGATTGATGCCAGTGCGACAAATGCGCCTCTTATCATTGACGCGGCGACATTGACTGGTGCGGCAAAAATGGCAGTAGGTAATGATTACCATTCTGTCCTCAGTTTTGATGACCAACTAGCGGCGGATTTATTGGCAGCAGCGGATGCAGAACATGAACTATTCTGGCGGTTGCCATTAGCCGAATTCCATCGTAGTCAATTGCCATCCAATTTTGCTGATCTGAATAACATTGCTGCGTCTTCTCATTCAGCAGGAGCAAGTACTGCGGCTGCTTTTCTGTCTCACTTTGTAGAAAATTACAAAAAAGGCTGGGTACATATCGATTGTTCAGCGGCCTACCGTAAATCTGCGGTTGAACAGTGGTCAGCCGGTGCGACAGGGTGTGGCGTGCGCACCATTGCCAACTTATTGCTGAAAAAAGCAAAATAAGAATACAGTGTCTTTAGCGAGGTAGCTTGTAAGCCGTCAGGTGATGCAAGGATTTTTATGCACAAAATGTTGTGAAATGTTGTGACACTAAACGCATTTTAAAATCGCTTTTCTTATCTGGCCTCCCTTTTATGGGGAGGCTATGATTAAGAGCCTTTCAATGGTCGTTAACTTCAATTTGTTAACTTCACTACAAATATGTGTTCGGAGATTTTCATGAGCTTGTCAAACAGGGCTGTTGCCACTGAAATTGAAGTTCCGAGTGGAAGTCGTATTACTCTTAGCCAACCAGAAGAACAGCCCATTCAGCTTATTGAAGCCTTGAGTAATTTATTTAAGCAACATAAGCCAGTACGACGGGCATTCCTGGTTATGGTGCACGATAAAAAACAGGATGAAAAACCTAACCTGTTTATTGGGTTAGAACTGAGTGGAGCATCCACAGATAATGACATTAATATGCTTATTCAGGCTGCTGGTGGAATAGCTTGTGAATATTTGAGTGAAGAGGAATCGGTGGATTTTTGTTTGCTTGATGAAAAAAATAGTGGAATTAGCCATTATCTGATCCAGCATACTCAGCCTTTTTATCAGCGGAAGTTAGGCAGTTGGCTGAGGGATACCATTCCTGTATTGAATCAGTAAATAAAAGTTAAGTTCTGTACCCAATCAGGATCGTGTGATGATGAGTTTTGTCCGGCTTCTTTTGTCATTTTCCTGCAATAAGCCAAAAATATTGCGGAAAGCCTCGAAAATCTGAAATCACAGATTTCTAAATCGGATAAATATTTATAAAAATACTATCCCAAACCAGCCGGCAAACGATAAGGATTACAGATTATGTGTCAATATCAATTGAGACAATGGGCAGCAAGGAGAAGGCGCTTTATCACATTAATGGTTGCTACATTGTTTGCATTTTTTGCGCTCTGTATCTTATCTGGATGTGATCAATCACAGAACAGTGAAAATACGAGAAAATCAGAAAAACCGACAATTTCAACGGCACAAAGAACAACTGATACTGCAAAACGAGAACTTCAATCACCTGTACCTCAATTACCGCAAGAACGTTATGCGGGTAAAGATGTTACTATCTTAGATGCCTCAGAGTTGCAGTTGGATGGTGCCAGTGCAATGGTTGTGACGTTTTCTGTTCCTTTGCAGATTGACCAGAATTTTTCTCAGAAAGTCCATCTGGTTGATGTGAAATCCGGAAAATTGGATGGTGCCTGGGAACTGTCTGATAACCAGATGGAGTTAAGGCTCCGTCATTTACCGCCTGATCGTGAGTTACAGTTATCGGTTGATGAAGGTTTAAAAGGCATTAATGGACGTCAACTAGTAAGTTCCTATGAGAAAAAATTCCAGACTGCTCCCATTAAACCTACCGTTGGTTTTGCCAGCAAAGGGGTTCTTCTACCGAGTAAAACTGCAGAAGGTTTACCTGTTTTGGCACTCAATGTTGATCAGGTTGATGTCAATTTTTTCCGCATCAAAGAGACATCATTACCTGAATTCATCGCCGATTGGCAATACCGCGGCAGTATGGAGTATTGGGATTCTGAAAATTTACTGCAGCGTGCTGACTTAGTTTATACCGGGCGTTTTGACCTGAATCCGGCACCTAACACTCGTGAAAAACTATTATTGCCACTGAATGATATTCAAGTATTGCAAAAAAGTGGGGTTTATCTGGCTGTCATGCAGCAGGCTGGAAAATATACCTATAGTAATCCCAGCATGTTATTTACGCTGAGTGATATTGGCGTTTCAATGCACAGCTATCTAAACCGGATAGATGTTTTTGCACAATCATTGGAACAAGGCTCCAGCCTGAAAGGTGTTGAAATTCGTTTGCTGGATGACAAGGGACAGCTTCTGTCAAAAAACACGACAGACAATAATGGTCACGCTACGCTGGAAAAAAATACCAAGGCAAAATTATTGTTGGCTATCCAGGGCGATCAAACCAGTATGATCGATTTGTCATATCCTGCGTTGGATCTGTCTGAGTTTGATATTGGCGGCACACAAGGGTATAGCAAACAGTTTTTTGTGTTTGGCCCAAGGGATCTTTATCGTCCTGGAGAAACGCTGATTGTAAATGGTTTACTGCGTGATGCTGATGGCCGTTCGTTGAAGCCCCAACCTGTAAAAGTTGATGTATTGAAAGCGGATAATCAGGTTGTGCGCAGTTTTGTCTGGCAACCTAAAAATGGACTCTATCAGTATCGTTACCTAATCCCACAAACCGCAGAAACAGGCATGTGGTCATTGCGTTTTGATTTAGGTGACAACACTCCGCGTTATTACAAATTTAATGTGGAAGACTTTATGCCTGAACGTATGGCATTGGAAATTGAGGGAAATAATGGAAATAAACCAGTATTGAAAAATAAAAGTGTTAATTTTGCCGTAACGGGGCGTTACCTATATGGAGCGCCAGCAGTTGAGAATCGGCTGCAAGGCCAATTATTTATGCGTCCAGCTCGTGATGCGGTGGCAAAATTATCAGAATATGAGTTTGGCTCCTCGAAAGAAGAGGGATTGAGCAGAACTCTGGATGAGTTCGACTTGACGTTAAATAGTGAAGGAAAAACAGTCGTTTCTGTCAGTGATAGTAATTGGAAATATGTAACATCTCCGATAAAAATTATCGTACAGGCTAGCTTGTTAGAATCTGGTGGGCGTCCGGTGACACGTCGTGCTGAGCAAGCCGTTTGGCCTGCTGACAAGCTGGTTGGCATACGTCCGCTTTTCAATAAAAAATCTATTTATAATTACCGTACAGGTCGTGATGAGAATCGCTATAACGTTGATGAAAACTCGCTGGCAGAGTTTGACATCGTTTATGCTGATGCTGATGGTAAGAAATATGCCACAAATGATTTGAGAGCTCGCCTGATATATGAACGCCGGGATTATTACTGGCGTTGGTCAGACAGTAACGGTTGGGATTCGGGATATGACCAGAAAGATTTGGTGATGGCCGATGAATCTGTCCAACTTGCGGAAAATGGTACAGCAAAAGTCAGTTTCCCGGTTGAATGGGGTTCTTACCGCATTGAAATAGTGGATCAGAAAAATCAGCTTGTAACCAGTCTGAACTTCTGGGCAGGTTATTCATGGCAGGATAATACAGATGGAACAGGTGCAATCCGCCCGGATCAAGTCAAACTCTCATTGGATAAACCCGCGTATAAGCCAGGTGATAAAGTAAAATTGCATATGCTTGCACCGCAGGCAGGTAAAGGCTACTTACTGCTGGAATCCAGTGATGGCCCGTTGTGGTGGCAGGAAATTGATGTTCCGGCAAAAGGTCTGGATATTGATGTACCCATTAATTCATTGTGGGCTCGCCATGATTTGTATCTGACTGCGGTTGTTATACGTCCGGGAGATAAAAATCGTCAGGCAACATCGAAACGGGCAATTGGTGTATTGCATCTGCCGTTGATGGACGAAGGGCGTAAGCTGAATTTGACACTGAGTGCGCCAGATAAAATACGTCCGAATCAGGATCTTAAAATCAAAATTAAGGCAACACTTCAGAATGGCAAAGGTCAGCCAGCAAGTAAGGAATTGCCAAAGCAAGTTTATGTTCTGCTTTCTGCTGCTGATTCAGGTGTACTCAGTATTACTAACTTTAAGACTCCAGATCCTTATGAAGCATTCTTCGGGCGTAAACGTTATAGCGTTGATCAATATGATGTCTATGGTCATTTAATTGAAACTGAAGGACGTAAAGCAAACTTACGCTTTGGTGGCGATGGTGATGAAAATACTCTCGAAAGGGGAGGCAAAAAACCACTGACAGAAGTCAATATTATTGCCGAGCAAGCTAAACCAATTAGCTTGAATGCTAATGGAGAAGGTGAAATTACCTTACCTATTCCTGATTTTAATGGTGAACTCCGGTTGATGGCACAAGCATGGAGTGATAACGAATTCGGATACAGTGAGCGTAAAGTTACAGTCGCTGCTCCGGTTGTTATCCAGATGTCATTACCTCGTTTCATGGCAGGTGGCGATCAATCTCAGTTGGCATTGGATCTCACCAATTTAACTGAACAACCGCAAGTACTGACGCTCAATTTCACTACAACTGGATTGATAAAGTTAGAAAATCCAGTAAGTAGAGAAATTATATTGGAAACAGGAAAACGAACTACTATTCAAATTCCGGTTAAAGCGGATCATGGGTTTGGACAAGGGGAAATTTTCCTAACAATTGATGGATTGAATATACCCAATGAGAAACGGCAACAGTATACAAATAGCTGGAAAATTGCGGTTCGCCCGGCACATCCTGCTGCAACCATACAGTTTGATGATGTTATCCGACAAAGCGAAGAGTGGCAGTTCCCACAATATGCTATCACTGATTTGATACCAGAAACACTGGAGGGGCAGCTCTTACTGACCAGCAGGCCACCACTACAAATCGCACGTTATATTCGCGAATTATATGCTTACCCATATGGATGTCTGGAGCAGACGATTAGTGGGCTTTACCCATCACTCTACTCCAATGAAGCGGAACTGAAAAAATTGGGTATCAGTACACAAAGTGACGAAAAACGGCGAGCAGCCATTGATGCTGGTATTACTCACTTGCTGAGTATGCAGCGTCATGATGGCAGCTTCTCGTTATGGGATCGTAATGGCGAGGAAGAGTTCTGGCTGACGGCGTATGCGGCAGATTTCTTATTCCGTGCCAATCAGCAAGGTTACAGTATCCCGGCTGATGCCCTGAAGACTGCCAATAACCGGCTTCTGCGTTACTTGCAGGATAAAAATATTATTAACGATCGTTACAGTAGTTCACGCAGTGAAACCCAATTTTCTGTACAGGCATATGCGGGGTTGGTCTTGGCAAGCCAGCAAAAAGCGCCATTAAGTGGTTTAAGACAACTCTATGAACAACGAGGACGGGCTGGTAACGGTTTGTCCTTGGTACAGTTGGGGATTGCGCTGAAAATGATGGGGGATGACACCCGTGGTAATGAAGCGATTCGTTCTGGTGTGAATAAATCCCGTCAATCCGGTTATAGGTTGCATGATTATGGTAGTACAATCCGTGACAACGCTTTGATTGTTGCTCTATTGACTGAAAACAAGATAATGTTAAATAAGCGTGATGAAAAACTATTCAGTTTATCTAATGAGTTATCAGCACGTCGTTACTTCTCTACACAGGAAAGTAATGCCATCTATCTGGCTGGGCGCTATTTTATTGATGCCAGCGAGCCGTCCTGGAAGGCGGTCATTAGTCAGCAAATACCACCGATTAACCGTGATAGCGCGTTAAATGAAGCATTGACTGCGAAACAGATCCTGAAAGGTATTGAAATCAGTAACCGTGGTGAGAGTACATTGTATTCACGTCTGAGTGTGGTGGGTTATCCATTGCATGCACCAAGACCTTATTCAAACATTCTGAATATCAAGCGTACCTATCTTGATTTGAATGGTGAAAATTATTATCCGGATCGCCTGAAAAGTGGTGAAATGATGGTCGTGAAATTGGAAATCAGTGCGACAGAACCTGTATCGGATGCACTGGTCGTCGATTTATTGCCTGCCGGGTTAGAAATTGAGAACCAAAATCTGGCGCATAGCAGTGCCAGTCTGAGTGAAAGCGCTACTACTTTGCAAAAGGTCATTAACGATATGCAGATGGCGAATATTCGTCATATCGAATACCGTGATGATCGCTTTGTTGCTGCTGTTTCCGTTGAGCCTTATCGACCAGTCACCTTACTCTATTTAGCCCGCGCAGTTGCACCGGGGATTTATCAGGTGCCAGCACCACAAGTTGAATCTATGTATGTGCCAGCTTGGCGAGCAGTAGGTGAAACAGAGAAAAGGTTGGAGGTTGTGCGTTAATCACAAATCAGCCCTTATCCCCGATGAAATCCATAGGGTACATACCCAATAAATTTCAGTTGCTTTGTAATCAACAAAGAGGCAACTCGAAAGATGAAGGACATAAGGGCTGAATTTTATGGATACAGCTTTAATGATAAGATTTTTCCGTCGTATTTATCTGATCCCTCTGATAATTTTAATGATTCTTCCTCTCTCCCTATGGCTGGCTGATAAAATTTGGCCTCTGCCATTAAAAAACGTCAAAATGGCGCGTGTTGTCATCGGAGCAGATGGTTCACCACTATGGCGTTTTGCTGATAATGAAGGAGTCTGGCGCTATCCCGTTACCTTGTCGCAAGTTTCTCCTGAATATATTCAGGCTCTGTTAACCTATGAAGATCGTTGGTTTTACAAGCATCCCGGAATTAATCCCATCTCATTATTGCGGGCAGCCTGGCAGGATATACGTGCCGAAAAGATTGTATCAGGAGGCAGCACTATCTCTATGCAGGTTGCCCGTTTGATAGATCCCCATCCACGTACTGTTGCAGGAAAATTAAAACAGATTTGGCGCACTCTGCAATTAGAGTGGCATTATTCCAAAGATGAAATTTTGCAGATGTATTTAAACCGGGCACCATTTGGTGGCACATTGCAAGGCGTTGGAGCAGCAAGTTGGGCATATCTGGGAAAGCCGCCATCAAATCTTTCATCTGGTGAAGCGGCATTACTGGCGGTATTGCCACAAGCACCGAGTCGTTTAAGGCCGGATCGCTATCCAAAACGGGCTCAGGCTGCCCGTGATAAGGTTTTGCAGCGGTTGAAACGCTATGGCGTTTGGTCAGCAGAAAAAGTAGCAGATGTAACAGGGGAAAATCTATGGCTTGCTCCCCGTCAGGTTCCTCAGCTTGCTCCATTGCTGGCAAGGAGAATGGTACAGGAAACTCAACAGGAAGTGATACAAACTACCATTGACACAGGATTGCAGAGTCAATTGGAAGATTTGGTGCTCAACTGGAAGTATCAACTGGCGGAAAAAACGTCTGTTGGCGTACTGGTGGTTGATCATACGGATATGACAGTTAAGGCTTACATTGGTTCGGTAGATTTTCAGGATAACAGTCGCTTCGGCCATGTCGATATGGTCAGTGCATGGCGTTCTCCGGGATCTGCACTAAAGCCTTTTTTGTATGCAATGGCGCTGGATGATGGATTAATTCACGCTGAATCTCTTTTGCAAGATGTTCCCCGTCGTTTTGATGATTATCGGCCGGGAAACTTCGATAGTGGGTTTAATGGGCCAGTTAGTGCCAGCGAAGCACTGGTTCGTTCATTGAATTTACCTGCGGTACAGCTTCTTGAATCGTATGGTGCTAAAAGGATTACTGCTAATTTGCGCAATGTAGGTATGGTATTGCGTTTTCCATTGGGTAGTGAACCGAATCTGGCATTGATACTTGGTGGGACATCAGTTCGTATGGATCAACTGGTTTCTGTTTATAGTGCTTTTGCCCGTCAGGGGAAAGTCTCTTCGTTGCGCTTTACCCCACAGCAGAAAATCCGAGACAGGCAACTATTTACGGCAGGTGCTGCCTGGATTGTCAGAAGAATTATGGCGGGAGAGAGTCGCCCATTGCCGGATAGTGTGTTGCCTGCTGAAGTACCATTAGCATGGAAAACAGGCACCAGTTATGGTTATCGCGATGCGTGGGCTATTGGCTTGAATGCTCGTTACACCATAGGTGTTTGGGTAGGAAGGCCGGATGGAACACCAGTGGTAGGGCAATTTGGCTATGCTACAGCGATACCTATCATGAACCAGATTAATGGATTACTCATGAGAAATTTGCATTATGGTTCTCAGTATATTCCTGTTGATTCGAGGCCGGAAAGTGTCAGTCAGGCAGTTATCTGTTGGCCAGGGGGTACTGTACTTAACAAAGAGGATAATAATTGCCGTCAGCGCCATTTGAGTTGGGTTTTGGATAATACGATCCCACCAACATTGCTGGCGGCGGAGCAGGAATCTATTTCAGGTATCAATGAACGGATATGGATAGATAAAAACGGTCTGCGTGTTGCTTCTGATTGTCCTGATGCCAGACCTGAAACAATAGCTTTGTGGCCGATTGCATTGGAAGCATGGTTACCAGAAAAAGAGTGGCGTTTAAATCGGTTGCCAGCGATTAACCCTCAATGTCCTCCGATGAAAATAGATGAAGCACCATTACTGATTGTGGGTATCCGTGAGGGAGATATTCTAAAACGTATTCCGGGGAAAAAAGCGCTGGATTTGCGAATAGCAACACAAGGTGGCAGTGGGCAACAATGGTGGTTTTTGAATGGTGAGCAAGTTGCCATAACTGAAAATAACCAGCAGTGGGTTAAAACTTTATCTCATCCGGGGAAATATCAACTTAGTGTTTTAGATTTGAGTGGACAAATTAGTGTAATCAATTTTGTGTTGCAGTAATTGGGTAATGGCTTGTGACATTGAATAAATATTCTAATATAAACATGAAGTTAACAGTGATTTTGGTTTTCTAATAATTTTATTGTTGTTTTGCTTCTATTGTTGTGTATTGAAAATATTGGAATTTAAAGTTGGTTAGTCAATAAAGATGAAAATATTTTCATATGCTGTACTGTTAGGGTTATTTTATGCTCCGCTCTCTTTGGCTGATACGCTAACCAAAGAGGTTGGTAATAAAATAGCAAATAAAGAATCAGTGAGCCCTGGTGCATTGAAAAAATGTACATATTTATTGCCCGAAGGGCATAAATATACCATTAGCATTATTGTTACATCTGATAAGACAACGAAAGACAGTAATGAACAATTTAAAGGGAAATTTGAAGTTTCTGATGAAACTAAGAAACCATTGGATGAGAAAAGACAAGAGCAACTCAAACCTTTTATTCAATGCGTGAAAGATACTGTTTTGTAATTGATGTAGTATAAAACTGAGCAGTATAAAAACGTAACATAAAACGTTAATTCAATGATCTTGAGCAGAATGCCTATGTGGGAACTTATCGCCTATATAGGCATTATTTTATAAGATGTACGGGTAAGATAGTGTGAATTGATGGAAAAATCGGATACATAAAATTCTGAGTGAGTACTGAAAACAAGTTTATCTCACATTGTCTTAAACTGAGTTATACAGTGAAAATGTGATTTGTGCTAAAAAATTATAATTTTCGCTAAGAAGATTTTAATAAAATGTTGTGTTTCTTATAGGCAAGCAGAAAGTCTCCTCCTATAATCAACGCCTATTTTTATTCCTGTCAGGAAAACAGGATAAATTCTGTCCTTCTGCCTTGTCAGAGGGAATTAAAATGAGTCATCGCTGAAAGTGCCAAAGAGGTTATCCAATGACGATTGAACGTACTTTTTCCATTATTAAGCCTAACGCTGTGAAGAAAGATGTTATCGGTTCCATCTATGCCCGTTTTGAAAGTGCTGGTTTTAAAATCATCGCAGCTAAAATGTTGCATTTAACACGTGAACAAGCAGAAGGTTTTTATGCTGAGCACAAAGGCCGCCCTTTCTTTGACGGCTTGGTAGAATTCATGACATCTGGCCCAATCATGGTGCAGGTTCTGGAAGGTGAAAATGCAGTTCAGCGTCACCGTGACCTGATGGGGGCAACTAACCCGGATAATGCTCTGGCGGGGACTCTGCGTGCAGATTATGCAGATAGCTTTACTGAAAATGCTGTTCACGGTTCAGATTCTATGGAATCTGCAAATCGTGAAATTGCTTATTTCTTCAGTGATGATGAAGTTTTCCCTCGCTACTGATTCCACTGAATTTACCCAATAGATATCAAGTTACTGGAAAGGGGGCAATGAATGCCGCCAATCCTAAATACAGCTTGAAAAGGGATACTTTCAGTTACTCGTAGCATCTGTACAATAAAGTTTGTACAATACGGCGCCCCGCTGATGTGATTTAGCGGGGCGTTTATTATTTTATACCTATATATAAAAGGTATACCTCATATATCAATTTACGCTAAATACATCTTTTTGAATATATTACTGGAGTATATTCTTTAAAACAGTGTCTATTGAATTGGCAGTCACCGCATGAAAACTTAGTGCTGAAATAGAATCAGCACAGAGCCGAAAGTGTAATAACGAGGCGATGTAACAATGTCCCAACTTAACGCAACCGTACAATCTTCAACTTCCGCTGCATCTTTCACACCAGATAAGAAAACCGGTAAAATTAATCTGCTCGATCTCAATCGTAAACAGATGCGTCAGTTTTTTATTGAAATGGGGGAAAAACCTTTTCGTGCCGATCAGGTTATGAAATGGATTTACCACTATTGTTATGACGATTTTGAGCAAATGACAGACATCAACAAAGTGCTCAGAGCAAAACTACAGCAAGTTGCTGAAATCAGGGCACCTGAAGTTGCGGAAGAACAGCGCTCTTCGGATGGGACTATCAAATGGGCGATTACTGTTGGTGACCAACAGGTTGAAACGGTTTATATCCCAGAAGATGATCGCGCAACACTGTGTGTCTCATCTCAGGTCGGGTGTGCTTTAGAATGTAAATTTTGCTCCACTGCGCAGCAGGGATTTAACCGCAACCTGCGGGTTTCTGAAATCATTGGTCAAGTTTGGCGTGCTGCTAAAATTATTGGTTCGCTGAAATCCAGTGGCCGCCGTCCAATCACCAATGTGGTTATGATGGGGATGGGGGAACCGCTGCTCAACTTAAACAATGTCGTGCCAGCTATGGAAATCATGATGGATGATTTTGGTTTTGGTCTGTCAAAACGTCGTGTCACTCTATCAACATCAGGTGTAGTACCTGCATTGGACAAATTGGGTGATATGATTGACGTTGCATTGGCAATTTCTCTTCATGCACCGACTGACGATATTCGTGACGAAATTGTCCCAATTAACCGCAAGTACAATATTGAAGAGTTTCTGGCAGGTGTCCGTCGTTATTTGACGAAATCCAATGCTAACCAGGGCCGGGTGACGGTGGAATATGTAATGCTTGACCATGTCAATGACAGTGTGGAACAAGCACACCAATTGGCAGAATGCCTGAAAGATACTCCAAGCAAGATCAATTTAATTCCATGGAACCCATTTCCTGGCGCACCTTATGGACGTAGTTCCAACAGCCGAATTGATCGTTTTGCGAAGGTCTTGATGGGGTATGGTTTTACCACCATTGTGCGTAAAACAAGGGGAGATGATATTGATGCTGCCTGTGGACAGCTTGCTGGTGAAGTCATTGATAGAACAAAACGGACGTTGAAAAAACGTCTTACAGGTGAACCAATTCAGGTAAAAACAGTCTAATTTTCTGTTTAATATCGGTAAATGGCTAAAAATTTGGCGAAGTTTGACATATTCTGATAAATGAAAATAGTATGATACGGAAATCAATAATTTGGTCTATAGTTTGTTGTAGCTTGATGGCTGGCTGTGTGGCGCATTCTCAACGTCGTGCACATCAACAAGTTGTTGCGGTAGATACTCGGTTACAGCTAGGGAAGGCGTATTTGGCAGAACGGAATTTACCGGCTGCCAAATTTCATTTTGAAAAAATTCTGCTGGTAGAGCCTCGTCATCCAGAAGCGCATCTGGGGATGGCACTGCATGAACAATATGCAGGTTGGCCTGAATCTGCTGACCAGCATTATAGAATGGCAATGCAGTACGCGACGGGAAATGATACTGTAGTACGCCATTATTCCGTTTTTCTCTGTGAACAAAAGCGGTACGAAGAAGCTAAGAAGTTGGCCACGGAAAATAACACAACCTTATGTTATTGCAGTCGATGTTGATTGCAATAATGCTGATTTTAATCAATAGGTTGTGACAAATGATTTTCTGTGTTCGACGCAGTATGAAATGATTTCGCTACACAAATTTAGTTGGATGTTTTATCAAATTAATTTGTGTAAATACTTTAAACCTGAACAGTACCAGTGCCCTTAGATAATGAAGACTGAAACTTACCCAGAAGAAGCCAATCTGACAGCAGGTCAGATTTTGCGTCAGGCTCGTGAAAAACTTGAGCTTTCTCAGCAAACTGTGGCAGATCGCTTGTGTCTTAAAGTATCCACTGTTCGTGATATCGAAGAAGATAATGTCCCTGCTAATATCGTACCGACATTCTTCCGCGGTTATATTCGTGCCTATGCGAAACTTGTCCAAGTACCTGAATCTGAGCTTTTAACCAAGCTGGATGCACAAATGCCGAATAAGGCAGTAAAAACTTCTCCGATGCAGAGCTTTTCTGCCCAAAAGATACGTAAAAAGCGCGATGGCTGGCTGATGAAGGTAACATGGTTTGTGATAATCATATTACTGGGAATGACCGGCCTGTGGTGGTGGCAGAATTATAAGGCTCAGCAAAAAGAACTGGCTTCCATGACAGAGCAAACTGAAGCACAGCTACAAGCTGGTAATGCATTATCCGGTGCAAACTCTGCGCCCGCTAACGCACCGTCTTCAACAGGAAAAAATACGCTTGTACCGTCAAATGATGCAGCTACCAACAGCAATGCTCAATCATCTTCCAGCGCTTCTGCACCTGTAGCAACTGAGTCTAAAATTGTTCCATTATCGGGTAATCAACCCGCTGTGAATAATGTCTCCAGCAATGCTGTATCTGATAACATTACTTCCGGCAATACTGTTGCCACGAATGTTGCCCCTACAAATCAGAGTATTTCTACAAACCAAGGTATAGAGAATGCAGTATCAGCAACGGGTACAGCATCAAATTCTGTTGGGAGTTCTCCATCGACAGATATGAGTCGGATCAGTGCAGTGAACAGCAATGAACTGGTCATTAACTTTACCGGTGAGTGTTGGTTAGATATTAAAGATGCCAAAGGTAAGAAACTATTTAGAGGCACTAAAAATAAGGGCGATAGCCTAAAATTGTTAGGCACTTTACCTTACTCGCTACATATTGGTGCACCAGCTCAGGTTAATATAGAGTTTCAAGGGAACCACGTGAATCTGGACGAGTTTATTAAGAAAGGTTCTGCTGCCAGACTGACATTGCCATAAACTGACTCGCGTTTTTGGTGAATGTTGAACTGGGGTTCAGGTTCGCCTGCGTGTATTATTCATCACAGCATGTTGTAATTTTTATAAGCAAAATACAGGGATGTAGGGGAGTCATGTAAAAATGCATAATGAATCACCGATAAAAAGACGTAAATCCACACGTATCTATGTTGGTAGTGTCCCCATCGGGGATAATGCACCAATTGCGGTGCAGTCAATGACCAACACACGAACAACTGATATTGAGGCGACAGTCAATCAGATCAAGTCGCTGGAACGTGTAGGTGTTGATATTGTCCGTGTTTCGGTTCCAACCATGGATGCAGCGGAAGCCTTCAAATCCATTAAACAGCAATCCAATGTTCCGCTGATTGCTGACATCCATTTTGATTACCGTATTGCATTGAAAGTTGCAGAATATGGTGTTGATTGTCTACGTATCAACCCCGGGAATATTGGTAACGAGGAACGTATTCGTCAAGTTGTGGATTGTGCCCGTCATAATAATATACCTATCCGTATTGGGGTGAACGGTGGCTCTTTAGAAAAAGATTTACAGGAAAAATATGGAGAGCCAACGCCGGAAGCTCTGGTTGAATCCGCTATGCGCCATGTCGATATTCTTGACCGTCTGAACTTTGATCAGTTCAAAGTTAGTGTTAAGGCATCTGATGTGTTTCTGGCAGTAGGCGCTTACCGCTTGCTGGCGCAAAAAATTGATCAACCTCTGCATTTGGGTATTACAGAAGCCGGAGGTGCTCGTGCAGGTGCGGTGAAATCTTCAATTGGTCTGGGTATTCTGTTATCCGAAGGGATTGGTGATACCTTGCGCATCTCTTTGGCTGCTGATCCGGTGGAAGAAGTTAAAGTCGGTTTCGATATACTGAAAGCATTACGCATTCGTTCAAGAGGCATCAACTTTATTGCCTGTCCGACGTGTTCCCGTCAGGAGTTCGATGTTATCGGTACAGTGAATGCGCTTGAACAACGTCTTGAGGATTTGATCACACCAATGGATGTTTCCATCATTGGTTGTGTTGTAAATGGCCCCGGAGAAGCTGAAGTCTCAACATTGGGTGTGACGGGCGCAAAAACAAAAAGTGGTTTTTATGAAGATGGAGTTCGCCAAAAAGAGCGTCTCGACAATAACAATTTGATTGACCAGCTTGAAGCGAAAATCCGAGCCAAGGCAACTATTCTTGATGCTAATAACCGGATTAGTATTAATCAGCTTGATAGATAAGATGCCAATGCCGACTCATGTTATCAGAGTCGGTATTGTTTTGTTTGCTGATTGAACTTGGAAATATTAATAAGAGATAAAACATGGCAAAAAATATTCCGGCAATTCGTGGTATGAACGATTGCCTCCCTGCTGAAACAGCCATCTGGCAACGTGTTGAGTCTACTGTGAAACGTGTGTTGGCTGGTTATGGTTTCAGTGAAATTAGAACACCGATTGTAGAGCAGACCCCGTTATTCAAACGCGCAATTGGGGAAGTTACTGATGTTGTCGAAAAAGAGATGTACACATTCGATGACCGTAATGGAGAAAGTTTGACTTTGCGCCCGGAAAATACCGCAGGCTGCGTGCGTGCCGGTATTCAGCATGGTCTGCTGTACAATCAGGAACAACGTTTATGGTACATTGGCCCGATGTTCCGCTATGAACGTCCACAAAAGGGCCGTTATCGTCAATTTCATCAATTGGGTGCAGAAGTGTTTGGTTTGCAAGGGCCGGATATTGACGCTGAAATGATTCTGATGACTGCACGTTGGTGGCGTGAGTTGGGTATTGCTGAGCATGTGACACTCGAATTGAACTCGATTGGTTCTCTGGAAGCGCGTGCAAACTATCGTGAAGCACTGGTCGCATTCCTTGAGCAGCATAAAGAGAAACTGGACGAAGATTGTCTGCGCCGCATGTACACAAATCCATTGCGTGTGCTGGATTCTAAAAATCCTGACATTCAGGCTCTTCTTAATGACGCACCTGCCCTGTTTGATTACCTTGATGCAGAGTCAAAAGAGCACTTTGATGGCCTGTGCCAGATTCTGGACGCTGTAGGTATTCAATATCGTATCAACCAGCGTTTGGTCCGTGGTCTTGACTATTACAACCGCACGGTCTTTGAATGGGTGACTTCTGCATTGGGCGCGCAAGGCACGGTTTGTGCGGGAGGGCGTTACGATGGATTGGTTGAACAACTGGGCGGAAAACCAACACCAGCAGTAGGTTTTGCAATGGGGATGGAGCGTATGATCCTGTTGGTTCAGGAAGTGAATCCTGAATTTGTTGCAGATCTCGCTGTTGCAGATGTTTATCTCTCTTCCTTTGGTGAAGGTAGCCAACAGGCAGCATTGATTCTGGCGGAGAAAATCCGTAATGAGTTGCCTGAATTACGCCTGATGACCAATCATGGTGGTGGTAACTTCAAGAAGCAATTGGGACGTGCAGGTAAGCATGGTGCCAAAATTGCTTTACTCCTCGGAGAAGATGAAATTAGTACAGGTGATGTCACCGTGAAAGATTTACGTAATGGTGAGCAACAAACATTGCCACAACAAGCGATCGCAGTACGTTTGAGCGAACTGTTAGGCTAAGGAGAGACTCTGTGGAAGCCTATACCACTGAAACTGAACAAGTTGATGCAATAAAGCGTTTTTTTGTCAACAACGGTAAGTATATTGCTGTTGGCTTAGTATTGGGGATTGGGGCAATTGTTGGTTGGCGTTACTGGCAATCTCATCAAACAAACCAGCTACAGGATACCGCGGTACAATTCGAACAACTGAACAAATCACTGGCATCGGGTTCGAAAGAAAGCATTACTGCCGTAGAGAAATTCGCTAATGAAACGAATAACATCTACGGTGTGATGACGGATATGGAATTAGCAAAACACGCTGCTGATAAAAATGATTTGGCACAGGCAGAAAAATATTTGCTGGTGGCTTCAGGTAAAGCAAAAGATCAGAATATGGTGGATTTGTCCAATATTCGTCTGGCACGGGTTCAGTTAGCAGCAGATAAAACTGATGCTGCATTGAAAACACTGGAGCAAGTTAAAAGTAAGGGATGGCAGTTAATAGCTGAGGATATCCGTGGTGATATTCTGGCGAAGAAAGGGAACATTAAAGGTGCGCGTGAAGCATACTCCAATGGGCTAAACGCCCAGGGTTCTCAGGTGTTGAAATCAATGATTCAAATTAAATTAGATAACTTATCCAACTAAGGGAGCCAACTCTAATGCAACTGCGAAAAACACTCTTGGTTGGGCTGGTTGCTTCTGTTTTGCTGGCAGGTTGCTCAAGTGAACAGGATACAGTAATAATGTCCCCACTGCCAAAGGTTGAAAATCAATTCAATCCGCGCGTCGTTTGGGATAAGTCGGTCGGTAATGGCGTTGGGCATTATTACTCTCACTTATCGCCGGCCTGGCAAGGTTCAACGGTTTATGTTGCCGATCGTCATGGTATCGTTAAAGCATTTGAGATAGACAGTGGTAAAGAATTATGGTCAACCGATCTGTCTGAGAAAGCAGGGTTGTTATCATCTCGTCTGCCAGCGCTACTATCCGGTGGTTTGACTGTATTGGGTGATCGTCTGTATATCGGTACAGAAAAAGCAAAAGTTATTGCGTTGAATTCCACAAACGGTAAGGTTGAGTGGGAATCTCAGGTTGCCGGTGAAGCATTATCTCGTCCGGTTGTGAGTGATGGTCTTGTTCTGATCCATACCGGCAATGGTATGTTGCAGGCCCTGAATGAAAATGATGGTTCTATTGCCTGGTCAATCAATATGGACACACCTTCGCTATCTGTCCGTGGTGAATCGGCACCTGCTGTAGCATACGGGGCAGCAATTGTCGGTGGCGATAATGGCCGTGTTAGTGCTGTCTTGCTTTCTCAGGGGCAGTTGATTTGGCAGCAGCGTATCTCTCAGGTGACAGGGGCAACTGAAATCGATCGCTTGAATGATGTTGATATGACCCCGGTCATTTCTGATAATGTCATTTATGCTATTGCTTATAATGGCAACTTAGTGGCGATGGATATGCGTTCCGGCCAGATTATTTGGAAGCGTGATCTGGGTTCTGTGAATGATATGGTTGTGACCGACAACAATATTTTCATTGTTGATCAGGACGATCGGATTTTATCTTTGCGCAAAAGTGATGGAGTAACAATCTGGTCTCAAAACAATCTGTTACACCGTAATCTGACTGCACCAGAAATGTATAATGGCTATCTGGTTGTAGGTGATGGGGAAGGTTACCTGCACTGGTTAAATATGGCTGATGGGCAATTTGTTGCTCAGCATAAAGTCGATAGCTCTGGCCTTTTGAGCCGTCCTGTGATTGCCAGTGATAAGCTGATGGTACAGGCGAAGGGCGGAGCGGTTTACCTGTACACTCGCTGATATGCTGATATACAGAAAACAGAAATAGAATTTGTTTTAATGCTATATACCAATAGATTTCAAGTTGCATTGCGATGGAAAGCAAAAGATGATTTGAAAAATGAAGGGGATAGCGATACTCACACGGCTCCTGTACTGACAGGGGCCGTGTCGTCTTTTTAGTATCTTGCGGTTGTGAGAAGAAGATTTGGTAGTGACGAACTTCAAGTGGTTCTTTTTTGCAGGATATCGATTTAAATCTAGTCATGAGGCATCAAAAAAATGATACCTGTCGTTGCGCTGGTTGGGCGCCCTAATGTCGGAAAATCTACCTTATTTAATCGTCTAACCCGAACCAGAGATGCGTTGGTAGCGGATTTCCCCGGTTTAACCCGTGACCGTAAATATGGACGAGCGGAAGTTGAAGGGCAAGAATTTATCATCGTTGATACAGGTGGTATTGATGGAACGGAAGAGGGCGTAGAAACACAAATGGCTGCGCAATCGCTGATGGCAATCGAAGAAGCAGATATCGTTCTGTTTATGGTTGATGCCAGATCCGGGCTGATGCCTGCTGATCACGCAATTGCAAAACATTTGCGCAGCCGTGAAAAATCGACTTTCTTAGTTGCAAATAAAACTGATGGGATTGATATTGATATATCTATTGCCGAATTCTACTCTCTGGGATTAGGGGATATATATTCTATCGCGGCAGCGCATGGGCGTGGCGTGACTCAATTGATTGAGCGTGTATTGTTGCCATTTTCTGAGAAAGAAGAAGGTGCAGAAGAAGTTGAGTTAACGGAAGAAGAAGCTAATGCCGCTTACTGGGCTGAAATGGAACAAGCTGAATTAGAGGCAGTGGCTGAAGCTGAACAGGAAGAGGATTTTGATCCGACAACATTGCCACTGAAACTGGCTATTGTTGGGCGTCCGAATGTGGGCAAATCTACGCTAACCAACCGAATTCTGGGGGAAGAACGAGTCGTTGTCTTTGATATGCCGGGAACAACCCGTGATAGCATCTATATCCCAATGGAGCGTGATGGTCGTGAATATATCCTGATTGACACAGCGGGAGTTCGCAAACGTGGTAAGGTGACAGAAGTGGTGGAAAAGTTCTCTGTTATCAAAACACTTCAGGCCATTGAAGATGCAAACGTTGTGCTGCTGGTGGTTGATGCGCGTGAAGGCATTTCTGATCAGGATCTTTCCCTGCTTGGTTTTATTCTCAATAGTGGCCGCTCCTTAGTTATTGCGGTTAATAAATGGGATGGCATGAGTCAGGACGATAAAGATCACGTGAAAGATATGCTGGATCTGCGTTTAGGGTTTGTTGATTTTGCCCGTGTTCACTTTATTTCTGCATTACATGGCAGTGGCGTGGGTAATCTATTTGATTCGATTCTGGAAGCTTATGAAAGTGCAACTCGTCGTGTTAATACTTCCATGCTTACACGGATTATGCGTATGGCAGAAGAGGATCATCAGCCACCGATGATACGTGGGCGCAGGGTAAAAATGAAATATGCTCATGCTGGTGGATACAACCCGCCTATTGTTGTGATTCATGGTAATCAGGTGGCAGATTTACCTGATTCTTATAAGCGTTATTTAATGAACTATTTCCGTCGTTCTTTAAAAGTTATGGGAACGCCTATCCGTATTCAATTTAAAGAAGGGGCTAACCCTTATGCTGATAAGAAAAATACTTTGACTGCGTCACAGCTTCGTAAGCGTAAGCGTTTGATGGAGCATTTGAAAAAGCGGTAAATAATTGAATAACCATTAATAAAATAAAGAGCTATTTTCTAGCTCTTTATTTTAGAAAGTTACCAATAATAAATATTTGAGCTTATTATTCCTTAGATTACACTCTTTTAACGTTAGATGATCAATTACTTTTCTCTTTATCAATTTGAAGTCTATCTTTTTTTCGTAACGGAGGATTCGTAGCTGATTGTTTCATTAAGCTCTTAACGTGATCTAATGTTCTTAGCACATGTTCTTTGTCATTCTCATCACAATTTTTCGCAATATGTTCCAGTAAATGGGGAGGAATTATACTGGGTTGATTTGTTACATTACACATAATATACCCAACTTGTTAGTTTGTTAGCATGGTGTCTGTGGTCTATCTTTACTAGCTTAAATATTAGTCAAAATAACCACGTCAGTCACTAACAAAAATGTAAATTTTTATCCTCTCATTTTATAAGTTGTATGTGCGACAAGTGGATGAAATATTTGGTGATATATTATTGAGAAAATTTATATAATTAAATTGGAAAATGACCAGGAAGATAAATTCAGTCAGTAAAGATGTGATAAAAAAATATGATGATATGAAAGGCATAAAATATATGGGGATAAAAGCAGGGTTTTCCCTAACCCTTAGGTTAAAAATATTATTTTCTTATTGTCAACGAATCACACCTACTTGATTCCATGCATCAGTAACAAGATTTGAAATGCTTTTGCCAAAGAGTTTGTATGCATTATCAACGGTTAATTTGGCGAAATCATTAAAACTTGCTTTATTAGATAATCGCCTGTCTGTTAGTGTCTCATACCAGATTTTACCTGCCCGCTCCCATGAATATCCTCCGAGCTCAATTGCCAGTAGGTAGAATGCTTTGTTTGGAATACCTGAATATTTATGAACACCACCATTATCATTTGACAGAGGAAGTTCCTGGTATTGATTCATGTGCCCAATCTGATCATCGTGTGAATATGCACTTCCCGGAAATTTAAATGAACGTAAAGCGATATTGGGATCATTATGAGGGTTCATTTTAGGTCCGAATATTCCCTGGCCTACCAGCCAATCAGATTCATTGGCTTTCTGGTTATTAGCAAACTGTTTTACCATCACACCAAATACATCTGAAATAGACTCATTAAGTGCACCAGATTGATAGGCATAATCGAGATCTGCTTCATATTGAGTGACACCATGTGTTAATTCATGTGCTGTGATATCAATACAAGATGTAAAACGATTAAAATACAGTTTCATTCCATCACCAAAAACCATTTGATTATTTGCCCAAAATGCATTTGCATAGCCTTCTAGATAATGTACTGTAGCAACTAATTTGAGTCCCTTATTATCAATTGAATCACGACCAAAAATTTCTTTATAAAAATAATAAGTGTTACCGAGATGTTCGTAAGCTTCATTGACGGATATATCTTTGCTTTCAGAAGTGCCCTCGACTCGAACTATTTTGGTGCCTGGGTATACATCTGTGTTTTTGGCATTGTATATTGTTCTGTTCAATTTTTTATCAGAACCTGGATTATATATTAAAGATAAATGACCTATTGCGGCGTAATTATTTATCAGATTGTAAGTATGATCTAAAGTTTTTAAGAGAGATGGCTTATCCTGTTCATCACAAATTTTAATAATATATTCAAATAGGGTTGGAGGAATAATGCTGTGTATTTTATTTTTGCACATAATAATACCCCGATTTATTTTTCGAATGTTGTATATTTTTTGGGATCCCATTTAAATTATTAGCCTAATTCTCGGGGTTTTCTACTAACTAAATGCTTTTTTTCTCTTCAAAAATCATTAAATTATAAATACAAAAAAAGGGCCAAAACAGGCCCTTTTTTAATTTTATGATTAAATTGACATTAATTCAGTGATACTTGTCTGATAGTATATTAATATCTTTATTAATCATCTTCTGGCAGAAGCACACCCACTTTATTCCAGCACTCTTTGGTGGTGAGAGAGACTTTTTTACCAAATAACATTTCTGCATTGTCAATCGTTAATGTGGCAAAATCATCAAACGTGGCATCTGAAGTTAAACGGTCATCCAATAAAGTTTCATACCAGATTTTACCAGCCTGTTCCCATGAATAACCTCCCAGAGCAGTTGCCAGCAAGTAAAATGCCCTGTTAGGGATACCCGAATATATGTGAACGCCTCCATTATCAATTGAAATCGGCAGTTCTTCATATTCATCCATATGACCAACCTGCTTATCTTTAGGAAATGCTGAGCCTGGTTTTATAAATGAACGTAAAGCGATATCAGGTTTATTATCTGGATTGAACTTGGGACCCAGCAGCCCTTTTCCTAATAGCCAGTCGGATTCATCGGCTTTTTGATTATTGGCATACTGTTTTACCATGATGCCAAACACATCTGAAATGGACTCATTCAGGGCACCAGATTGATAAATATATTGGAGATTGACTTCATTCTGAATAATACCATGAGTTAATTCATGTGCTACAACATCAATCGCTGAGGTAAAACGATTGAAATATTGCCCATCGCCGTCACCAAAAACGATTTGTTTTCTGGACCAGAAGGCATTTAAGTAACGTTTACCATAATGCACCGTGGCGACTAACTTAAGCCCTTTGTTATCAAGTGAGTTTCGGCCAAAAATTTTCTTATAGAATTCATGAGTTTTTCCAAGGTGATCATAAGCCTCATTGACAGCAATATCCTCACTTTCAGGCATACCTTCACGGCGGGCTAATTTTCCTCCGGGGAATTCTTCTTCCTGTTCTGCATCGTAGATAATTCTATGCAGTTTTTTTGTTTCATCAGATTCAATATCTGAGTCCTGCTGTAAAATATCTTCTACAGCCGTGATATTCATTAAATCATAGATATGATCTAATGTTTTTAATACGTATTGATTAGTACACTCATCACAATTATCAGAGATTTGCTCTAAGACAAATGGAGGGATTAAACTGTATCTATTAATTTCATAAGTATTCATAATTATTCCCCTGTTTTGTCAGTGCTGTATTTGTTCTTTTGGGCGCCCATTTGCATATTATCTATAATTGAAGTGATAGTCATTAGGGAAAATATGAAAATAAGATTTGGATATTTAATTTGAAAAGATTTGAATAGTGATGAATACCCCAGAGACATCGTTATTTATGTTATCTGGGGATAATTCTGTATTGTTTTATTATATCCAATCTTTTTTTATCAGAAATAATGAATAGAGTTCTGCTTCTGAAGAATATGGTTCAGGAGAATAATTGTATTCCCAGCGAACCAGAGGAGGCATGGACATAAGTATAGACTCAGTTCGCCCACCACTTTGCAAACCGAATAATGTTCCTCTATCCCAAACTAAATTGAATTCGACGTAACGACCACGGCGATATAACTGAAATTGTCTTTCACGTTCTCCCCAACTGATATCCTTTCTTTTTTCGACAATAGGTAAATATGCATTCAGGAAACCATGACCTACAGCTTGTGTGAAATTAAAACAAGTATCAAAATCGGGAGTATTTAGATCATCATAAAATAATCCACCTACACCACGTGGTTCATTACGATGTTTAATAAAGAAGTAATCATCACACCACTTTTTATACGTAAGGTAAATATCATCACCAAAAGGCTGACATAATGTTTTGGCGACAGTATGCCAGTGAATAACATCTTCTTTAAAACCATAATAAGGAGTGAGATCAAACCCGCCACCGAACCACCAGACAGGTGTTTCACCTTCCTTTTCTGCTATGAAAAAGCGTACGTTAGCGTGGCTGGTCGGAACATAAGGGTTCAGAGGATGAATGACAAGAGAAACCCCCAAGGCCTGATAGCTGCGGCCAGTCAATTCAGGGCGGTGAGCAGTTGCTGAAGGAGGCAGAGAATCTCCCGTCACATGGGAAAAATTCACACCTGCTTGTTCAAAAATTTTGCCTGACTTCAAGACGCGACTGCGACCGCCACCGCCACCGCCTTCTTCCCGTTGCCAGCACTCTTCCATGAAATGGGAATGACCATCAAGGTGTTCAAGTTGCTTACAGATTTCATCCTGCAATGAGAGGAAAAAATTCTTAACTTGAGATAGATTAGGTATATTCATTTCTGCTTTCATTCTGGGTAGTTTATGACGATAGGCAGTATACCTGTTAGTATCAATGAACGCATTTTCATATTGATTCCAAAATGAAAGTAATGATTATTGTCATTGAACCAATTACTTATTAAACAGGCTGACTAACTATGGAAATTAGGCTATTTCGTCAAGAAGATTTTGAAGCTGTTATCACACTTTGGGAGCGTTGTGATTTGATTAATTTTGGCGATGATCCAGAACTCGATATTGAGCGTAAATTAACTCATGATGCTGATTTATTTCTGGTTGCTGAAGTGGCAGGAGAAGTCGTTGGAACAGTGATGGGAGGGTATGACGGACACCGTGGTCATGCTTATTATTTGGGCGTTCATCCTGAATTTAGAGGCAGAGGAATTGCCAATGCTTTAGTTTCCCGCCTTGAAAAAAAATTATTGGCGAGAGGTTGCCCCAGTATTTTAATCATGGTTCCAGAGGAAAATGATGCAACAATTTGTATGTGCGAAAAAATGGAATATGATTATTGGGGGCAAGAGCACACTGTTTTTAATAAACGTTTAATTATTGATTAAATGTTAAAGGTAAGTGGCTGAGAAAGGTTATTTTATTCGGCCATGAGCCAAATTTATTTAAACGAATCTCTTTTTAAAAACTGTATTAGTTTTCTGGCTGCTTTTTTTATTAAGTGATGAAATTTCCTCTGGTATTTGTTTTTTGTAATAAAGAGATCTTTTGACATTAAGAAAGAACGATGTCCGGTTACAGTAATAACTTTAACATTAATCACGCCATTTTTGTCTTTTGAAAAATAATAGTGGTCGTGAATCGGTGATTCAGTTTTACTTTCAAGTACCCTGCAATTTTGTGCGGAATAAGAGTGAGGTGAGTTTGTTTTTTTATTTTTTCGTACTGTATGGGAAAGGTTTTTCATATATTTCTGAACGTTGTTGATATGAACCTGGGAAGCGAACTGATAGAATGGTATTTTTGCAATAGTGTCTATTACCATAACATCCGTTATAGTTGTAGAATTTAAAAAAATCACAAATACCGTAATCATTGTGGCTACCATGAATCTTTGCCATTGATTTCAATGTTTTTTATAATCCAGTTGCATTTTGGTATGATATCGACCTGTTTGTAAACAATTACACAATGATTTTTATATAGTTGTGCTAAATAATCAGACCAGAAAATAAGGTAAAAAAAAGTAATGAAAAGATGTTTTATATTTAGTTTATTGTTTAAAAAGAGAGTCATGACAATCAGTGGCTTAATGAGTGGTTCATTATTATTGACTGCTTGTGCAGGAACATCTGAATTTTCATGGTCTTCCATATCACCTTTAAACTGGTTTTCGAGTCACTTAAAGGTATCTGACCAAGGTGTAGGAGGGATCAACCAGCAGACAGATATGAATTTATCTGCGATTCAACAGGGACTGGAAGGCAAGTATCGCCTGCGTAATGGCATGGAAATGCAGAATGGAAAACTAGTCAATATCGTACAGGGAATGGAAGGTGATCAAGTCAAAATTGAACTATCTGGTTTGAATAATGGCAAAGTGGATTATATTGATATTTTTGATGAAAATATCAAAACAGTCTGGGGAACAAAGATCGGAATGCCTTTTTCTGAACTATATGACAAAGCTTATGGTGCTTGTCAGCGTTCCGGCGGTTTAGCTATGCAGCCAACAGTTGTTTGCGCTGCACCACAAAGCCAGTATATCCGCTATATATTTACAGGAGCATGGAATGGCCCAGAAGAGTTAATGCCTTCAGATGATGTACTAAAAACGTGGAAAATCTCTCGTATTATCTGGAAAGCGAAATGATAAATACAAAATAGAAAGTTTGGGGAAGAATTTTGCTGATAGTCATTTTTTAACATTATGCAACTGGGGAGAGCTGTAAAGAGTAGCACTTTTTTATAGCTTATCTCGTTTCATCATTTCTCATAAAAATTCGGTATATAAAACAGAGGGCAGTAACCTATCCTGTTATAAATATTCTGGATACAGTAGGAAGCAATCGTTGTTAAATGATGTGACAGATAAGGTGTTGAATGAAGACAGTGGTAAATAAAAAACTATGGAGCGGATTGTTTTCCGAATCACTATTTACTGTATCCCTTATAGGGAATTTCAACGCCTATATTTCCAATGCACATGCAGTCGCATTGCAGGAGCATTCAGGTGAAAACCCATGTCAACTTGGACGGTATGCTGGCTCAATCATTGATGGAAGGGGATGATCCATGTTTGTTTCATCCAGTAAACGTGTGTTACCCGGATTTGGGTTGAGTTTGGGCTGTAGTCTCTTTTATACCTGTCTGATTCTGTTATTGCCATTGAGCGCTCTGGCTATACAACTTTCCAGCATGAGTTGGGCAGAATATTGGCAGGTGATTGCAAATCCCCAGGTTGTTGCAGCCTATCAGGTCACTTTGTTGGCTGCTGCAATTGCCAGTTTGTTCAATATGGTTTTTGGCATGTTAATGGCCTGGATACTGACCCGCTATCGTTTTCCCGGACGCAATCTGCTTGATGGATTGATAGATTTACCCTTTGCTTTACCGACAGCGGTTGCGGGGTTAACGCTGGCAACACTATTTTCTGCAACCGGATGGTATGGCTCCTGGCTTGGTAATTTTGATATTAAGGTCGCGAATACCTGGTTGGGTATTGCGGTTGCAATGGCGTTCACCAGTCTGCCTTTCGTTGTCCGTACTGTTCAACCAGTACTTGAAGAATTAGGCCCGGAATATGAGGAAGCAGCTCAGACATTAGGGGCAAGTCGCTGGCAGACGTTTAGGCAAGTGATTTTGCCGGAACTCTCACCTGCATTGATAGCGGGCACGGTACTTTCTTTCACGCGAAGTCTGGGGGAATTTGGAGCGGTCATTTTTATTGCAGGCAACATCGCGTGGCAAACTGAGGTGGTTTCTCTGATGATCTTTGTACGATTGCAAGAATTTGATTATCCGGCAGCCAGTGCGATTGCTTCAGTGATCCTAGCGGTATCATTACTGTTGCTATTTAGTGTCAATTTATTGCAAAGCCGCTTTGGTAAACGGATTGGAGGGCATTAATGGTTGAATTTTTCGGATATACATTGATGCCGCGCTCCTCAATAAATTGGGGGAAATGGGTATTGATTAGTACGGGAATAATTGTTTCTGTCTTGTTATTGGTAATTCCGATAGCGTGGATTTTTCTGACTGCTTTTTCACAAGGGTTCGATGTCCTCTCTCTGAATCTTATTGATCCCGATATGCTCCATGCCATCTGGTTAACCGTGTTGATTGCATTGATCACTGTACCCATCAATCTGGTTTTTGGTGTGGTAACAGCGTGGCTGGTAACCCGGTTCCAATTTCCCGGCAGGCAATTATTACTGACATTAATCGATATTCCGTTTGCAGTTTCCCCCGTTGTAGCGGGATTACTTTATCTACTGTTTTATGGTTCTAATGGCTGGATGGGTGAGTGGCTTGGGGCTTATGACATCCAGTTAATGTTTTCATGGCCGGGTATGGTATTGGTGACGGTATTTGTGACGTGCCCGTTTGTTGTCCGTGAATTGGTGCCGGTGATGTTGAGTCAGGGTAATCAGGAAGATGAAGCCGCAATATTATTGGGCGCTTCTGGCTGGAAGATGTTCTGGCGTGTGACATTGCCGAATATTCGCTGGGCATTGTTGTATGGCATTGTTTTGACTAATGCGCGAGCAATTGGTGAATTTGGGGCTGTGTCTGTGGTATCAGGTGCGATCAGAGGAGAAACCTACACATTGCCTTTGCAGGTTGAACTGCTGTATCAGGATTACAACACGGTTGGCGCATTTGTGGCGGCGGCTTTATTGGCAGTGATGGCGATTATTACGCTGATTGTCAAAAGTGCTTTGCAGTGGCGTTTAAGCCGTCAGTAAATGGGAGTCATAAGTGGAGGTCAATGGCAGAATATGAGTATTGAAATCAGCAAAATCAGTAAATATTTTGGTCGGGTTCAAATACTGAATAATATTTCTTTGGATATTGAATCCGGTGAAATGGTTGCTCTGCTTGGCCCGTCAGGCTCTGGCAAGACGACATTGTTGAGGATCATTGCAGGGCTTGAGCAGCAAAGCGCAGGGCAGTTGAAGTTTCATGGTCAGGATGTCAGCCAGGTACATGCAAAAGATCGGCGGGTGGGTTTTGTTTTTCAGCATTATGCCCTGTTTCGTCATATGAGCGTATTTGATAATGTTGCTTTTGGTCTGACGGTTCTTCCCCGTCGTCAGCGTCCCAGCGGCGAGACACTTCGTAGTAAGGTAATGTCTTTACTCGATATGGTTCAGTTATCTCATCTTGCAGATCGTTATCCATCACAACTTTCTGGTGGTCAAAAACAGCGAGTGGCTTTAGCAAGGGCATTGGCTGTTGAACCGCAAATTCTCTTATTAGATGAGCCCTTCGGTGCTTTGGATGCTCAGGTTCGGATGGAATTGCGTCGTTGGTTACGTGAGCTACATGAAGAATTAAAATTTACCAGCGTATTTGTCACTCATGATCAGGAAGAAGCAATGGAAGTGGCGGATCGGGTCGTGGTGATGAATCAAGGTGCTATAGAGCAGGTTGGCACTCCTCAGCAAGTATGGAAAGAGCCGGAAAGCCGTTTTGTACTGGAATTTATGGGCGAAGTGAATCAGTTACACGGTGAGATCAAAGGCTCACAGTTATGGGTTGGAGGAAAAATTTTCCCATTGGAGGTGATGCCATTACATCAAGGGAGTGTTGATGTTTTCTTTCGTCCGTGGGAAATGAATCTTAGTACACAACAAACGTCATCTTGCCCTTTGCCGGTTAAGATTATGGAAGTGAGTCCACGAGGGCATTTTTCCCTGTTGTCTGTCCAGCCTATAGGGTGGGGGGAAGAGAGTTTGTCGGTTGTCTGGCCGGATAATTCTTTGATTCCAGCGAGAGGAAGTCAATATTTTATTGGTGGAAAAAATGCTCGTTTGTATGAAGGTAATTCACCATTAAAGGTACTGAAACTCGCTGAATCTGCCTAATTTTTTCATTACTTGCATAACCCTGGGTTTCCCCTGTTGTCTTGAAGGATACAGGGTTTTTTTTGCTTAAGAGCTTGCGACAGTTTTCTGAATACGATTATTCTGTTGTTTATTCTCCTATGATTCAGGTAGTACTGTGGCAAGCTTAGAAAAATTTATCGGCAATACCCCGTTAGTTAAATTACAACGAATGACTGAAGGAGTAGATGCGGAGATTTGGGTAAAACTGGAAGGCAACAATCCTGCTGGCTCTGTAAAAGACAGAGCAGCACTCTCAATGATCCAGCAAGCGGAATTACGGGGAGAAATCTCACCGGGAGATGTGCTTATTGAAGCCACGAGTGGCAACACAGGCATTGCGTTGGCGATGATTGCTGCGGTAAAGGGTTATCGGCTTAAGTTATTGATGCCTGAAAATATGAGTCTTGAACGTCAGGCATCTATGCAAGCTTACGGCGCTGAACTGATTCTGGTCAGCCAAGAGTTGGGAATGGAAGGTGCACGGGATTTGGCGCAACAAATGGAGCTGAATGGTGAAGGGAAAGTTCTTGACCAGTTTAATAATCCTGATAACTCTCTGGCGCATTTTAAGACAACAGGGCCGGAAATTTGGCAGCAGACACAGGGGCGCATTACCCATTTTGTCTCCAGTATGGGAACAACTGGCACTATTACAGGTGTGAGCCGTTATCTGAAATCTCAATCAAATAAGGTACAGACGACGGGGCTACAGCCAGCAGAAAACAGTCATATTCCCGGTATCCGCCGTTGGTCGCCTGCATATATGCCGGGTATTTATCAGAAATATTTGGTGGATAAAATCTTAGATATTACGCAACAAGAAGCAGAAGCAATGATGCGATTACTGGCCCAGAAAGAAGGAATTTTTTGTGGTGTTAGCTCTGGAGGCGCTGTTTCTGGAGCACTGCGTATTGCGGCTGAAAATCCAGGTGCAGTTATTGTTGCGATTATTTGTGATCGTGGAGACAGGTATTTGTCTACCGGGGTATTTAGTTAGCGCTCTTTTCATCCTTTATCTTCCTCTTCATATATCTTTTTTTATACTCAAGCTGTAGTTTTGATTGGTCATACTACAGCTTTAAGTCAGTTGAACATCTTCCACACTCTATCAATAAACCTCTTATCAGAAGAGTAAGAGTGTAAGTAAGTTTTTATTAAGACGATAATGCTGATTATTTGTACTCTTAACCGATAGTAAGGATAATGATATTAATTGCTTTTATTAATTTTTGTGTTGTCCAAAAACACGTTTAAATAGATTTTTTATTGTTTAATTATTACCTTCTTATTAAGAATGATTTAATTAATATTTTATATTATGGAAAAAGAGATTCATTGTTATTAACCTGCTTTTAACTGTCAGATTTATTAGGTGTATATTCTGAATTTTTATTATTTTGGGCGATTTCATTCCCATGCGGTAGCTATAAGTTTTATATTAAACCTGAAAATTAATCTATTACGTAAATCATCCAGATAAATATTACGAACCAAAGACTAATGAAATAAAGTTTACAAAGGAAAGTTGTCGTGATGAATGTATCTGAACGTAAAAAGTGAGTATCTGAATATCTCTGTAAATTTTCGGGTAAGCAAGATCTGGGAGATAACGTTAATATTTTCGAAACAGGTTTGGTTAATTCTCTGGCTATCATCTAATTAATTTCCTTTTTGGATAAAACTTCAAAATTAAAGTTAAAATTGATGATCTCGATAATGCCAATTTTTTCCAGTATTGAAACTGTCTGTAATTTCTTAGACAGAAAAGTGATAACAAAAGTTACTCCTTGTACTGGCGAATGGGATTTATTTGAAGCCATACCTGTTAGTGTGGTGAAACAACGGGTTTCCAGCCCATTACTGGTAGGCTAAGCAGTTGTTCCGCTCCAGTTCAGGAAAACTTGAGTGGAAAGTGCTCGCCCAAAATATGCGAACTCTGTTTTTAATCAAAACGAGGGGTCACATCATGAATCATCGATCAATTTTTAGATTGGCCCGGTCACAACAGGCCATTTTCAAAATGGAGATGTATAACCTCTCCGGCTATCAATTTTATTTTGGCGGGCTTACTCGTTTACGGGGAGACATTTCACTGGATCGGATTGTGCGTGCCGCTGAACACGTCCGCAATACGCAAGATGTTTTTCGCATCGGATTTATTAATAACGCATTGCATGGACAGCAAACAGCAACCGAAACAGCAGAAATGACATGGTTTGGTATTCGGCATGATCGTCCCCAGGCAGAAGTAGAGAAAGCCGATTTCAGCAAATGTTCCAATCCTAAAGAAGCGTTTGAATCTTGGGTAGAGCGCCAATTATTGATGGAAGAGGATTTATCACTTACACCAGTAAAGATCTTTGCTGTACGTTTTCAGTCTGATCAATCAGGTTGGTTTTTGAAAGCCCATCACGCTGCGCTGGATGGGATAGGTGTGGCTATGTTACAGCGTCGCCTGATCAACGAATTGGAACAAGAAAACCCGCATTCAGTCATCGGACAAACTGAATCCTTTTTATTCTCTACCAATGCTGAGGAAGAACAAAATTATGAGCATTCCCGGCGCTTTGAAAGAGATGCCGCGTATTGGCAAGGACTTTTTGGAGAAACTTCGCCAATAGATGTTCGAAAGATATCCCGCCATTATCCGATAGGTGATTATCGTGGGTTAGAGCCACGCTCCATGCGTATAGAAGCAACTGTGGCCCAATCGCAAAATGAAATATTACTCCGATTTGAAAACAGTGGTGGTTCTATTTTCAGATTGTTTTTCACTGCGGTTGCTTATACGCAAATGGTGATTGAAGACAGCAACTGTGTGTTATTACAGGCGCCTATTGGTAATCGTTGGAGTAGGGAAGAGAAACAAACTATCTCAATGGGAGTGGCTCCTATCCTGGTGCCTGTGTTTCGTCAGGATGGGCAGACAGCCGCAGACTGTTACCAAATCCTGCAAAAACATTTGCAAAAAGCACTTATACATTCACGTTATGCGCCTGCGACCCGTTGGGGAGAATTAGCTTCACCGGACTGGAAACGGATTATTCCTGCTTTTGGTGTTTCCTACCAAACAGGTAAATTTCAGAAAACCAGCAATTATACAGAAACAATAATTGAACACCGTCAAGCCGTCGAATCTCTGTTTGCTTCCATCCATCTCCATGACCGCTTTGCAGATGGTTATTTGGCGATTGAAGCTGATTTCCGCAGAATATGGTCACCTGAACAATGTCATGCCTTTCTGCAAACTGTGCTTCATTATGCAGTAGATATTGCGGTTGAAGTTATGGCACAAGAACATACCGATCATCACCCGAAAGAGCATTATACCTCTGACAAATGTCCGGCGGAGCCAATAGGTGTTCATTTACTTAAAGCATTTGAATGTCATACAGACAACGTTTTATTTAGGCTAAATGGGGAAAATAGTGCGCTTACTTACCATGAGGGTTTACAGTGGATGCACCGTTTCAGTATGCGATTGCATGATATATATACTGAGAATAAACCTGTACTTATACTGGGCAGGCGTACCCCTGAAACAGTACTGGCTTATCTGGCATGTCTGATTAAAAACGTAACGGTTGTACCTGTTTGCCCCACGACAACCCCAACAGAAAGATTATTCACCATCATCCGTCATTCCGGGGCTTCCTTGTGTATTTACACCGAAGCTGAGCAAAACTTAGCTGAGACACTGAATTTACCTTTGTTGCGGATTTCTTTGCATAAGGAAGACAAGACTCAGAAAGGAATTGTCCAGGAGCAGATTGTCTCGATGTTGTATTCTTCAACATCGTATTCCTCAATATCGTATTCTGAAATTCAGCATACATCTTGTAACCCAGCTTATATTCTATACACCTCCGGCTCGACAGGAGAACCGAAAGGCGTTGCTATTTCTTCTGTTGCATTGGCTAACTATGCGCTGGCAGCGAAAGCAGCATATGCTGCTGAAATTCCATTTAACATGCCTCTGTTTACTTCCTTTGGGTTTGACCTGACGCAAACCGCTATCTTAGTGCCCATTTTGTCAGGAGGATTTATCCAACCTCATGAACAAGACATTCGTGATAATCCTGAGTTGTTACGTACTCTACTCGCTGATGAATCCCTGACAGGTGTTAAATGCACACCATCCCATCTGTCTTTGCTGATTGAGCATGGCATTGGAGCCACCAGACAACACCCGCTGACTTTTGTTGTAGGCGGTGAAAACCTGCCGGTTTCACTGGTGAACAAAGCTTTGGATTGTTTACCGTCAGGCAGTGAGGTTATTAATGAATACGGACCAACGGAGGCTACAGTTGGTTGCTGTATTTATTCAGTAAACGGTATTTATTCGATAAACAATGGCACTAAAAGTGTTGGGGGAGGAAAAAACGCGTCTGCTCTTATTACGCCGATTGGTACAGCATTGGGTAAAGCAGAAATATCGATCAGGGATCGCTGGGGCCAAATTATGCCCCGTGGTTTTCATGGAGAAATCTGGATTAGTGGGCCTGTACTGGCAGATGGCTATCTGAACGATAGTGTCCAGACAGAAGCAAAATTTGTGTTCAGTGCGGATAAACAATGCCGTTGGTATCGTACAGGGGATTTAGGGGTGCAGGATGAACAGGGTATATTCCATTGTCTCGGACGTATTGATGATGAATTTAAAGTGCGTGGTCATCGGATCCATCCGGTGGAAATTGAAAAAGCCGTGGAAGATGTGCTGGTACAGCTTGGTCAATCAAAGGATCATAATCGGCAATTGAAGGTATTGAAATTAGTCATTAATGAAGCCGAAGGCATAGCGGGTTGTGAAACTATTGCCTTGTGCAGTAACCAACCAATTCCGCGTGAAAGTCACCAATTCCAAAATAAATTAAAAGAAAAAATAACTGAATCCTGGCTGCCGAATTTGTATTGCACTGTGCAACCCTGGCCAATAAACAGTAACGGTAAGGTTGATATAGCGCTGCTTACCTCCGCTGCTGAAACTTACCGTAGGTCATTTATTGATGTTGCGCAGTGTGCCGTAACCGATAAACAGGTAGCCGATAAAGAAACGCAGCAACAGGCCGAAAATTATGTTCTGCCTTTATGGCTGGATGAGGAATTTCTCAGGCCAATTTGGCCTCAGTCTGTGGATCTGACGGCTTCATTTCTTGCACAGGGAGGAGATTCGATCAAAGCAATTCGCCTTGTCGCATTATTAGCGAAAAGGGACGTTAAACTAGAGATTAAGGAATTGCTGACTTTGACAGCATTAGGTGCAGTATTGGAAGCGGCCTGTACTGAACAACTAGCAGATTGTGCAACAGATACCACAGTACTGGAAAAGCGACTAAACCAGAAGAGGCATTGGGAGAGTTAGCCGGAAGCCGCAAAACAGCAGTAACGTATTGGTAACGGACGAATTTCTTGAAGACAGGCTGAAATGATTACAGTGTAAAGTCAGTCTTGCGATTCAGCTCAGTGTGCATTCGTGGATTTTTTTGCTGGACGAATTAGAGCAGGCATTAAGCACCCCGATCGTTAAAACGAATACTTTTGCTGAGATTGAGGCAGAACAGCGGATGAGTGGCTGGAGATTGTTAAGTCAAACGGAAATCGCCCTGTTTTATCAGATATCGTTTATTGCTTAACCCGATAAAACAGAGGCGATTCACCTATAACTCATCTATGGCATTATTACTTTTTGATGCGCATGATGACAGATTCACCGACAGTCACAGAGCCATTCACTTTAGATAACTCTTTGATTTCATCCATGTTAGAAATAACAACAGGAGTTAAGGTTGACTTAGCTCTTTCCTCTAGAAATGCCAAATCAAATTCTAAAACCAGATCGCCTTTTTGCACACGTTGACCTTCTTCGGCAATACGTTTAAAGCCTTCGCCTTTCAGTTCAACGGTATCAATACCGAAATGAACGAACAGTTCTATCCCACTATCGGATTCGATAGAAAATGCGTGATTAGTTTCGAAGATTTTACCAATGGTGCCATCAACAGGAGAGACAATCTTATTGCCTGTAGGTTTAATGGCGATACCATCACCTACAATTTTTTCAGCAAAAACAACATCTGGAACATCTTCAATATTAACTATTTCACCTGATAACGGGGCGATAATTTCAATACTGCCGCTGTTTTTTTATCATCTGAAACCAAAGATTTCAGTTTATCAAGCAGACCCATAAATCTTCTCCTAATTGTTTTAATGGGACCGTGTTCTGGCTAACGGGCTATTTTGGTTAACGTACTTAGCAGAGTGTTTTTTCTCTGATAAAAGTGTCAACCAACTCCATCAATTCCTGTGCAGTTGGCTGAGCCAACGCTTGCTCTGCCAGTGCTTTTGCATCATCGTAATTTGCATTACGGATGATTTTCTTAATACGTGGAATTGATATTGCACTCATACTGAATTCATCCAATCCCATGCCTAAGAGCAATAGTGTAGCACGTTCATCTCCAGCCAGCTCACCACACATGCCCGTCCATTTACCTTCTGCGTGTGAGGCGTCAATAACCTGTTTGATAAGGCTCAACACTGCTGGTGACATTGGGTTATAAAGATGAGAGATCAGTTCATTACCACGGTCTACCGCTAGAGTATACTGAGTTAGATCGTTTGTCCCAATACTAAAAAAGTCAACTTCTTTTGCAAGATGTTTAGCAATGGTTGCAGCAGCAGGCGTTTCTACCATGATGCCGACTTCAATCGATTCATCAAACGCCTTATTTTCATTGCGTAGCTGATCCTTGAGCAATATCAGTTCTGCTTTCAGCTCCCGGATTTCTTCAACGGAAATAATCATAGGGAACATGATGCGGAGTTTACCAAATGCGGAAGCTCGCAGGATAGCACGTAATTGAGAATGTAAGATTTCTTTACGATCAAGGCAAATTCGGATTGCACGCCAGCCAAGGAATGGGTTCTCTTCTTTCGGCAGGTTCATGTAAGGCAGATCTTTATCACCACCGATATCCATAGTACGGATAATAACCGACTGATTACCAACGGCTTCAGCGACTGCTTTATAGGCTTCAAACTGCTCTTCTTCCGTCGGCAGAGAATCTCGATCCATAAACAAGAATTCGGTGCGGTATAAACCTACACCTTCTGCACCGTTGCGTTCTGCCCCCTTAACATCGCGAACTGTACCGATATTGGCGCAAACTTCGACTTGATGACCATCCAGCGTGATAGCAGGCAGATCTTTCAGTTTTGCCAGCTCTGCTTTTTCTGACAGATATTCACTTTTGGTTTTTTTTAGTTGTTCAATTTCGGTGTCAGATGGATCTACGTAGATGTGATTATTGACAGCATCTAAGATAAGATAATTGCCATTTTTTATTTGGGCAGTGGCGTTAGTTGTTCCTACAATTGCGGGTAATTCCAACGAACGTGCCATGATTGAAGTATGAGATGTGCGGCCACCTAAGTCAGTAATGAAACCTAACACTTTATCCAGATTAAGTTGTGCGGTTTCTGAAGGTGTTAAATCATTGGCAACCAGAATAACTTCTTCTGTGATAGAGCCTAAGTCAATAATCGGCATATCCAGAATATTTTTCAGCAAGCGTTTACCGATATCACGAACATCGGCAGCACGCTCTTTCAAATATTCATCATCCAGCTCTTCCAATGCCTTGGCCTGATCTTCGATCACTGAATAAACAGCGGCATCTGCTGTAGTCAGATTTTTCTTTATCAGAGTAATGATTTCTTGTTCTAGTTCCTCATCTTCCAGCAACATGATGTGGCCTTCGAAGATTTCAGCTTTTTCTGACCCCAAATTTTTTTCTGCTGTATTTCTAATGATTTCTAATTGAGCAGAGGCTTTGTCGCGCCCTTGTTTAAAGCGTGAGATCTCTTGTTCGACTTGTTCAGGAATGATTTTCTTGTGATTGATAATAATGGGATCTTCTTTCAGTAATAATGCCTTACCGAAAGCAATACCTGGTGATACTAAGATGCCTGAAATCATATTATATGACCTTAACTGCGGGTGATTATATTTCTTCATTGTGCCTTCAGAGGGCAGGCTCTAAATATCCCCAGATTTTATTTTTCTGGGGATAGAACTGGATGATATGAAATAGACTGGCTTTACAAGCGGATGATTATTCCAATTCACCCATCAGCTTAACTAAATGTTCAACAGCTTGTTGCTCATCTTCACCTTCAGCAGAAATTGTTACAACAGTTCCTTGAGTCAGTCCCAGCGTTTGCAACTTAAACAGACTTTTCGCACTGGCTGATTTGCCGCCGGAAGTAAGAGTGATATCAGAAGAAAAACCTTTTGCTTCTTTGACGAACTGTGCAGCAGGGCGGGTGTGAAGGCCATTTGGTGCAGTAATAGTAACTTCTTGCTGGAACATAGTATTTCCTCAATAACTTAAATTTTTGTTGATAAGCCAAGAGAATGCTAAAGCGAGTTTAGCTGGATTATTTCTGACTTGTACAACCGTTAAACCGATAATGATATGTACCTTTTTCTTTCAAGTCGTTTCTTTGTTGTTGGTCGCATTCAATTACGACCTTGATACAACTCGAAATTTATTGGGTTAAAGTGTATTAAATCATTATCAAAAAATTAACAAACTTGATGCCATTCAATTGTTGATTGAATGTTAACACACGCCAACCGAATATGAGTTGAACCGAACAGAATTCTTTGTGGTTGTCTGCGATTAATTTCGTGCATCAAAATAATGACTGGTTAAATACTAAAGCTACTTGAATAAATCATCTAGGAAAGTTTTAAACTTTGATCTGATGCACAAAAAAGCACCCTAGAGGTGCTTTTTTGTCAATAAAATTGAAAAATAATGAGGTGATAAATTAGTCAGTGATCAAATCAGCAAACAGTGCTGTGCTCAGGTAACGTTCAGCAGAAGAAGGTAGGATAACAACAATATTCTTATCTTTGTATTCATTTTCCTGAGATAATTTGATAGCAGCAGCAACGGCAGCACCTGAAGATATACCGGAAAGAATTCCTTCTTTTTCAGTGATTTCGCGAGCAACTTTAATCGCTTCTTCATTGCTGATTTTAAACACACGGTCAACTAATGTTAAATCCAGGTTATCAGGGATAAAACCAGCACCGATCCCCTGAATTTTGTGTGGGCCTGGTTTAAGTTCTTCGCCAGCAAGTTTTTGGCTGATCACAGGCGAATCTTCCGGCTCTACGGCAACAATAGTGACCTGTTTGCCCTGCGTATTTTTCAGATAGCGGGCAACTCCAGTAATCGTGCCTCCTGTGCCTACGCCAGCGACGAAAACATCGACATTACCGTCGGTATCTTCCCAAATTTCTGGCCCGGTGGTTTTTTCGTGAATTTCAGGGTTTGCTGGGTTACTGAACTGTTGCAGCAGAACATAACGCTCCGGCGCATTGTCATGGATCTCATTCGCTTTATCGATAGCCCCTTTCATGCCTTTAGCACCTTCGGTTAGCACTAAGCTAGCGCCCAATGCTCTTAGCAGCTTACGACGTTCTAAGCTCATGGTTTCCGGCATCGTTAATGTCAGTTTATAGCCGCGAGCTGCTGCGACATAGGCAAGTGCAATACCTGTATTACCACTGGTTGGTTCGATAAGTTCTTTGCCTTTTGTCAGAATGCCACGCTTCTCTGCATCCCAAATCATGTTGGCGCCAATACGGCATTTCACACTGAAACTTGGATTACGAGACTCTACTTTTGCCAAAATGCGGCCATTTCCGAAATTTTTTAAGCGTACAAGTGGAGTGTGACCGATGGTTAACGAATTATCTTCATAAATTTTGCTCATTGTCCGATTGCCCCTAAGATACCCTTAATTTCTGATTAATTAACCATACGCGAACATCTTATTAATGGAAATAAGGTTTAAATCTATTCTTATTATATAAAAGAATATTTAACAATTTATTGTATTACTCCCCTATATTTTCATTCTATTTCGTTATTCCTGTCCATTTTTATATTAGTAATTATTGATGAGAAGAATGGTTATTCATAACATGCTGTGCGTGATAACGGTCAACCCACATAGCGGTAGCACCACAGACGGCAACAGGCATAATAAACAGATTAATGATTGGGATCATGGTTAATACACTGACTGCGGCCCCAAACTGGAGATTGTCAATTTTGTCTTGTCGTAGTGTATTACGCATGTTGGCAAAGCTGACTTTATGGTTATCAAACGGGTAATCACAGTATTGGATAGCCAGCATCCATGCACTGAAAATAAACCAGATAACCGGAGCCACAGTCTGTCCGATACCCGGAATAAAGTACAACAATAAGAGGGCGATAGCGCGAGGAATATAGTAGAGAATTTTGACTATTTCACGTTTCAGAATACGGGGCGTATCTTTTATTAGGTCAAGAATACCTGTGTCTGGCGCAGAGATACCCGTCAACTGAGATTCTAATTTTTCTGCTAGTAATCCATTAAACGGAGAAGCAATAAAATTCGCCAATGTGCTGAAAAGGTAGGTAAAAATCAGTAGCACAGAAATAACAGCCAGTGGCCACAACAAATAACTGAGCCATTGCATCCAATCTGGTATTTTATTGAGCACCCATTGTATCCAGCCGTCCAGCCTTTGGTATAACCACCAGAAAGCGCTGCCAAACAGTAAGATATTAGCCAGTAGAGGCAATAAAACGAATCTTTTGATGCCAGGGCGGGTTATTAAATGCCAACCTTGTACAATATAATGAAATCCGCCTAAATGTTTTGGCAATTTTTTCGAATTCGTCATATTTTCTTATTCTCTCTTAGAGGATTGAGACGGTATGATATAGGCAGGATTTTCCACTGACCAGTAGTTTTGTGTGTGAAAAACACTCGAAAAAACAGGAGATATCTCTCTTTATGATAAGAAAAGTCTGTAGAGGCTTGCACTTGTGCTATTTGACAAATACTCTTATCTAAAGAATATTCCGCCGTGGTGGCAATTAATTTAAACAACAGAGATAGCAATGATGCAGGATTTGCGTCTGATATTAATCGTTGTTGGTGCGATAGCCATAATAGCTTTGCTATTACATGGGTTGTGGACCAGCCGTAAAGAGCGTTCGTCACTCTTTCGTGATCGCCCAGTGAGACCTCATAAACAGGAGCGTCGGGAAGAGTTAGAGGATAATGATGGCGATGAGCTGTTTAATAATTCGTCAAAATCACGTGTTCAAGAGCCAGTTAAATCTCGTCATGAACATCGTGAAGAGCCAGTTATTGAGCGTGATGCACCTGATTTATCAGAAGTAACATCTGATGATGGAATTGATCCTTTACTTTCAAAGCAGCAACCTGAAACATCTGTCGCAAAGGTGAAAGCTATTGATGAAAGTCAGAAAGAATCACAACTTGGCCTGTTTGAATCTGTTGAGAAAAATAGTGCAGAAGGTGTGGAAACGGAAGCTGTTCAAGAGCAGCCGAAGTTGGAAAATGCAACGAAAGCTGAAACTGAGCAAACTAAAAAAGAAACCGTGTTGGTATTGCATGTAGCTGCTCATCATGGTCAGGAACTAAATGGCGAAGTACTGTTTCAAAGCATTTTGCAATCAGGTTTCCGGTTTGGTGATATGAATATTTTCCATCGTCACTTAAACCCATCGGGTAGTGGTGCGGTACTGTTCAGTTTGGCTAATATGGTTAAGCCGGGGTCATTTGATCCAGAACGTATGGTAGATTTCAGCACTCCGGGGATCTCAATGTTTATGCTCGTACCTTCATATGGCGATTCTAATCAGAATTTCAAATTGATGTTGCAAGCAGCGCAGCGTATTGCTTCTGATGTGGGTGGTGTGGTGTTAGATGCCGAGCGTAAAATGCTTACACCGCAAATGATCGAAACGTATAAGGCACGTATTCGTGATACGCTCAGTGCCCAAGAATAAATCCTCTTTTTAGTATTAAGCCCCCGCCTAGTCGGGGGTTTTTCATCTCTGGTGAGAAGTCATGAAAAATATTATTCAAACAATCAACGAACTAAGAACAACATTGCGTCATCATGAGTATTTGTATCATGTCATGGATGCGCCAGAGATCCCTGATGTGGAATATGATCGCTTAATGCGTGAGTTAAAATCATTGGAAGAACAGCATCCAGAGTTGGTTACAGCAGATTCTCCTACCCAACGGGTCGGGGCCGCTCCATTAACCGTATTTGAGCAAGTTCGTCACGAAATCCCGATGTTATCTCTGGATAATGTATTCGACGAAGAAAGTTATCTGGCGTTTGATAAGCGTGTTCGTGATCGTCTGAAAGATAATCGGGAATTGGTATTCTGTTGTGAACTTAAACTCGATGGTCTGGCTGTCAGCCTGTTGTATGAAAATGGCGAATTAATAAAGGCTGCGACTCGTGGAGATGGTACGACAGGAGAAAATATTACCGCCAACATTCGTACAATTCGCGCGATTCCTCTGCGTTTGAAAGGAGACAACATTCCTGCTCGTGTTGAGATTCGTGGTGAAGTCTTTATGAAACAAGTAGGTTTTGAAAAACTCAATGAAGAAGCGCGCCGTACAGGTAATAAAGTATTTGCTAACCCTCGTAATGCAGCCGCAGGATCACTGCGCCAGCTCGACCCACGTATTACAGCCAAGCGTCCACTGACTTTTTATTGTTATGGCATTGGTGTAATTGAAGGTGGAGAGTTGCCAGCAAGCCACTACGAGCGGCTGATGCAATTCAAACAATGGGGGCTGCCAGTTAGCGACAAAGTGAAATTATGTCAGGGAACCCAACAGGTATTGGATTTTTATCACGAGGTAGAACAACAGCGTCCGATTCTGGGTTTCGACATTGATGGTGTTGTCATTAAAGTCGACTCCCTTGAGTTACAGAAAACATTGGGGTTTGTGGCCAGAGCTCCGCGTTGGGCGACCGCATTTAAGTTTCCTGCACAAGAACAGATAACTGTCGTACGTGATGTCGAATTTCAGGTAGGGCGTACAGGTGCGATTACACCAGTTGCACGTCTGGAGCCAGTACAGGTTGCAGGTGTAACGGTCAGTAACGCTACATTACACAATGCGGATGAAATTGAACGTCTGGGGCTGCGTATAGGAGATACTGTCATTATTCGCCGGGCAGGTGATGTGATTCCGCAAGTTGTTGGTGTGGTAAGGGAGCAAAGACCAACAGAAAGCCAGGAAATAGCTTTCCCACAGTATTGTCCTGTTTGTGGTTCTGATATTGAACGTATTGAAGGCGAGGCTGTAGCGCGTTGTACAGGTGGTTTATTTTGTGGGGCACAACGTAAAGAAGCGTTGAGACACTTTGTTTCCCGTCGTGCGATGGATGTGGATGGGATGGGAGAGAAAATTATTGAACAATTGGTTGATAAGGAATATGTCAAAACACCCGCCGATCTCTTCCGTTTAACCGCAAGGCAATTAACCGGCCTTGAGCGAATGGGGCCAAAATCCGCTCAGAATGTGGTTAATGCTCTGGAAAAATCCAAGAAAACCACATTTGCCCGTTTCATTTACTCTTTAGGCATTCGTGAAGTTGGAGAAGCTACCGCGGCTAATTTAGTTGCACATTTTGGCACATTGGAAAAATTGCGTGCAGCGGATACGGAAGCATTAATTGCTGTACAAGATGTAGGTGGTGTGGTTGCCAGCCATGTAGTTAATTTCTTTAACGAACCGCATAACCAGGCAGTAATTGACGATCTCGTCAATAATATTGGTATTTGCTGGGAAACAGCGGAAGTATCGCAACCAGAAGAAATCAATAGCCCATTTACGGGTAAGACCGTAGTTTTGACTGGCTCATTAAGCCGTTTGTCTCGGGATGAGGCAAAAGACAAATTAGTTGCGTTGGGCGCGAAAGTCACGGGCAGTGTTTCCAAGAAAACAGATTTGGTGATTGCGGGTGAGGCAGCAGGATCTAAATTAATTAAAGCAACAGAATTAGGTATAACTGTGATTGATGAAGAAGAAATGCTTCGTCTTTTAGGTGAATAATAAAATACCCTTCGTCTTTCAAATTGCCTTCTTTGTTGACTGCGCTACTCTTTTTATAGCTATCCCCGGTCACATAGTTTTCTATGTTTCCGGTGAGTGGCTCCAGCCTCTCACCGGAGACCAGCCTTCGGCTGGACAAATTTGTTCTCTTGCCGCTGCGACGCAACTTGAAACTCATTGGTTGAAAAGAAAATATCCAGGAAAGACGTGATATTGGGGTTTTTGATAATAAACCTTAACCTTAATAGTGCCTTTAAATAAGATATTTTCGCATACTTAGTAGCCACGTTCCGGCTTAAAGTGTGATCAAGTTTGCTAAATAGGATTTTGTTGCCGCTCTGTAGTAAATTGATGTGATAGTTAACACTATTTATTATCGTATGTTGCAAAAATGCGATTTTAAATTTGTATCTCGTCATGTTTGGAGTTCTTTTATGTCTCATATTTTTCATTTTGTTCTCGCTTTAGCGGTCATTGGTGGCTTGGCGATTTTTGCGAGTAATAACCGGAAAGATATTCGTATTCGGTATATTATTCAGTTACTTGCTATTGAACTTGTTCTGGCGTGGTTTTTTCTTAATTCTAATGCTGGATTAGGGATCGTTAAAGGGTTTGACAGCTTGTTTGTCCACCTGTTGTCTTATGCTGCGAAAGGTACTAGTTTTATTTTTAGTGGTATGATTGAAGCAAATCTGGCATTTTTCTTCCTGAATGTACTTTGTCCTATCATCTTTATCTCTGCTTTGATCGGTATCCTGCAACATATAAAAATTCTGCCAATTATCATTCGTGCAATTGGTACTGTGTTGTCCAAAGTTAATGGCATGGGAAAACTAGAATCGTTCAATGCGGTCAGCTCATTGATTCTGGGGCAATCAGAGAATTTTATCGCTTATAAAGATGTATTGAACAAAATGTCTGAGCGTCGGATGTACACAATGGCGGCAACAGCAATGTCTACGGTATCCATGTCTATTGTAGGTGCTTACATGACAATGCTGGATGCAAAATATGTGGTAGCGGCCTTGATACTTAACATGTTCAGTACCTTTATCGTTTTGTCTCTTATCAACCCTTACTCTGTTGAAAGTGAAGGGGATATCCATATGAACAATCTGCATGAAGGGCAAAGTTTCTTTGAAATGCTGGGCGAGTATATTCTGGCTGGTTTTAAAGTCGCTTTGATTGTAGCGGCCATGCTGATCGGCTTTATTGCCTTGATTGCGGGTATCAACGCCGTTTTTGATATGGCATTTGGTATTTCTTTTCAGGAATGTCTGGGATATGTTTTCTATCCATTTGCCTGGATCATTGGCATCCCCAGTGATGAAGCATTGAAAGTAGGTAGTATCATGGCGACTAAACTGGTTTCTAATGAATTTGTTGCAATGCAGAGTTTACAGGAAATTGCAGGACAATTGAGTGAGCGTTCAAAAGGTATCTTATCCGTATTTCTGGTCTCCTTTGCCAACTTCTCATCCATAGGAATTGTAGCTGGTGCTATTAAAGGCTTGAATGAAAAACAGGGGAATATTGTCGCACGTTTTGGACTGAAACTACTGTTTGGCTCAACATTGGTAAGTTTCCTGTCGGCTGCAATTACCGGACTGGTAATGAGTATTTAATTTTCTTAGTAATTTGAATTTTAGGAAAAATGGTATCTAGGCAGATGCCATTTTATCTTTATATAAAAGACAACATGACTCAAGAGGTCGATATAATGAATAAAGAAAATTTGCTGGAGATCGCCAACACTGTCATGCCATTTGGTAAATATAAAGGACGGATGTTAATCGATCTTCCTGAAGAGTACTTACTTTGGTTTGTCCGTAAGGAGGGATTTCCACAAGGAAAATTGGGGGCGTTAATGGAAATGACCCTTGCAATTAAAATTGAAGGGTTGGATTCATTGGTAAAACCATTGAAAAAAAACGGCTAGATATAAAAGACTATACTTGAGGCAGATTTTATTATAGCTCATCTCGCTGAAGAAAATTTTGTTATTGAAAATCATAACTAAACCTCAGTGACTGTCTTGTCTGGTGATAACTATTTTTCATTATCCAAAGGAAACAACTGTGACGACGGGCTTTATAATAAAGTTTATATAGACTCAAATTATTCGGATGGAACTTTCAGTTTGAAAATAAAAAGTATTACGATGATTTGATGCTTTAAGAGATAGGTTGTTTTCACTATATTATATTCAGCCATAAGAAAAATCCCTGAAAACTTGCGCTTTCAGGGATCCAGAATCTTGGTGGAGCTAAGCGGGATCGAACCGCTGACCTCTTGCATGCCATGCAAGCGCTCTCCCGGCTGAGCTATAGCCCCACAATTGTGGTTCAGGATAAGTATTTGGTGGAGCTAAGCGGGATCGAACCGCTGACCTCTTGCATGCCATGCAAGCGCTCTCCCAGCTGAGCTATAGCCCCAAATCAAAATCCTGTGGAACGGAGCGCATCATATGAAACCCGAAGAACTCTGTCAACGGATTCATTAATATTTCCGGTGTAAACGTTGAAAAAGTCATCAATGCCAGGTTGGTAGAATAAAAAATAAAGGCACTACAACAAATTGTGTGCCTTTATAACTTATTTTGGCCGATTTTTTAATGCTAATTATTGTGCTTCACGCTGGGCAATATAAGCCAGAGCTTTATCAATACGAGAGAGTGAACGTACCTGATTAATAGCGTGAATAGTGACGTCAACACTCGGAGATTGACCAGCACCAGTAACTGCAACCCGGAGTGGCATACCAACTTTACCCATACCGATTTCCAATTCGTCAGCCGTTGACTGAATTGCATGGTGGATATTCTCTGGTGTCCATTCGGTAATAGCAGCCAGCTTTTCACGGACGACTTCTAATGGCTGACGAGCCACTGGTCGCAGATGTTTTTTCGCAGCATCTGCATCGAACTCTGTAAACTCTTCATAGAAATAACGACAAGCACTGGCCATTTCTTTCAATGTCTTGCAGCGTTCACCCAACAGTTTAATCAGTTCAACCAGTTCCGGGCCAGTACGTGTATCAATACCTTGTTGTTCAATATGCCATGCTAAGTAAACAGCAACTTTTTCCGCAGGCAGGGTATTAATGTAATGATGGTTCAACCATTGCAGCTTTTCAGTGTTGAAAGCGCTGGCTGATTTGCTGATAGCGTCAAGGCTGAACAACTCAGTCATTTCTTCAACGCTGAAAATTTCCTGATCGCCATGTGACCATCCCAAACGAACCAGATAGTTCAAAAGTGCTTCCGGCAGATAGCCATCATCACGATATTGCATCACGCTGACGGCACCATGACGTTTGGACAATTTTTTACCATCGTCACCGAGGATCATAGAAACATGAGCATATTCTGGTACTGGCGCGCCAAGCGCTTTCAGGATATTGATTTGACGCGGGGTGTTATTGATGTGGTCTTCACCACGAATAACGTGAGTGATTTCCATATCCCAGTCATCAATGACAACACAAAAATTATAAGTTGGTGAACCATCAGTACGGCGAATAATTAAATCGTCCAACTCTTGGTTGCTGAATTCAATCGGGCCACGGATGCTGTCATTAAAAATAACAGAGCCTTCCTGTGGGTTGCGGAAACGTACAACATGTGGCTCATCATGGCTATGTTGGCACTCACTCTCACGACAACGACCGTCATAACGTGGTTTTTCGCCATTTGCCATCTGAGTTTCACGCAATTGTTCCAAACGCTCTTTAGAACAATAGCAGCGATAAGCTGTACCTTGTTCCAGCATTTCATCAATAGCCTGATTATAACGGTCGAAACGTTTGGTCTGATAATAAGGGCCTTCATCCCAATTCAGATTTAACCAGTTCATTCCGTCCATAATCGCATCAATGGCTTCCTGAGTTGAACGTTCCAGATCAGTGTCTTCAATGCGCAGAACAAATTCACCTTTGTTATGACGGCTGTATAGCCAGGAATAAAGGGCAGTACGTGCGCCGCCAACGTGAAGATAGCCAGTGGGACTTGGCGCAAAACGGGTTTTTATTTTACTCATCGGGAATTGCCTTAATTACATTTCACTTTTCAGAGAACGTTTTGGATGATTGAAGTAACAATTGAAATAACAATAGTGGGGGTTATTTTATCACTGGACTTCAATTCCTCAATGGCGTTAATGATAGGTTATTGAGAAAAGGTAAGATACATCATCTAAATGATAACTTAAGGTGACTATAATTGTTTCATTCTGTGTGATTTTGCGACGAACGGAAATTTTAGTAATAAAAACCGTTGACTCACCTCGAACTATCCCTATAATGCGACTCCATCACGACGGGGCGATTAGCTCAGTTGGTAGAGCATCTCCCTTACAAGGAGGGGGCCATTGGTTCGAGTCCGATATCGCCCACCATTCTCTCGTAGTGGTAAGCTGGAGAAAATGGCAACCGTAGTGATAAAAATGATTTTATGATTGGGCGATTAGCTCAGTTGGTAGAGCATCTCCCTTACAAGGAGGGGGTCATCAGTTCGAATCTGGTATCGCCCACCAATCATAAGTCAGTGATATAGATGTCGTTACAGTAACTTTTCAGTAATAGTCATCATGCAGTAATAGTCATCATGAAGTGGGCGATTAGCTCAGTTGGTAGAGCATCTCCCTTACAAGGAGGGGGTCATCAGTTCGAATCTGGTATCGCCCACCACTTCATTAGATTGTTCCGCAGTATCACAGCGATGTTTACGATGGGTCGTTAGCTCAGTCGGTAGAGCAGTTGACTTTTAATCAATTGGTCGCAGGTTCGAATCCTGCACGACCCACCATTTTAAATATCAAAATCAAAATTATCTAATTGGGTCGTTAGCTCAGTCGGTAGAGCAGTTGACTTTTAATCAATTGGTCGCAGGTTCGAATCCTGCACGACCCACCATTTAGATGTCAAAATCAGAATTACCTAATTGGGTCGTTAGCTCAGTCGGTAGAGCAGTTGACTTTTAATCAATTGGTCGCAGGTTCGAATCCTGCACGACCCACCATTTAGGTGTCACGATATGAAGTGGGCGATTAGCTCAGTTGGTAGAGCATCTCCCTTACAAGGAGGGGGTCATCAGTTCGAATCTGGTATCGCCCACCACTTCATTTAGCTCCTTATAATCCAGCTATTAGATAATTTATAAACAAAATCCATGTCTGGTTTTTAATGGGGTTATGTAAAAAAACATAGTCCCTCAATAAGATCAGAAAATGCTGCTTTTTTACCTTATTACTGAGTTTTTAATCCGTAGCTTTTAAATTTTGTCAAAATTCGTTGCATCTCTTCGGAAGAAAGCATCGGAATATTTTTTGCAACATTTCCAATATTATTTCCAACAACAGGCAGGATTTTTAAATAAAGTTTCGCCAGTATTTCCACCTCATTCGCCAGCCATAGCGCTTTTTCCAGATTGGTTTCCATCGCGATCATGCCGTGATGTTGCATTAACAGTGCCTTACTGTGCCTAATTCCCTCCTTGACGCTCTTTGCCAGTTCAGGCGTTCCAAAGGTTGAATAAGGAATACAGGGAACATGGTCTGTCCCTGTCACCGCCACCATATAATGAATAGCAGGGATGGAATGATTGAGTATGGAAACTGCCGTTGCATTGACAGCATGGTTGTGCACAACGGCATTCAACTCAGGGCGTGCCTGATAGCAGGATAGATGAAAATACCATTCACTTGATGGCACCTTATCTGGTTCAGCTTCCCCGTTATGCTTGATGTAGACAATCCGATCCGGGGTCAATTTTTCATAGGGAACACCACTGGGAGTGATCAGAAAACCATCCTGATAGCGAGTACTGATATTTCCTGATGTTCCTTGATTTAAATCCAGTGCATTCATCTTAAGACAAGTTTCAATGATTGACTGGCAGATATGTTCTCTATTTACCATAAAAAATAGCCGTTACGAATACTGCTGGTATAAATCGGGGAAAAGTGTGCGCAATCCTTCTGCACTGGCATCACAGATCCCGCGTTCTGTAATTAATCCGGTAACTAATTCTGCTGGTGTGACATCAAAAGCATAATTTCCACAAAGTGTTCCTTGTGGAACGGTATTGACCCAATTACGTTTTCCTTCCGAAGTGAGCCCATGGACATGTGATTGCTCTTCACCTGAACGTTGTTCAATAGGGATCTCTTTTACTCCATCCCAAATCGTAAGATCCAGTGTCGGTGATGGTAAAGCAACATAAAATGGTACTTGATTTGCTTTGGCCGCCAGAGCCTTAAGATAAGTACCAATCTTATTGCAAACATCCCCTCTAGCAGTTGTCCTGTCTGTGCCAACAATACAAAGATCCACTTTCCCATGTTGCATCAAGTGACCTCCTGCATTATCAGCGATTAAGGTATGCGGTACACCGTGTGAACCTAATTCAAAAGCCGTCAATCCCCCCTGATTGCGAGGACGAGTTTCATCAACCCAAACATGGACGTTAATGCCTACATCATGCGCCCTATAAATGGGTGATAATGCAGTACCCCAATCTACTGTTGCCAGCCATCCCGCGTTGCAGTGAGTCAATATATTTACGACTTCACCTGCTGGTTTATTCGCAGCCATTCTCTGTATGATTTTTAGTCCATTCTCACCAATCTTACGGCATAGTTCGACATCTTCATCAGCGATTTCGTTTGCAATATGATAAGCAGCCTTTTTACGCTGTGGAGGAAATGTATTTTCCAGTGCTTGATATGAACGATCCAAAGCCCATTTTAAATTAATAGCGGTTGGTCGGGCTTTGACTAGCGTGTCATAAGCCAGTCGTAAGTTCTCATTACTGCTGTCCTGACGCATTGCTAGCGCCATACCATAAGCGGCAACAGCACCAATTAAAGGGGCGCCACGTACCCACATATCTTTAATCGCTGTGGCAGCATCCTGCATGGTGCTTAATTGAATGATTTGTAACTCAAAAGGCAGTTTGGTCTGATCGAAAATTTCGACGGTATATCCGTCGCCAGCAAGCCAAACAGATCGATAATGGATGCCATTAATTTTCATCTAAGTCTCTTAACCCTATGTGATATAACGTTTAATTAGTGAAAAATCTCGGTGTTTATGCTTGTTGACAATTAACTCGCGTGCCAATTTCAAGGCGTGTTTTTCACAAGTGGCGCGTAGCGTTGGATCTTCAATCTGTTTGAAATCAGCGACACCGGCAAAACCGATAATACGGCGATTAATTTCAAGCCCGGCATAGACCAGAGTTTCTTCAAATAAATTGGAGAAAAAATTATCTTGTGCTGCTTTAAGAAACGGTGAGCTGAAAGCTCCCTGCTGGTAAATTCTGATAGGATAGGCTTCTCCGGCACTCTTTTCATTCCATAGTTGACGAAAACGACGCACAAATACTGCCCATGTCGTTTCAATCTGTGTTAGAAGCCACGCCTGATAATCAGTACATTGCTTTTTATTGTCTCGTAAAGCAGGTTGAGCAAAATAAGCCATAAACAGATTACCGATATAGTTACCGATATCAAATGCCATTGGTCCCATAAAACTGAATTCTGGATCTATGACCTTTGTAGAATCCGGCGTTACCATAATGGAGCCAGAGTGGAGATCACCGTGTAGTAAGGCTTGGGCTTCAGTCATGAATTTGTATTTATACTGCATCACAGTTTGGATCATTGCCTGATCCTGCCAAACAGCATGGACGTCACTATCAAGTTGCGGAGAAGTCCAATTGTTTCTTTCGGCATTAAAATATGGCTCTGTAAAAATCAGATCTTCGGTGATCTTACAAAGTTCGTGATTATTGGCAAAACGGCTTACCAGCTCTTTTTTTTCTTTACTATCCATTCCGATATCAGAGGTATGGAATAGAGTATCAGCAAGAAAAATTCCAATATCTTCTGTAAGATAGGGGAGTTTCTGACCGGCGATCAACTGCTTACGCAAGATAATATGCTGATCTAAATATTCCATCACAAATAAAGACATTTCTTCATCGTAAAAATACACATCGGGGACATACTGGCTAACAAATTTATTTACTTCTAACAAGTTATGATATTCAAAATAGGTACGATCAAGAGAAAGTTGCCATGATTCTCCTGCTGCCCGCATATAAGGTAAGGCTTGTTTGACAACAACCGTTTTTTTAGCTCCAGAAACAATGAAAACCAAGTTGAGATTCCCATCACCAACTTCCTTTATTTGCCATGTTTCAGACAATCCGCCGAGTGAGATTGTTGTTGGTAAATTTTTCGCAAGATAATGTGGTAAGGATTCACAAGTTTGTAGGACATATTCAGTAGGAATATAAGCAGACATTATTTTTCATCCTGATAATTTCATGAAGTGAAGTTCATAATCTGTACGGTGATAACATATTCTGCGGTAATGATTTTCACATTTGTTAATAATAAATATACAAAAGTAAAGTGTCAGTGAGCTCTCTTGGATTTTCACATTTGTTAATAATAAATATACAAAAGTAAAGTGTCAGTGATCTTCTGTTTCTGCCCAATAAAACGAAACACGAAAATATGCACAACAAGCACCGCAGCTAATGCAGGGATTATTCAAAGATTGAGAATTTAACACTTGACTCATACTGGATGTCTCTATCTCATTTTTAAGATATTCACTTAGGTAAAATAGATCAGATCTCAAGAGTTCATTTATATATCCTGAGTCTTTAAAGCTATAGCTTTGTTGGCTGCACTTTGAAATTCATAGGACATATGGAAAGATAGCCTCTTTGAGAATAGATTATCTTTTTAGAGAATAGGGGATATCAAGAGAAATTTATTTTTCAATGTTAAAAATCAAAAACAGCCTTATTAATAGACCGCTTTTGATTTAGGTAATTGAATATTACTTTTAAAAAGTAGTAACAATTTTACTCTGAAAATATTTTCTGAAAAAAGATAATGATATGTTTCAGTATTTCATTGTGAATTTTTTCCCGGCTTCTCTTTCCGCCATCTTTACAAATTCAATAATTACATACCTTGATTTATCTTTTGGAAGAGTAATACATTTAGCTCGGTATAACTCAAACTTGCATGATCGTTATTTTGTAGGAGTCCATTTTGTACAAAGTGCTCGATGCTTGCCTGTGTGACACCATAGGCTTGTTCGGCAAAAAAAGATCCTCCTGAGACTCTTTTTACACCAGCAGCAAAAAACTCTTTTGCGCTAGGGGCACCAGCACAAGCCATTATATTTAATGGACCATTAATATGAGAACTGATTGTTCGGCATATCGATAAATTGGTTAATCCCGGAATAAAAATACCATCTGCACCAGCAGCAAGATAAGCATTAGCACGGAAAATTAAATGCTCAGGATCGGTATTTTCTCCGTGAAGCCATGAATCTATACGAGCATTGATAAATAAGCTGTAATGTATTTTGTTTGCGGCGGTACGCACAGAAGCAATACGTTCGGCCCCATCATCTATGGACATTGATTTATCATGTTGAGAATCTTCTATGTTAATCCCTACGCATTCTACAGAATATAAATCTTGTACAAGATGATCCATATTTTCACCAACGCCTAATAGGCCATCTTCAATATCCACAGTGACAGGAAGATTAGTACTGGCAGTGATTAAACCAAGCGCTTTCATTACCATTTTTCGGTTAGCTAACTGATTGTCTGGGTATCCCAAACTCCAGGAGATACCGGCACTGGTTGTTGCTATGGCTTTGACGCCGCATTGTTCAGCTAAACGAGTACTCATAACATCCCATGAGTTGGCTAATATGAGGTTTCCTTCTTCATGTAATTGGCTAAAAATTTGAATTTTTTCGTCCAGGCTTATTTTTATCATGTTAGTTTCTCAATATTTTTTTATTTTCTTCTAAAATAGAATCCATAATTGTAAATATCATGGTTATACATTTTTTAGAGCGATGCTAAATCATTGCACTGACTATTTATATAGTCAACATATTGATTGATAAATAAAGCACTAAATTAAAGCTATAATATCATTATTGAGTTAATAATTATTTCATATGAAAATATTTCCATTAAATTTTTTACTTTTCAAGTAAAGAAAAAATAGCGTCAGTAATTTTAGCTAAAGCAATATTATTGACATTCTCTGGATCGTATAAGGTAATACATCTCTCTTTTGATGCAAGTGGTGACCAATTCTCAGGCTTGGTAACACCATAAAGAGCAACAATTTTTTTCTTTAATGCCGCTGATAAATGGCAAATACCTCCATCGCCAACCACAATCAGTGTCATATTATTTAATAATGCCAGAAAAGAACTTAGAGAATCACACGTGACAATTTGACTTTTAGCACCTATACGCGAATTTAAATCTTCAGCTAAATACATATCATTGGGAAATGCTGAAATAATAAATCTTGCGGTAGGATATTTTGCTGAAATTTTACCAGCAATGAAATTAAGGTTTTCATTATTAATTAAGCTATGTTTTCTATTGTTGGAAACAGAAAATAAAATTAATGGTTCTCCTGAATAAATCGATATTGATGTATTATGCAACGTTATTGTGGGGAATAAATCAAATGATAAAGATTGCACATTGGGTGAAAATGTACGTAATATCTTTAAGGCCTGATGGCAACCTTTTATTACTTCTTGACTGACTGGATAGTTAACTAATTTAGAATGCCATTTTTGATCTGCAACAACAGCATAGCGCTTTTTTGCTCCCAATAACCATAAAAATAAATTATTGAGTTTCATTGGACTTGGTTTGGCAGAAATAGCAATATCGAAATTCTTATTGCGGAATTTCAGCGCAGTTTTTACGATAGAAAGATACTTGTTTTCTTGAGGAAGGACATTGATGCTTATATCAGGGCATATATACTTAGTAAGTTCATAATTACCTTGTTCTATAAATAGACTAATCTCTGCATTGGGATATTTTTTCTGTAAATATTTTATTAATGGCTGGGTACAGATAAGATCGCCAAGCCCATTTCTGCGTAATATAGCTATTTTCATATTGAATAATAAAAGAAAAAATTTTTTAATGGCAGATACTGCTTTTAAGAATAGAACATTTCTTTAATAATTCAATGTATTATGTAAAAAATCGTTCAAACGATATTTTGCTTATATTTTCTTTGTAAAGACATATGAACATGTTCTTTCTTTTAATTCCTCAATTCCAGAAGGTTGTCTATAATTTTATCTACTCCAATACCAAATGAGGAAAACCTAATGACTATGTTGAAAGAGAGACAACATATGATCATTCGTGCAATGAATGACCAGAAGCATTTAATGCAGCCTATCAGTAAAGAAAAACTTCAATTCCTTGGAGAGGCTTTTGGATGGGATCAATTAGCGGACGATATAAACTATTTAATAAAAGTTGGTTTAATTAACCACGAAGCCATTTATTTTGATGATGATGGTAGCTATGGCTTTAACCCTGATGCAATGGTTCTTACTGCTGCCGGTGTTGAATACGTCAATATGGATACGATTGATGATGAAATTAATTTTATTACCATAAAGATCCATAAAAATACCCTTGAAAAGATTGAAACGATAATTAACAGAACAGATCTTCCGAATGCTGAAAAAAAAGAAATTTTACAATTAGTTAAAGAGAAAGGTGTTGAGGCTGTGGTCAGTAAATGTGTTGATATTTTATTTGTGAATACTAGCCTTGCTACGGCTGTATTCTCTGAATTAACTAAAAATTGAGGTGATGGATGTTTCTCTTTTTATAGAACTCCAGGATTTCATCAATCGCTAAAGATGGATAATGTACTTTTTTATGTGGAGCAAAGGCAGACACTAAATCAGGTGCGGGATTATATTCGGCTCTCCCTGTTATTATTACGTATTCGGTAAGATACTTATACAATTGGCTCATGATCATCACTGTTCTGATGGAAATATTGGGAAGAGCCTACAGAAGGCAGAGGAGTTATTGAAGGGATGCTAATAGATGCTGGATGCTCTATTGGAAATGGACAAATACGTCTAGATAAAGCCAACTGATATTTTCCAGCAAAAAATACGTTTCCGACCAGGCTCTCTGGAGGATATTTTCCCTACCCATTGCGTGCCGCGATGATGAGGGGATTCAGGTGACTTACTTTCCCGAACAATAAATGAACCATTTGAACAGGATAATTGTTCAAACAAAATAGTCGAAATCGAGATAGCCTGCATCGGCGAATAATAGCTGATTACGTAATGTCACGGACGTAGATAGGTAAGCCCACTCCGACGCGGTATCAACTATCACGGTCATACCCACCGGTGTTTCTGTCTCTTCTCGGTACATGGCGGAGTTGCTGATAATGTCCCGTTTTTCTCAGGCGCATGAGTTATTTTTGATCTGTATATTCAATGTTAAGGTGACATGTCTAAACTAATACCGGCAGACGGCGATAGCCCTGCGCAAATAGAAATGTCACTAGCTCGTGTGCGTTGGGTACGCAGTAGCAGCATGTGTTATCGGTATTTCTATGTCCACTCAGGGAGTAGGTACAGAGATATTTACTTTCGTTTCAGAGGGTAACTAATTGTTAAGTATTATTCGCTTGTTGTTGGGTGGAGATTAACGCACAAGTTAAATATTTAGGATAAAATGATGAGCACCTTATTGTACAAAAATATTGCTATTGATAGGGATGGCCTACTCACAATGAAAGCTCTCGTTTTTACTCATGGAGGTTATACCCCTGCGTTTTTATGTGATATGTGTTGTTTTGGGGGGTCTGGTTATACAATAGTCCCTAACGGAATTACTTTATGGTTTAATAGCAAACATGATACCGCCTCTGTTGGTCTATCCTCTGCCCGAAATCTACTTCTAGGAAAGTTTTCTAATTATAAAGCCAGTGATAAGGTTAGATATGGAGAACGTGTACGCAATTACTCACTTACACCCAATAATAAACTGAGTACTCCTCCTAATTGGCAGTTTGACATTATTACTATAAATTTTTGATGCCATCCAGCATTTCAAATTGCCTTACACTGATATATACATCTTTGCTTGTAGAATAAACAAATCTAAGCCGTTAACAGTGAGTGGACCTATGGATGTCCGTCGAATAAATTAACTTCTTTGAATATCCCAAAACTCTAACTGATATATTCCTGCCACCTTCCAGATACTTAATCAGAGGTAGCAATCAGTCAGAATGTCGTTGATTGAGCCACAGCACGAACCCTGCACATGTCCCTTTTTGCAGAACAGTGCGGTCTTCGTTTAGCCAACGCATATCAACATCAATATTTACGGTGTTGGTTTTCCATTTTAGATTTGGCATTAGCAAGTTCCTGTGTGTGCTTGACATCCAGTTCTGCAAGGATCTTTAAGTGATAAAGTAAGATCCTGTCAACCATTCAGGAAATGGTGGGTCCCAGTCGTCAGAACCATAAACTATGTTATCTTTACATCGTGTATCACTACGCCATCAATGGCATAATCTTCTGCTCGCCAAACAATCCCAGTGTGAATATTTATAGGTGAATGACGTTACAAGGAAATCATCACTGAGTGCTCATTGATATCAACCAATAAAGATAGCCCGTTGCCATCTGCCAGCGTATAGGCTTTTTCCTTTGGTTTGGCTCGCTTGATTGCCAAGTCTGTCAGCTTCATAATCCATACAATACTGTATAGAAAAATTGTAGAGGGAATTTCTATACAAAAAATATACAACAAATTATAGAGATTTAGAAAGACGCCGCGAGATTTCAAGAGATGAGGCAAGCAGTAATTATATTGATTTTATTGGAATTAATTGACTCTCATAGATCATGAGAGATGTTGATTTGGCCCCTGCAGGAATAGAAAATAAGATTAACAATATGAATAATAATGATTTATTTTAAATACTCTGTTCATGTGCCCCTTTTTTCTCTGCTTTGGGGTCAATACCTTGGGCGATCAGCTTTTTGGCTTCATCACGTTTAGCTCGTGCATCGGTTAAAGACACTACCGGATAAACACCAAAGGCCAGCCTGTCTTCTTTTTTATCGGTAGGCCGACGATACTTCATACGCCAGTATTTAGAACCACGTGGTGTAATTTCCAGATACAAACCGCCACCATCGGCAAGTTTATAAATTTTCTCTTTGGGTTTTGCTGCGTCGATTTGTCGTGCGTTTAGTTTCATTTTTGGGGGCATTTTTATAATCGAATTGTAGGTGCCCCAGATTATGCCCCTTGCTATATGTTGATTGCAATAGACTAAAGTTGACGTAAAAATAACAATTTCGATTGATTTATAAGGAATTTATTGGGGGGAATTTACTTGATTGGACTTCAGGATATCTTGCGCTGGCGCCCCCTGCAGGAATCGAACCTACAATTAGCCCTTAGGAGGGGCTTGTTATATCCATTTAACTAAGAGGGCGAATAAAACAGGGCGTAGTATATCTCTTTTTCTTTCCTGAGATAAGATATAACGAACTGTTTGCCTATATAATCACCAATTATTTTGATTACCATTAAAGAAAAATTGGCAGTATATTTAACATATTGGCGGCTATTGGCTGAAAGGCATAATGCTCGAAAACGGACAATGGCAAAAAGTAATCATATGGAGAACAATATGAAGTATCGTCTGAGCGGGGTTGCTCTTACTGCTGTGCTACTGGTGGGATGCGCGAGTTCATCGAATATGAGTGAACAAAGGCGCACTGATCCGCTGGAAGGGTTCAACCGTACCATGTTCAACTTTAACTATAATGTTCTCGACCCTTATGTATTAAGGCCTGTCGCAGTAGTCTGGCGTGATTATGTGCCAATGCCTGCACGAAACGGTATTGGTAATTTCATGAGCAACCTTGAAGAACCTGCCAGTATGGTTAATAGCTTTCTACGTGGTGATATCAACGAAGGTGCGAAACACTTTAATCGGTTCTTTTTGAATACTATTTTGGGTATGGGAGGGCTTATTGATGTTGCTTCAATGGCAAACCCTAAACTGGCAAAACAGGATCCAATGCGTTTTGGTAGTACGCTAGGTTACTATAATGTTGGTTATGGCCCTTATGTTGTTTTACCGGGTTATGGCAGTTTTACCGCTCGTGATGAAGGGGGAAATTTAGCAGATATGACTTACCCTGTCTTAAACTATCTTACGCCTTGGATGTCTGTAGGGAAATGGGTATTTCAGGGCATTGAAACTCGGGCGCGTTTATTGGATTCGGACGGCTTGATGAAAAATTCTTCTGATCCGTATCTGATGATGCGTGGGGCTTATTTCCAGCGCCATGATTTTCTGGCTAATGGCGGGAAGCTGACACCAGAAGAAAATCCAAATGCTGCTGCTATTCAGGATGAGCTAGATTCTATCGACTAATTTTATAAAGAGATTAAAAAAGGATAGCTCAGGCTATCCTTTTTTAGATCATAGAATATGATTAGAATGTGTAGTTAAGGCCTACACCAAACAGCCACGCAGTTCCTTTTGAATCAAACTCGTAAGTCTGGTTTAGAGGTGGTTTGGAACCTTCTTTCAGTTGTTCACTAACATGTACTTTCTTACCACGCATATAGGAAACCCCAACATCTACAGAAGCATCTTTATTAAATGCGTAAGTAGTTCCTGCACTTAACCAGAAGCGATTTTGGTCTGGAATGGAGATAGAACGATTTTTGGCAGGTACAGGACTTTCATCGAAAGCGATACCAGTACGGAAAGTCCAGTTATCATCGTAGTAGTAAGTTGTTCCTAACGAGATACGGTAAGCATTACGGAAACCTTCATGTTTCTCAAATGCAACTTGACCTGTATCATTTCGTGTTGCTTTTAATTCTTTGAATTCGTTCCAACCTGTATATAGGAAGCTATAGTGGATTGCCCATTGTGGTGCAACACGGTTATAACCCGATAATTCCCACATATCAGGCAAATTCAGATCCAATTTACCTTTAACTGTCTTTCCGTTGGTTCCACTCTCAAATTGAGATGGTATATATGGTAAATCGCTGCTGTAATCTCCGCTTTTGAATTTAACTTTAACTTTTGAGCGGTAGGTCAGGCTATAGCGGTTATTTTCATCATATTGATATAGTAGTCCAGCATTCCATCCATAACCCCAATCTTTTCCTTTCAAGCGGGCAGCTTCGGAGGCATCAGAGAGTGATAAATTTTCAAGATATTTAATATGTTTAATTTTTCCTAACATATTGAACATCTTGGTCATCTCAGTGCTTTTTTCACCCATATGGCGAATGATTTCAGCATCAGCATAAATTGCATTTACACCCAAACCAAAACTGAACTGATCATTGAGCTTATATGCACCGCTTAGATTAAAGTTTACAGTCTTGAGTGAGGTTTTTCCGCCAATTAGGCCTGCTGCATAGTTATTGCCGAAATTGGTGGATAAGCCAAAGTTACTCGTGGCTGATGCGCCAACAAACCATTGTTCAGTGATTGGTGTAATAAAATGTAGGTTTGGTATCGGAGCATTTGGCGCAATATTTTTTGCATCAGTGCTGTTGTATGTTTTAGTTGCCGGATTAGGAGTTGGAGATCTACCCGTGATATCAACGCTTGGTTTGACGTAAATAAGGCCGCCAGAAAATGATGGACGATCAAATAGGGTCATGGCTGCAGGGTTGCGGCTACCTTCAGAAGCATCTTCTGCAACGACACCTGCTCCAGAAAATGCCCGGCCTAGTCCTGATGATGAATACTCATTCAATTGAAAACCGGCAGCACTAGCATTGGATGAAATAATTGCAACCGCCACTGCTAATGCTGAACGTGTAAATAGGTTTTTCTGGTTCATAACCAAAACCTCATTGTTTAATTATTATTTAACATGCTACTCAATGTAGCTGAGAGCGCGGAATTGTAGAGTCAGTTTATCATAATGACAAATCAGACCAGTGCGGGAAGTATAGGCCCGATATCATAATGTGTTGCAAGAATGTTTTTAAAATATGACGAAATTGATTACAAAAATGGGACTTGCTTAACAAAAAAGAGACAACCCAGATTGATAAATTGTAAATAAAAAGCCGTTAATGTGCTGAGATCAATAAATAGTGAGATAAATGATATTAAACAGTGTAATTACTGGTTATTAAAGGAAAAGGTAACGTAAAATCAGTCGCAGATTTTCATAGTCAGAGAAGTAAAAGGACTGATGCAATTAAGCGTTGTAGTGCAGAAAAACTGTCGTCTGTTGTTGTGTTGATGGTGGATTGCAACTGATAGCGGTTTTTACGCTTAGTTGCCAGGCAGAAGCAATGATATTCCAGTTAGGATTGCGTTAGTTCTTTCTTGAGTCAAGGTTTGTGTAGTCTAAGACAGTGGAAAGACTGTCTCTTATCCGTGGTAATCCATGATTATTTCTTTATCTTTTTCTCACATGCTATCTGTTCAAGTAGTGTAGATTATAAATATATTAAAGTTGCGCTTGCTCGCATTTTTAGTTTATTCCTGTTTGATATTCTCCAACATTGCGTTAACAATGCTCCATCAGGTCTGACCTCTTATGAGGTGAGTAAATATTTTTAATCAATTGATTTAGTTAATGATTATTTCAGGAGTTGCTATGAGTCGTTCTTCAACAAAAGTGGCACAACAAAAGGAACGAGTGGCGATTGTCAGTGGGTTGCGCCTTCCTTTTGCGAAACAGGCGACTAACTACCACGGTATTCCGGCTGTTGATCTAGGAAAAGCTGTTGTCAGTGAGTTGGTCATCAGAAGTGGGCTGCCACCAGAGAAGATCGACCAATTGGTTTTTGGGCAAGTTGTTCAAATGCCGGAAGCACCGAATATTGCAAGGGAAATCGTATTAGGTGCTGGCTTAAGTGTCAGTACAGATGCGTATAGCGTTTCCCGGGCCTGTGCAACCAGCTTTCAGGCAATCGCGAATGTAGCAGATAGCATTATGGCTGGGACAGTGAATGTGGGGATCGCGGGTGGTGCTGATTCTTCTTCAGTCTTGCCAATCGGGGTAACCAAATCATTGGCTCGCACGCTGGTTGATATGAACAAAGCTAAGAGCCTGTCGCAACGCTTTAAATTACTTAGTAAATTGAAGTTAAAAGATTTACTGCCAGTATCACCCGCTGTTGCTGAATATTCAACGGGGTTACGAATGGGAGATACGGCTGAGCAAATGGCGAAAACTTATCATATCAGCCGTAAAGAGCAGGACGAATTGGCTCACCGTTCTCATGTATTGGCTGCTAAAGCCTGGGAGCAGGGACTATTGCGTAATGAAGTGGTATCAGCACATTTCCCGCCGTACCATGAGTCCCTGCTGGAAGATAATAATATCCGAAAAAATTCAGAACTCACCTCTTACGCTAAATTGCGTCCTGCCTTTGACCGCAAACATGGTTCAGTGACTGCCGCCAATAGTACACCACTGACGGATGGTGCGGCGGCGGTTATTTTGATGAGTGAATCTGCGGCTAAAGAGCTTGGTATGACTCCGTTAGGTTATTTACGTAGTTACGCCTTCTCAGCAATTGATGTTTGGCAGGATATGCTATTGGGGCCATCTTATGCGACGCCGTTGGCGTTGGACAGAGCGGGTATTACTTTGAATGAACTTTCGCTCATAGATATGCATGAAGCATTTGCTGCCCAAACCCTTACGAATTTAAAAATGTTTGCCAGTGAAAAGTTTGCCCGCGAGAAATTAGGACGCTCTCAGGCAATTGGCGAAGTGGATATGAATAAATTCAATGTATTGGGCGGTTCAATCGCTTATGGTCATCCGTTTGCTGCGACTGGAGCCAGAATGGTAACTCAGACACTGAATGAGTTGCGCCGTCGTGGTGGTGGGCTTGGATTGACAACAGCTTGTGCTGCCGGTGGATTGGGTGCAGCGATGGTATTGGAGGTAGAATAATGGCTCAGGCTGAAAAAGAAACAATCATGTCAGAGATACAATCGGTATTTGGTTTTTCTGTCAGAGATGACAAGATTGGTGTCATTACGATTGATGTCCTGGGTGAGAAGGTCAACACGCTGAAAGCGGAGTTTGTTGAACAATTTTTGACAGTTTTTGAGAAGGCACAACAAGTTACCGGCTTAAAAGGTTTGGTAATTGTGTCCGGCAAACCGGATACATTTATCGCTGGCGCAGATATCACTATGATCGCAGGCTGCCAAACTCAACAAGAAGCAACGAAATTGGCTGAAAAAGGTCAGGAATTATTTGCCCGGATTGCCAATTATTCTTTACCAATTGTTGCCGCCATTCATGGTGCATGTCTGGGGGGCGGGTTGGAGTTAGCATTAGCCTGCCATGCGCGTGTTTGTTCTCTGGATGATAAGACGCGTCTTGGCTTACCGGAAGTGCAGCTCGGGTTATTACCTGGTTCGGGGGGAACTCAGCGATTACCTCGTCTGATAGGTGTCAGCTCTGCTTTGGATATGATGCTGACAGGCCGCCAACTGAAAGCAAATCAGGCAAAACGTCTGGGCGTTGTAGATGATGCGGTTCCTTTGGATATTTTGCTGGATGTCGCTGTTCAATATGTCAAAAAAGGAATGATTAAGCGTAAGCCGTTAGCATGGTCACAGCGTTTGTTGGCAAGTGCCTTGGGTAGGCCACTGTTGTTTCGGATGGTTCAACAAAAAACACAGGCAAAAACTCATGGTCATTATCCAGCACCAGAGCGGATTATTGATATCGTTCGTACCGGACTGGAGAAAGGGCAAAAGGCGGGTTTTCAGGCGGAAGCCAAAGCATTTGGTGAACTGGCTATGTCGCCAGAATCGGAAGCATTGCGCAGCCTGTTTTTCGCTGCTACCTCATTAAAAAACGAAACAGGTTCTTCAGAACAACCAGCTAAGATCAAACATGTGGGGATTTTGGGGGGTGGTTTGATGGGGGGCGGAATTGCCAACGTTACTGCCACTCGCGGTAATTTACCTGTTCGTATCAAAGATATTAATGAAAAAGGTATCAATCAGGCGCTTAAATATACATGGGATCTGCTTTCTAAACGAGTCAAACAACGGCGTTTGAAACCGTCGGAGTGTTCCCGTCAAATGTCTCTGCTTTCCGGATCAACTGATTATATTGGCTTTAAACAAGCTGATATCGTCGTGGAAGCCGTGTTTGAAGATCTGGTATTGAAACGTAAAATGGTTTCAGAAATTGAAGCGAATACAAAACCGGAAACCATTTTCGCTTCCAACACCTCTTCATTGCCAATTCACCAAATTGCAGAGGTTGCTAAACGCCCGGAGCAAGTTATCGGTCTCCACTATTTCAGTCCGGTTGATAAAATGCCGCTGGTGGAAGTGATCCCGCATGAAGGAACCAGTGAAAAAACAATTGCGACGGCGGTAGCGCTGGCGAAAAAACAGGGTAAAACAGCGATTGTTGTTGGTGATAAAGCAGGGTTCTATGTTAACCGAATTTTGTCTCCTTATATCAATGAAGCGGGTTATTGTTTAGTAGAAGGTGAACCTGTTAGCCATATCGATAAGGCATTGGTTGATTTTGGTTTCCCGATTGGCCCAATTAATTTGCTGGATGAGGTCGGTATTGATGTTGGAACAAAAATTATTCCTGTCCTGATAGAGCAATTGGGGAGCCGATTTACTCCACCAGCAATTCTGGATGCAGTATTGAATGACAATCGTAAAGGCAAGAAAAACGGTCGTGGTTTTTATTCCTACGAGGTCAAAAAAAGTAAATTCTGGTCATTTAGAAAAAGTAGCAAAGAGGTTGACTCTTCCATCTATTCATTGTTGAAAACCAAGCCTAACGCCAAGTTGTCTCCATCAGATATTGCTCAGCGTTGTTTAATGCCGATGTTAAATGAAGCTGTTCGCTGTTTGGATGAAGGTATCATCCGAAGCCCCCGTGATGGTGATATTGGTGCAGTATTTGGTATCGGCTTCCCGCCGTTCCTGGGAGGGCCATTCCGTTATATGGATAAACTAGGTAGTCATAAAGTTGTGGAAATTTTACATCGATGGAGAAAGATTTGCACCTTGTGAACGCCTGGTTCAGATGGCTGAACAGAATGAAAAATTCTATGAATAATTTATAGTTTTTATGGAATCAATTATATCGGCTCTTTTAGCTCAAGAGCCGATTTTTTATGCCAAATAATTTCTGATTCTTATAATATTTTTTACGTGTTGAATAAATGAAATAATAATAACCAAACAAGATATATATACCAATCGCCATTGAAGATGCTTGATTTCTTATCCAAATCAGATCATGCTTGCAACCATGAAAATTCATCTGACACCAGAACAAAAACGTGCCCTCGAATTGATGCATGATACCACGCGTGACAGTCGAGTCTGTGATCGCATCAAGGCCGTGCTTTTGGCCTCCGAAGGCTGGACAGCTCAGATGATAGCCCAGGCCTTGCGTATTCATGAAAGTACGGTCAGCCGTCACCTAAAAGACTTCATCGCTCAGGAAAAGCTGACGCCGGAAAATGGGGGCTCTGAAAGCCATCTCTCTGCCGAACAAACCGCTGACCTGATTGAATATTTGACCGCCAATTTGATGCATACCACGACCCAAATTGTGGCCTATGTCCAAGCACGTTGGCAGGTGTCTTTCAGCGTGGGGGGTATGACGAAATGGCTTCACCGCCAGGGTTTCAGCTATAAAAAGCCAAAGGGAGTGCCTCATAAATTCGATGCGGATAAACAGCAACAATTTATTGATGACTACAAGATGCTGAAAGACAGGGCGGCTCAGAATGAGCCGATCCTATTTATTGATGCGGTGCATCCTTCACAGTCCACAAAGCTCAGTTATGGCTGGATGAAAGCAGGGAAAAATCAGGTAAAAGAGGTTGAAACCACCGGCAGTCGTACCCGTCTCAATATTCTGGGTGCGCTGAATTTACAACGGATTGAAGACACCGTGATCCGTGAATATCCAAGCATTAATGCTGAAAATATCGCCTATTTCTTCGGTGCGCTCCGAGAAACTTACCCGCTGTCGCAAAAAATCCACCTCATTCTGGATGGAGCGGGTTACCACCGAGCCGAGTTGGTGAAAGATATTGCATATGTCCTGAATATTGAATTGCATTATCTCCCGCCTTACAGCCCAAACCTCAATCCGATAGAGCGATTGTGGAAGTATATGAATGAGCAAGTGCGTAACAATATCTATTTTCCGGATGCGAAGACCTTCCGTGAAACCCTTCGTCACTTTTTTCATGTCACTTTGCCAGAAAAAGCGAAAGAGCTCACGACTCGACTGACTGATAATTTTCAGACTTTAAAACCTGCATCTTCAAGTTAGATTGGTATATAATTCGTCTTTAGTGATTTTATTTGTTTCTATTTTGAGGCAGAATGCCTATCAATCTTAATTGATTTCCTTCTGTTAAAGTGTATATCAATAATATGGTTTTGTTTTTATAATTAATTACCTAAAAGCGGTATAATCTAAAATTTAACTCAACGGTGAATTATGTTTGTTTTTATTATGCGTCACGGTGATGCCGCTTTCGACTCAATCAGCGATGCAATGCGAGAATTAACACCACGTGGTTGTCAGGAATCACAGAAAATGGCTCTTTGGCTTGCGCAACAGTTGCCTGATATCGATTGTGTCTTAGTCAGCCCCTATATCCGGGCAGAGCAGACTCTGAAAGTCGTTCGTGAGAGCCTGACATTGCCTGATAGTGAGGAGGTGTTAGAAGAGTTAACACCGTCGGGTGACGCGGCACTGGTAGCGAGTTACTTACAAGTTTTGGCAATTCAGGGGAAAAAAGCAGTATTGTTAGTTTCTCATTTACCTTTGGTTGGTTATTTAGTATCTGAGCTTTGCCCTGTACAAACTCCGCCTATGTTTACAACTTCCGGTATTGCTTGTGTGGAGTTGGATCACCAGACAGAGAAAGGCCGCCTATTATGGCAAACCTCTCCAGCACATTTAGTGACAAACGATATTAGTGATAAACGGTATTAGTGATAAACAATAGTGACAAAAGCCTAGTTGATCAGAGGCGGCGTGTACATTTAGCGCTGTATAAACTCATCCTGTTCTACCAAAATGAGTAATGCAGCGTTTCCTCCCCACTCTTTGGGAGCTTGATGAAAAGCAATAATATCGGGATGTTGAGCGAGCCATAATGGTGTTTGTTGTTTAAGAATATGTTTACCGTGACCATGCATAATACAGGCACAATAGACGTTTTCACGGCGGCAGGCGGCTATCAAAGCCCCAATTTCTTGTTTAGCCTGCAACTGAGTTAATCCGTGTAAATCCAGAAAGAATTCAGGGGAATAATCTCCTCGCCGTAACTTCTTCAGCTCATAATGATTGGCACCTTCACGTACATAACGGGTCGGGCCTTCCATATCGAGATTGGGCTGGAACTCATCAGAAAAATAGTAACTGGCATCGACCTGTTCTTGCATTAGACGCTCAGGAGCGATCTGGCCGATTTTTTTTCTTCTGGGGGAATGTAAGACTTTATCTTGAGCAATACGACGGGTTCCCGCAACAGACGTTCTAAATAGGCTGATGTCTTCTTCACTTAATGTTATTTTCTTCTTCATTACATACTAATTTTATTAACAACTTTTGGTCAGTGTACCTGATTTTCTATCATTTTGCTTAAATGCTATTACATAATATAACCATGTTTATTTAGTGGTTATTTGTTGTTTTCTTCAATATAGCTTGCCAATGTTTTAATCTTTTTTGAAGAGCTTGTGGAAAATGTTTCTTTTCTCTGGTTCTGGGGAAAAAACTATTGATCGTATTTTGATCGTGCTTTTCCCAGAGCAGGTGATTTAATAAAATCTAATATATTTTTATCATTACGAATATCATCCCAAAAATTCACAATTGCTCCTTTATTCATAAAATGGATTGACAAATTTTTTTGGTTATAAAATAAATGCATATACAACATGCAGGCTGATATTGACAAGAAAAAAAGTAACGGAGAGAAACTAATGTCAATTGGACTGAAAGATAGCGATATTATTTGGCGCAATGCTAGACTTGCCACCATGAACCCTATAATCAACAACATAGATGGCAAACACAATTACGGCATTCTGGAACGACATGATTTGATCATACGAGATGAAAAAATTCTGGCGATTTTACCAACAGAAAGTGTGCCAGCTAATCGTTGTAAGGTGATTGATGTAAAACAGCGATTAATCACTCCTGGCCTGATAGATTGTCATACTCACTTAGTTTTTGGTGGCAATCGGGCATCGGAATGGGAACAGCGTTTGAATGGCGTTTCTTATGAAGAAATCAGTGCTAAAGGTGGTGGAATTAATGCTACAGTCAATGCAACCAGACAAAGTTCAGCCCAACAATTGGAAATCGCCGCTCAAAAGCGACTTAATGCTTTAATATCTGAAGGTGTAACGACAATTGAGATGAAATCGGGTTATGGATTAGATCTGAAAAATGAAGAAAAACAACTGAAAGTTATTCAAACATTAAAGCAAAAGAACTCCGTTGAAATCAGTCCGACTTTACTCTCAGCTCATGCAGTTCCTTCTGAATATACACATAATCCTGATGCTTACATAGATTTAGTTTGCGATACCATTCTTCCAACCCTTTGGCAAAATCAATTGTTTGAATCTGTGGATGTTTTTTGTGAAAGCGTTGGATTTAGTCTCCAGCAAACTAAACGGGTCTTTGACGCAGCTAAAAAACTCGATATTCCCATCAAGGGCCATGTGGAGCAGCTCTCTAATTTAGGCGGCTCTGAATTGGTGGCAGATTATCAAGGTTTATCGGTTGATCATATTGAATTTCTGGATGAAAAAGGAGTTGAAGCGATCAGCCGCAGTGGAACTGTCGCCGTATTATTACCGGGAGCATTTTATTTCCTGAGGGAGACTAAACGTCCTCCGATTGCCTTATTGCGTCAATATCGTGTACCGATGGCTATTTCGACGGATTTTAATCCGGGAACCAGCCCTTTTACATCTTTGCGTATGATGATGAATATGGCCTGTGTCCAGTTTGGTTTAACGCCAGAAGAGGCATGGCAGGGGGTGACTATCCATGCGGCACGTGCATTAGGGCGGGGAGATAGTCACGGTCAGTTAACAGCAGGTTATATGGCTGATTTTGTTGTTTGGGATGCTCAGGAACCCGTTGATATATTGTATGAGCTTGGACATAACCCATTGGTTTATCGTGTTTATCGCGGAGCAATCACGCATAGCTCTATGCATCGTGATTCATAAGCAGTATCGCTTGGAAAACAATACATTATTTAGAATTTAGAGAACAATAAATAATAGTGAGGGATATAACATGAAATTATGGCATCCGACATCAGAAAACATTTGGCAAGGACGAAATGATCTCGCGGAAGCAAATAACGCATTACGGGTATTCCAGACGATAAAACAGCCCCCCTGTTTCTCTCCAGAACAATTTCCGAATCATATTGCATTACTGGGATTTGAATGTGATGAAGGGGTAAAACTCAACCAAGGACGACCGGGAGCTAAATTAGGGCCTGAATATCTGCGCCAGTCATTGGCAAATATGGCGAGTCATGATGGACATGAATGGCTGGTGGATTTGGGTAATATCCGGGCTAATAGTGGACAATTAAGTGAAGCCCAGAGTGCCCTGAGTGATGCTGTCTATGAGTGTCAGCATCAGAAAATGCGGACGTTAATTTTTGGCGGCGGACATGAAACGGCATTTGCTCATGGCATGGGAATTTATCGTGCATTTCCAACTCAACGGGTAGGGATTATTAACTTTGATGCGCATCTGGATCTGCGGAATGCGCCACAACCCACATCGGGAACCCCGTTTCGTCAGCTTGCTGATTATTGTCATCAGCAACAACGTCTATTTAATTATACTTGTATAGGTGCCAGTTTGGCCTCGAATACGCAGGCTCTATTAGACGAAGCTAATCACCTTGATGTCACAATTATTTGGGATACTCAATGTATTGATTCCATGTTGGATAAGGTACAGCAACAAATACAAGACCTGATTAATCAGGTTGAAGTCATTTACATGACGATTGATTTGGATGTGTTGCCAATCTGGCAAATGCCATCAGTATCGGCTCCGGCTGCGCTGGGTGTCCCGTTAGAACGCTTATTATCATTGATTCAACCCATTTGTCAGAGTAAGAAATTGCAGGCTATTGATTTAGTTGAACTTAATCCATTGTATGATATTCAGGGTATGGGTGGTAAAGCAGCGGCTCGTCTTGCATGGCAATTAGTACATTGGTGGAATGGATAATTCGTGAAATAAATAATCCGTGTAATAAATAGTCCGTATAATAAATAGGAGTAAGAAGGAATTTATTGTGTCCATTGATTTATCAGATAAAGCGGCTAAGCCTGTGCCTCTGTACGCAAAAGTTAAACAAGCAATTGTTGAAAAAATCTATACAGGGGAGTGGAAACCGCATGACAGGGTTCCTTCGGAATCTGAATTAGTTAAACAATTTAACTGTAGTCGCATGACAGCAAACAGGGCATTGCGGGAGCTGACAGCAGAAGGGTTTCTGTTCCGTTTGCAAGGGGTGGGTTCATTTGTTGCAGAGCCTAAAGGACAATCGGCCTTATTTGAAATACACAGTATTGCTGATGAAATTGAGGCTCGTTTCCACCGACACAGTTGCAAGGTACTGAAACTTGCAGAAGTGACGGCTAATATGACTCAGGCCGCAGAATTGGCAATCGAGATTGGCACACTTATTTATCATTCGATTATTGTTCATTATGAAAATGATATTCCTGTGCAAATTGAAGACCGTTATGTTAATGCGTTGGCGGTGCCAGAGTATCTGCGGCAGGATTTTAGTCAGCAAACTGCTCATGATTATTTATCGATAGTCGCTCCTCTTACGGAAGGAGAGCACATTGTAGAAGCGGTTGCAGGTGATGCCCGCTCTTGCCGTTTGCTGCAAATAGAAGAAAACACGCCCTGTTTGTTGATCAGCCGACGAACCTGGTCGAAAGAGCATATTGTTTCCAGCGCTAAGTTATTATTTCCTGGCAACCGTTATAAACTGAAAGGGTGTTTTAGTTCGTGATTCGGAGCTTATGATTTGGTTAAAACATCTCCTCTTTGCTTTATGCATAGAGGAGAAAGGAAAGAGTGTATTGTGACAATAATGTAAATAATATGTGATATAAAACACAAAACCAGCAAAAATATGCGACTGCCCGCCTGAAAATAAATCAATATCATCTTATTGATCTTCCTAATAAAAGAAATAACACAAAATTATTGACTTTATCTTCGTCACATTTTTGCCTATTGAATATACATGTATATACAACTATACAGTTAATAAATTTTCATAAAGGTGAAAAAGGAAAAAACCGTGACAATGCAAAATAATAAATTCAATAACGCGGTCATTCGTGCTGCCAGAGGAACGCAGCTCACAGCAAAAAGTTGGTTGACAGAAGCACCGCTCCGTATGTTGATGAATAATCTGGATCCTGACGTAGCAGAAAATCCTCATGAGCTGGTCGTTTATGGTGGAATTGGTCGTGCAGCCAGAAATTGGCAATGTTATGAAAAAATCGTTGAGACTCTGAGAAATCTGGAGAATAACGAAACACTACTGGTGCAATCAGGTAAGCCTGTCGGGGTTTTCAAAACCCATGAGAATGCGCCCCGCGTATTAATAGCAAACTCAAATTTGGTTCCACATTGGGCAACATGGGAACACTTTAATGAACTGGATGCCAAAGGATTAGCAATGTATGGCCAGATGACTGCCGGTAGCTGGATATATATCGGTAGTCAAGGGATTGTACAAGGTACTTATGAGACATTTGTTGAAGCCGGGCGCCAGCATTATAACGGTGATCTGACTGGTCGCTGGGTATTGACTGCCGGTTTAGGTGGCATGGGTGGTGCACAACCTTTGGCAGCGACGTTGGCGGGGGCGTCATCACTCAATATTGAATGTCAGCAAAGCCGTATTGATTTTCGTCTGCGTACTAAATATGTGGATGAACAAGCAATTGATCTGGATGACGCACTGGCACGTATTAAACGTTACACCGAGGAAGGTAAAGCGGTATCGATAGCCCTGTGCGGTAACGCAGCAGAAATTTTACCGGAGTTAGTTCGCCGCGGTGTTCGTCCTGATATGGTAACAGACCAAACCAGTGCCCATGATCCATTACATGGTTATCTGCCAGCGGGTTGGACATGGGAAGAATATTGTCGCCGTGCCGAAACAGAGCCAGAAGTGGTAATTCAGGCTGCGAAAGCCTCAATGGCAGTACATGTTGAAGCGATGTTGGCTTTCCAGAAACAGGGGATTCCTACTTTTGATTACGGCAATAATATCCGTCAAATGGCAAAAGAAATAGGTGTTGAACATGCTTTTGATTTCCCTGGTTTTGTGCCTGCTTATATTCGTCCACTCTTTTGCCGCGGGATTGGGCCTTTCCGTTGGGCAGCTCTTTCCGGTGATCCGGAAGATATTTATAAAACCGATGCCAAAGTAAAAGCGCTGTTGCCAGATGATACCCACTTGCATCGTTGGCTGGATATGGCACGGGAACGTATCAGCTTCCAGGGCTTGCCTGCACGTATTTGTTGGGTGGGTCTGGGAGATCGGGCTAAGTTGGGTTTGGCATTTAATGAAATGGTACGTAATGGCGAACTTTCAGCACCAATCGTGATTGGACGTGATCATCTGGATTCAGGTTCAGTGGCAAGTCCCAACCGTGAAACGGAATCAATGAAAGATGGTTCTGATGCTGTTTCTGACTGGCCATTACTCAATGCGCTATTGAATACAGCCAGTGGTGCAACCTGGGTATCTCTGCACCACGGTGGTGGTGTGGGCATGGGATTTTCTCAACATTCAGGCATGGTCATTGTTTGTGATGGTTCGGATGACGCAGCAGAACGTATTGCCCGGGTATTGCACAATGATCCAGCGACGGGGGTCATGCGTCATGCTGATGCGGGCTATGAACTGGCGGTTCAATGTGCAAAAGAACAGGGATTGAACCTACCCATGCTGAATACACAAGCGGTAGAAGGCGTATCAATTGAAACAAAAGCAGCAGAAATAAAATAAGGAGTGTTATTGATATGAAACACATGATTATTCATCCGGGAAAAATGACGCTTGAAGAGTTACGCCATGTTTATCAGCATCCCGTACAGATCACGTTGGATGCACAATGCTTCCCGGCGATTGAGAGCAGTGTTGAATGCGTTAACCGTATTATCAGCGAAAACAGAACCGCTTATGGGATTAATACAGGTTTCGGTTTGTTGGCAAATACCCGAATTGCAGAGCAGGATTTGGAAGAGTTGCAACGCGCTATTGTAATGTCACATGCAGCAGGTGTTGGTGAGCCTTTATCAGATGAAATCGTCCGGTTGATTATGGTTTTGAAAATCAATAGCCTGGCTCGTGGTTATTCCGGTATTCGTTTGGAAGTTATTCAGGCACTGGTAACATTGGTAAATGCCGAAGTTTACCCTTGCATTCCAAGCAAAGGCTCGGTCGGAGCTTCTGGTGATTTGGCTCCACTGGCGCATATGAGTCTGTTATTGTTGGGAGAGGGCAAAGCCCGTTATCGTGGTGAATGGTTGCCGGCAAAAGAAGCCCTGGCAAAAGCGGGACTTAAACCCATTCAACTGGTGGCAAAAGAGGGGCTGGCACTACTTAACGGTACACAAACCTCAACTGCATTTGCCTTGAAAGGGCTTTTTGCGGCGGAAGAGTTACTTGCATCTGCCATTGTTTGTGGTGCCTTATCTGTTGAAGCGGCCTTGGGTTCCCGTAAGCCATTTGATGCGCGTATTCATGACGTGCGTGGACAGCAAGGGCAAATTGATGTTGCAGCTTTATACCGTTTTGTATTAGAAGAACAAAGTGACATTTCTGCCTCCCACGAAAATTGCCCGAAAGTGCAAGACCCTTACTCGTTACGCTGTCAACCACAGGTAATGGGTGCTTGTCTGACCCAAATTCGCTATGCTGCTGATGTCATTATGGTTGAGGCTAATGCTGTTTCTGACAATCCACTGGTCTTTACTGAACAGGATGAAGTGATTTCTGGTGGTAACTTCCATGCAGAGCCTGTCGCAATGGCATCGGATAATCTGGCTATTGCGCTGGCGGAAATTGGCGCGTTGTCAGAACGCAGGATTGCTCTGCTAATGGATAGTAATATGTCTCAGTTGCCACCGTTTCTGGTCAAAAACAGTGGAGTTAATTCCGGTTTTATGATTGCTCAGGTGACTGCGGCAGCTCTGGCAAGTGAAAATAAAGCACTGGCACATCCTTCCAGTGTTGATAGTCTGCCGACCTCAGCGAATCAGGAAGATCATGTTCTCAATGGCACCAGCAGCAGGTCGTCGTTTGTGGGAAATGGCGGATAACGTCAGGGGAATTCTGGCGATTGAGTGGTTAACGGCTTGTCAGGGGCTGGATTTTCGTGCAGGTTTAGCGAGTAGCCCGATTCTGGAAAAAGCCCGCCATATTCTGCGTGAGAAAGTCACACATTACGATAAAGATCGTTTTTTCTCACCAGACATTGAAACGGCTATTCAATTGTTGGCAGAGCAGCAACTTTCTGCACTGTTGCCGGCTGGTACGATCCTGTCGAATGGTAATATTCTGAAAAACCACATAAATTAAATTGTTCTTAGGCCGGTTCTCCGGCCTTATCGTTGTATTTATCTTTCATATCTGATTATCTTTCACATCTAATAATAAAAGAAAATAGGGATAAATCATGCAAAACATCTCACAACTCAAGCGTGGGTTAAGTGTTCGTCATATTCGGTTTATGGCACTGGGGTCGGCAATTGGTACTGGGCTTTTTTATGGTTCTGCGGGAGCCATTCAAGCAGCAGGGCCTGCGGTATTGTTGGCATACGCTATTGGTGGTGCGGCCGTTTTTATGGTTATGCGTGCATTGGGGGAAATGGCTGTCCATAACCCTGTGCCGGGTTCTTTCTCCCATTATGCCAATCACTATCTGGGACCATTGGCGGGTTTTCTGACCGGATGGACTTATGTATTTGAAATGTTGGTTGTCTGTCTGGCAGATGTCACCGCATTTGGCCTCTATATGAAACTTTGGTTTCCCCATGTTGACCAATGGATTTGGGTTCTCGGTATCGTCTTTTTCATCGGGGCGATAAATCTGTGCAATGTCAAAGTGTTTGGTGAAATGGAGTTTTGGCTTTCTATCATTAAAGTCGCAGCGATTGTTGCCATGATTATCGGTGGTTTCGCGATTATGATGTATGGATTTGGTCAGGAAGCAGGTCATGTTACCGGGTTATCAAATTTATGGGAACATGGTGGTTTCATGCCGAATGGGATTGCAGGAGTGATAGCTTCATTTACAGTTGTGATGTTCGCATTTGGAGGTATTGAAGTTATCGGTATTACCGCCAGTGAGGCGAAAAATCCGGCACAATCCATTCCACGGGCGATTAATGCGGTGCCGCTGCGTATTTTGCTGTTTTATATTCTCACTTTATTTGTGCTGATGTGTATTTATCCGTGGAATCAAGTTGGTCAGAATGGCAGCCCGTTTGTCCAGATCTTCTCCAGTCTGGGGATTAACTCCGCAGCCAATATCCTGAATATCGTCGTTATTACAGCCGCCATTTCAGCGATTAACAGTGATATTTTTGGTGCGGGAAGAATGATGTATGGCCTGGCGCAGGAAAAACAGGCTCCCGCTTCTTTCACCAAATTGACTCAACATGGAGTACCGTGGATCACGGTATTGGCAATGTCAGTAATTTTGCTAATCGGTGTCGTTTTGAACTATCTGTTGCCTGAACAAATCTTTGTCATTATTGCTTCCATTGCAACATTTGCCACAGTGTGGGTATGGCTGATGATTTTGTTGTCACAATATATGATGCGCCGGAAAATGCCGGCAGAAGAGGCTAAACAGCTTAAATTTCCGGTTCCGTTGTGGCCAATAGCACCGGCTCTGGCAATGGCATTTATGGCATTTATCATCATGGTACTGGGCTATTTCCCCAATACGCGTGTCGCACTGTTTGTGGGAATCGTGTGGATTGTGCTATTGACTGTCAGTTATTTCTTATGGGTAAAAAAGTCGGATGAAAAAACTAACTTATACTAACTGATAAATAAAATAGACAACGCCAATAAAAACCATCCTGTTAACGCAGGGTGGTTTTTGTGTTTTTGTTACGCTTACATGAGTCTATGAGCTTAAAATAATTCGCACATTCAGATTGCTGATTTGTGCCATGGATCATGGCAAACTAACGCACTAATGACATTTTTATGGTTTAGAGGTACTTGTGGATAAGATTTTCGTAGATGAAGCTGTTGCAGAGCTGCATACCATTCAGGATATGCTGCGCTGGACAACCAGCCGTTTCAGTGCAGCCAACATCTATTATGGTCATGGAACGGATAACCCGTGGGATGAGGCTTTGCAATTGGTTCTTCCAACATTGTACCTGCCTCTGGATATCCCAGAAAATATGATGATAGCCCGCCTGACAACCACAGAGCGCCATCGTATTGTTGAACGTGTTTTGCGCCGTATCAACGAGCGTATTCCTGTTGCTTATTTGACTAACCGGGCATGGTTCTGTGGGCATGAATTTTATGTTGATGAGCGGGTTTTGGTGCCACGTTCGCCAATTGGTGAGTTGATTAACAATCAGTTTGCCGGATTGCTCCCACAGGCGCCTTCGGCCATTCTTGATTTGTGCACAGGAAGTGGCTGTATTGCAATTGCTTGTGCTCATGCCTTCCCTGAAGCGGAAGTTGATGCGGTTGATATTTCTGCTGATGCTTTGGCCGTTACTGAGCACAATATTGAAAATCATGGGCTTTTACACCGCGTCATACCGATTCAGTCAGATTTATTCCGTGATATGCCTCCGATGAAATACGATCTGATTGTTACCAATCCGCCTTATGTAGATGAGGAGGATATGAGCGATCTGCCGGATGAATTCCATCGTGAACCAGAGTTGGGGCTGGCAGCAGGATGTGATGGATTAGATCTGGCCCGTCGTATTCTTGCCACAGCATCGGATTTCCTCACCGAAGAAGGGGTGTTGATATGTGAAGTGGGTAACAGCATGGTTCATTTGATCGAACAATACCCTGATGTGCCATTCACATGGTTGGCGTTTGAGCATGGTGGTGATGGTGTTTTTATGCTGACACGCAAACAATTGACTGAATATCACGAACATTTTCGTCTATTTAAAGACTAATATTTTGTCATTATGCTAATGGTTAAAGCGTTTTTTCATTAATTTAATTTAAATAGAGTTGATGAAATCAATTAGGCTTTAACCATTGGTTAGGTTATTGTTGGCCAATATCAAATCATTAACACACATCTTTAACGCATAAGAAATAATGGCAGGATAGGAATGGCAGGAAACAGTATTGGGCAGTTTTTCCGTATCACTACATTTGGTGAATCTCACGGGGTTGCATTGGGGTGTATTGTTGATGGTGTTCCGCCGGGTATTGCCATTACAGAAGCCGATTTGCAAATCGATTTGGACAGACGTCGTCCGGGAACCTCCCGCTACACGACACAGCGCCGTGAACCTGATCAGGTACGAATTCTTTCTGGCGTTTTTGAAGGAGTGACAACAGGAACCAGTATTGGTTTATTAATTGAAAACACCGATCAACGTTCACAAGATTACCGTGCGATTAAAGACGTTTTTCGCCCCGGTCATGCAGATTACACCTATGAACAAAAATATGGAGTGCGTGATTATCGTGGTGGTGGCCGTTCATCTGCTCGTGAAACGGCAATGCGCGTTGCTGCTGGTGCGATTGCAAAAAAATACTTGTTTGAAAAGTATGGAATCCGTATCCGTGCCTGTTTGACCCAGATGGGAAATATTCATTGTGAATTGAAAGATTGGGCGCTCGTTGAGCAGAACCCGTTTTTCTGCCCTGATGAAAGTAAACTAACCCAACTTGATGAGCTATTGCGTGCTCTGAGAAAAGAGGGGGATTCCATTGGTGCTAAGGTGACGGTGGTTGCTGAAAATGTGCCCGCAGGATTGGGAGAGCCGGTTTTTGATCGTTTGGATGCAGATATTGCCCATGCTTTGATGAGCATTAATGCTGTGAAAGGGGTTGAAATTGGTGATGGTTTCGGCGTTGTTAACTTACGTGGCAGTGAAAATCGGGATGAAATCACTTCACAAGGTTTTATCAGTAACCATGCGGGGGGCATTTTGGGGGGGATCAGCAGCAGCCAGCCAATTATCGCCCACATTGCTCTGAAACCGACATCCAGCATTATGGTATCGGGTAAGACTATTAATCGTCAGGGTGAAGAGGTAGAAATGGTGACGCGCGGTCGACACGACCCTTGTGTTGGCATTCGGGCGGTTCCTATTGCAGAGGCTATGATGGCGATTGTACTGATGGATCATTTGTTGCGTCAGCGAGCGCAGTGTGCAGATGTAACATCTATACTTCCGAGCTGGTAAATCGGTAATAGTTTTTTCGGGCTATATTTTTCAGGGTATATTTTCTGAGATATAAGCGTCGAACGATACCAAAAGATCTCCTGATGAACAGATAAGTCATTTTCTGGTGAAATAAATAATGGAATGGTCATTACTGGGTCCAGAAGTTTATGGTTTTCTTTTTTTGGTTGCTCTGGTTGCGGGTTTTATCGATTCTATAGCAGGTGGAGGCGGATTATTGACGATTCCTGCTCTATTATCAGCAGGTGTTTCTCCGGTTCAGGCATTAGCAACAGGAAAACTTCAGTCTGTAGGTGGTTCGCTATCTGCCAGCCTGTATTTTATCCGTCGTGGTATAGTAAACCTGCGCTCTCAGCGATTTTCCATTGCTATGGCTGTACTGGGCGGTATGTCGGGGGCATTGCTGGTTCAGTTTGTATCACCGGATTTATTGCGTTACGTCTTGCCTATATTAGTGATGATTATTGGCCTTTACTTTCTGCTAGTACCTAATATTGGTGCAGAAGATCGACAACGTCGTTTGGGGCCGATAGCTTTTGGTTGTCTTGCGGGAGGCGGGATAGGTTTTTATGACGGTGTATTTGGACCGGGAACAGGTTCTTTTCTGGCACTCTCTTACGTAATGCTCTGTGGTTACAATCTGGCTAAGGCAACAGCACATGCAAAAGTGTTAAACTGTGCAGCTAATCTCGGTGCATTAGGTTTCTTTATTCTTGGCGGGCAGGTTTTATGGCTGCTTGGTTTTGTCATGCTGATTGGTCAGATGATTGGTGCCCGTTTAGGCGCGGGTTTGGTATTGAGCAGGGGGCAAAAGTTAATCCGTCCAATGCTGGTGACTATCTCTTTTATAATGAGTATCAAGCTCCTCCATGATCAACATGGTGATACCCTCCGTTCCTGGCTGGCATTTTATTTTTGATTTTAGGATATTTATTTGAGGATATTGTATTAATACATGGCTGGATATCACTATCAACAACTGATTGAAATTTTTGATAATTGTTTTAGCGATGACTATAACACTCGTTTGATAAAAGGTGATAATGAGCCAGTTTATCTGCCCGCAGATGAAGAGGTAGCTTATAACCGGATTGTGTTTGCTCATGGTTTTTACGCCAGTGGATTGCACGAAATTTCGCATTGGTGTATTGCGGGTAAAGAGCGTCGTGAATTGGTTGATTTTGGTTACTGGTATTGCCCTGACGGTCGTGATGCTCAGACTCAAGCGGAATTCGAGAAAGTCGAAGTTAAGCCACAAGCATTAGAGTGGTTATTCTGTGTCGCTGCGGGTTTTCTTTTCAACATTAGTTGCGATAATTTGGACGGCGATTTTGAGCCGGATCGTTTTGCTTTTCAGCGGAAAGTTCATGCGCAAGTCATGGCATATCTTGAAAACGGAATACCCACGCGTGCAGCATACTTTATTCATGCGCTGCAATCGTTTTACAATACGCCTCCACTAAAAGCAGAACATTTCCCTTACCCGGAAGATCCTTTTGCTAACTAAATTGATTTTTGAGGAAAAATAATGCTCGCAGAGTTTGAAACACGCATTCTGGCATATATAGATGATATGGTTGAATATGCCAGTGATGACGAATTATTTGCTGGTGGATACCTCCGCGGGCATCTGACGTTGGCTGTTGCCGAATTGGAACAAGAAGGCGCTAATACTATTGAACAGCTTCACCAGCGTGTAGAAGAAAGTATCCATAAAGCGATTAAGGTGGGAGAATTAACGCCTCCAGATCAAGTTTTAGTTTTAACGACCTGGCAAAAACTATTAGCAAAACTACTGAATAGTGTGAAAATGTGATCTATTGACACTAAAATTATTTCTTGAGGGCTGTTTTGCAGCCCTTATTTTTTATGCAGATAAAGTAAATCTCAATGTTCGGTTACATAAAAGTTCGCAATGGCTCACAATAACTATAATAAAACTGAGAAGCATGAGCCTTTACCGATCCTTTTATAGTGTATATAGATTAAGATAATGTGGTTAGCAGAATTACTGAGAAGGTTTTTAAATCAAAGCTTGTGTGATGTTATTCTTCTTGAGGTGATTAAAATAATTATGTTATTAGTAGAACGCGTGATGATAAAAAAAATTGATGATGGTAAAGTATAGGTCATAGTTTAGTCAATAATTAGGTATTTTTTTAGCTGTATATCCAATAATTTCTGGATTGCCTCAATAAAGGGAAAATATAGATTTTCTATCAGCTTAATCGGAGAGAAAATTTAATCGTATGAAATACGATTAGCTAAATAGAAAATAAACAGATAATTCATAAAAAAATAGAATGAATTATCTGTGAAAGTTCAGAGTTGAAAAGGATATTTCAGGAGATAATGTCATGGGATTGGGAAGTCGCTCTGTGCGAAGTGGATATGGATTTTATACTGGTGATAAGATGTTTTTGTTACCTGAATCGATAAATTTTAGTGCTTCAAGATCGAGGGAAAGGCAAAATATGAATCCAAATTGGAAAAAAATTTTGACAATCTGGAATTAGATGTTTCTCATCTAAAAACGGATGTTTCTCAGTTAAAGACAGACGTTTCTCAGTTAAAGACAGACGTTTCTCAGTTAAAGACAGACGTTTCTCAGTTAAAGACAGATGTTTCTCAGTTAAAGACAGATGTTTCATTATTGAAAGCAGATGTTTCATTGTTAAAAGAAGATGTCTTACTGCTAAAAACAGATGTCTCACAATTAAAAATAGATATGGAAGTTATAAAATCCAATTATGCGACAAAAGCTGATATTGAATCAGTAAAGGTAATTATTCATAATGAAATAACATCTGTAAATAAAGAAATGTCATCTGTACATAAGGAAATATCATCTATGAATAGTAAAATATTATCTATACATAAGGAAGTCTCAGATAAAATAGCGGCCCAGACCAAGTGGATGGTAACAATGATGTTTGGTTTTTCTGGTATTATTATTGCAGCAATGAAATTTATGCTTTGAATAGCTTCTCGAATTAATAAACTGACGTATTTTTAATTCTTATTTATTAGTGGAGTATTTATTTTAATATTATTAATATAACCATCAAATAAATAAATTGTCAGGATAAGTCATGTTTACTATTCGTCAAACACAAACATCAGATGTAAGTCAATTACCTGCAATTGAATATTCTGCTGCACAGTTGTTTCGTTTTATACCTGATTTGGCCTGGATTGCTGGTGGTCATGTACAAACGGAACAACAACATTTGGACTATATTGCTCAGGATAATAGTTGGGTAGCTTTGGGGAAGAGGCATCCGATAGGCTTTATTCTGGTTAAACCTTTGGATGATGGACTGCACATCTTTGAACTGTCTGTGCATGGAGATTGGCAGAGAAAGGGAATAGGTAAGGCGTTAATAGAAACAGTGATTCAGGTTGCTAAACAGCGTAAATTACAGTCTGTGACTTTAACGACTTTCCGTCATGTTAGTTGGAACGCTCCCTTTTATCAACGACTGGGATTTTCCATTTTAGAACCTCAGCAGATGAGTGAAGCATTGAAACAGATTTTACAAGATGAAATTAAATATGGTTTTTCGGCAGTTCAGCGTTGTGCAATGAAACGCTTAGTGATTGCATGAGAAAGCGACAATTGAGTTTTAATTGTTTCAATTAATGCAAATTCAGTGGCATCAGGCATGATTTGTTATGCCTGATACAAATTGAAGCTTATTCGGCGTGTCGTAAAACCTCAGCTTTTACACGATAGCCTCTTAGGGCGGTGAGGATGCCAAAAATTAAGGCTTTTCTGTTTTCACTTTTTTACCGCGTAACAGCTTTCTGACCCAGAAGCGATTCGGGTGCAACGCCGCTAATGTTTCATCATCAAGTGGTAAGGCTTCATTAAATATTTGCCCTGCAAGTAATTCAGCACTTAAAGGAGCAGAACACAAACCTCGTGAACCTAATGCACCAATAACAAATAAATCAGGGTAGCAAGGTGATTCGTCTATTTTTTTCCCGGACTGTATCTGTTGAGGTAAATCGGCGTATTTTGCCATGATTTCACTAAAAATAGGTACATTGCCGACCATTGGCATATGATCCCGAATCACACATCGTATCCCCTGACGGGATTTATCCTCTGAAATGTCAACTTGTTTTACCCAATCAACATCAGGGAGACACTTCAGGAGACGGTCACGATTCTCCTGCTGTTCGGCAGAAGAGTACTGAGTATCTAATTGATCGCGTTGATAACTTGCACCAATACAGTGATGCTGATTTTTGGGATTAACGGGAGTCATATAACCATCGTAACACAGCACACTTTTTAGTTGGCTAAGCAGGTTAGTTGTTGGGATATGGCTGACTTGACCTCGGACTGCGGTAACAGGAAGTTTTTCGGTCTGTTCAAATTGAGCCAGGCAATGTCCATTGGCAATGATAACCACTTTGTGGTTTTTAAGTTGTGTTTGTCCCTGATGTTCAATGTGTAGTTGCCAACCGTTTTCATGCTGAACCAGTCGTGTTATTTCGTGGTTGAAATATGTCCTCATACCACGCTGCTGTGCAAGTTTGATAATTTCTTCAGTCAATTGTGCCGGGTATAACCATCCTCCCTGTGGATAATGGATACCATGATAGTTGACATCTAGTCCGCTGATTTGACTCAACTGTTGACGACCCATTCCAGCAGCAATATCTTCCGGCCATGCTGTGTACAGCATATTGTCGATTTTGTTGTTACTTTTTTCATCATAGGCTATTTGGCTAACACCACACCATTGATGCTCAAATAACACGTTTTCATTAGTCAGTTCATCATATTGACGCCGGGCAAAGGTGAATGCTGAGGTAAAGAAACGTTCTAATGGATCGTGACGACCAGTGAGTAAAGGATAAAGCGCGCCTTGTTGGTTACCTGATGCACCTTGCGCCGGCTGTGTATCCTGGCAGTATAGCGTGACTTTTGCACCACGTCGCAGTAAAGCAAGAGCAGTAAATGCACTGGCAATACCTCCGCCAATGATTGCGATATCATCAGTATGATCAGTGCCAGGGCGGGCAAACCAGGGCATATCCGTTTTGGCGTTGTGAACTGAAGGAGATAAAACGCCTGTCAGCATCTCTCTCTTACGCCCGAATCCCTTGACTTTTGTGACAGTAAAGCCTGCTGCTTGTAGTCCACGGCGTACTAAACCTGCTGATGTGAATGTCGCAAATGTTCCTTCCGGGCGAGAAAATTTTGCCATTGCAGTGAACAGTTGTTCGCTCCACATTTGTGGATTTTTTGCAGGAGCAAAACCATCTAAAAACCACGCGTCAACTTTACCTGTCAGGCCGGAATTTACCTTGGGTAATAGTTCATTTACATCTCCAAACCAGAGATCCAGAGTAATAGCCCCATTATCCAGAATTAACCGATGACAACCTGCAAGTGGTAAAGGCCACTGCTGACATAATTCTTCAGAAAACTTCTGAAGCTCTGGCCAGCGTTGATGTGCACTTTTCAGGTCAGCAATTTTTAATGGGTATTTTTCGAAACTGATATAGTGCAGTCTTTTTAGCGTAGCGTCTGGATATTGCTGTTTGAACTCTGAAAAAGATTGCCAGAGTGCAAGGAAATTTAACCCGGTGCCGAATCCGGTTTCGGCAATAACGCAGTCAGAACGGCAATGTGTGCTAAAACGTTGAGGAAAATGATTGCCTTGTAAAAATACATATATGGTTTCTTCTAACCCATCTTGATTTGAGAAATAAACATCATCAAATTGCTCAGAAATAGGTGTACCCTGTTCATTCCAGCTTAGGGTTGCGCTACTGATAGCACTGTTTTGTACAATACTGTTGTTCAAAATAAGGCCTGTATTGTTGAGAAGAATAACGGAGATTTTAACGGTCTTAGTGCTGTTACACCACTTATGATCAATTGTTCATGATTTTTATCCTGATCGGACTTGTTCAGCGTACAAGTGTACGCTAAAGTGCGAAAAGGAAATCCCGCAGGTAAACATATTGATGAGGTAATTAATGAAACGAGCAGTAATCACTGGTTTGGGCATTGTATCTAGTATTGGTAATAACCAGAAAGAGGTGCTGAAATCTCTGAAAGAAGGCCGTTCCGGGATCACTTTTTCCGAAGAATTCAAAGAAATGGGACTTCGCAGTCACGTATGGGGGAATGTCAAACTGGATACAACAGGTTTGATTGACCGTAAAACACAGCGTTTTATGAGTGATGCTTCTGTTTATGCTTATCTGGCGATGGATGAGGCAATTAAAGATTCTGGTCTTTCTGATGAGCAAGTTTCTAATTTACGCACAGGGCTGGTTGTCGGCTCTGGAGGGGGTTCTCCGCATAATCAGGTTGTCTGTGCGGATGGTATGCGTGCCCGCGGCTTACGGGGAGTCGGGCCTTATATGGTGACACGGACAATGGCTTCCGGTGTTTCTGCTTGTCTGGCAACGCCGTTCAAAATTAAAGGCGTAAATTACTCTATCAGTTCTGCTTGTTCGACTTCTGCACACTGTATTGGTCATGCCGTTGAATTAATCCAGCTTGGTAAACAGGACGTTATTTTTGCCGGTGGTGGTGAAGAAGTGAGCTGGGAAATGGCCTGTGAATTTGATGCAATGGGAGCACTCTCTACCAAATATAATGAAACACCAGATCGAGCTTCCCGTACTTATGATCGGAACCGTGACGGCTTTGTTATTGCTGGTGGTGGCGGTATTGTCGTTATTGAAGAATTAGAACATGCATTGGCTCGTGGCGCACATATATATGCTGAGGTTATTGGCTACGGAGCGAATTCAGATGGTTTGGACATGGTTGCACCTTCAGGTGAAGGGGCTGTGCGTTGTATGAAGATGGCTCTGGATGGTATTGAAGGCGAAGTGGATTATATTAATACTCATGGTACATCAACACCTGTTGGGGATTTGAAAGAGCTGGAAGCGATTAGAGAAGTATTTGGTGACAAGACACCGGCCATTTCAGCAACTAAAGCGATGACCGGGCATTCTTTGGGGGCGGCTGGTGCTCAGGAAGCGATTTACAGTTTATTGATGTTGGAGCATGGAATTATTGCACCAAGTATTAATATCGAAGAGCTGGATGAAAAAGCGCTTGGCATGGATATTATTACTGAACCTACCGAACGCGAACTAAAGACGGTGATGTCTAATAGCTTCGGGTTCGGCGGTACAAATGCCTCTCTGGTAATGCGCAAATATCTGAACTGATTTTCCAAAACTGAAAAGTTTTACTGGCCTACATAAAAGCCAATTCACCAACTATGTGGATTGGCTGTAAATCTTCTCATTTCTCTTACGTTTTTTATGAACTATCCGCAAGATAGGTGGGACGATAATAACCAACACAGCTAAGCCCAACAAAGATTGAGCAATGGTACTACTCCACAAAATATCGAAATTGCCGTTACTGATTGAAAGTGCCCGTCTCAAATTTTGTTCCAGCATTTCACCTAATACAAACCCTAAAATAAGCGGTGACATTGGAAAGTGCATTTTCCTAAGAATATAACCGAACACCCCCAGACCAACCATCAACATCAGATCGAATGTCGTACTGTGTACAGCATAAACTCCGACTGCTGAAACAGTGGCTATGGCCGGTACTAAGAACCACAGAGGGATACTCAACATACGGGTAAATAACCCAATCATCGGAATATTCATGATGAGTAAAAGAATATTGGCGATAAGTAGGGCAGCAATCAACCCCCAGACTATATCCGGTTGCTCCGTAAACATAGCAGGCCCCGGTGTGATGTTATAGAGCGTCAGTGCACCTATCATTACGGCTGTAGTACCTGAGCCGGGGACGCCCAGAGTAAGCATAGGAATGAATGAACCACATGCTGAGGCATTGTTGGCAGCTTCAGGTGCTGCCACACCACGGATATCACCTTTACCAAATGAATCGCTGTTTCCACTAAGCCGTTTTTCTGTCATGTATGTGATTGCGCTGGCAATCGTTGCTCCGGCACCGGGTAGGATACCAACAAAGAAACCAATAATTGAGGAGCGTAATATTGGCCCGGTACAGGTTTGAACTTCTTTTTTGTTAAACAGTAATCGCCCGGTTTTACTTATTACTTTTTGTCCAGTGGAAGTGTTTTCAAGCATCAGCAGAATTTCACTGATAGAGAACAGACCGATCACAACGACAATAAACTGAATCCCATCAGAAAGATGGACATTATCAAACGTGAAGCGATAAATCCCAGTATTAGCATCGACTCCTACCGTAGCTAATCCTAACCCGATCAAAGCAGCCAATAGAGATTTAACAGGATTCTGGCTCATCATGCTGCCAAGACAGGCAATCGCAAAAACCATCAGGGCAAAATATTCAGCAGGCCCGAAAGCCAAAGACCATTTGGCCAGAAGAGGAGCAAACAAAATGATACCAACAATAGCTAAAAGTGAACCACAAAATGAGCTGATTGCTGAGATAGATAATGCAACACCAGCTTGCCCCTGTTTTGCCATTGGGTATCCATCAAGAGCGGTCATAATTGCGGCGGCATCTCCTGGAACATTCAGCAGAATTGAAGATATTCGACCTCCATATTCACAACCAATATAGACCGTTGCCAACAAAATTAAGGCGGATTCTGCGGGTAATTTCAAGGCAAAAGCTAACGGCAATAAAATGGCAACACCATTTATTGGGCCCAGACCGGGGAGTAAACCAACAACTGTACCAATAAAGCAGCCTATTAATGCGATAATCAGATTCTTAGGGATTAATGCGACTTCAAAACCTTGTGTCAGGTATATCCAAGTATCCATTTTATTCTCCTTACCTGAACAGACTACCAATGGGTAGCGTAACATCTAACAGGCGATCAAACACAAAAAAGAGTGATATACCTAAGCTCACACCAGAAATGATTGCAGCGAGAAGTGAGGCGTTAAACAGCAATGCGATGCTGATGGTCAATAACGTTGTCGCCAGAGGAAAGCCTAACCACTCAAATGTTCCTGCATAAAAGATCAGTGAAACTATCAGCAGTAATAAGCGGCGCAGAACTTGTGGTACAGGCCAATGGGTTAATTCAGTTTTTTTGAATAGCAGTAATAGTGCGCATAGTGCCATTAATGAGATAATGGCAAGCGGGAATGGCCGTGGCCCCAGAGGTTCATAGCTGTATTCACTATGAATACCCCAGCCAATGACCAACCCTATTCCACACAGGACTAACCAGATAGCAGCAAAGATACGATCGCTCATGATGGCTATTCCTGTTATTTTGCTAAACCAAAGGATTTAGCCATCTCATGGTATTGGGTAACTTGTTTTTGCACATAATCATCCAACTCTTTACCTGTCATATTGAATTCAAATAGGCCACGTAGTTCGCGTTGTTTTTTAAATTCATCTGTTTGTTGTAATTTGTTGAATGTATCTACCCACCATTGATATTGTTCATCAGAGACTTTGGGACCCATGTAAAAACCACGAATAACTGGCCATACGATGTTGTAGCCTTGCTCTTTGGCTGTCGGAATATTCGCCAAAGCACCGTCAAGCCTTTTATCGGCATAGACAGCAAGAACACGTAGCTTATCACTCGTCAGATAAGGTAGGGTTTCACTGATATCTCCAGAGAAAACCTGAATATGCTTACCCATCAGAGCTGTGATTGCTTCACCACCACCTTCAAAGGCGACATAGCGCATTTTGCGCGGATCAACATTAGCTTGTTTTGCCAGTAAGGCCGTTTTCATCCAGTCCTGACCACCAATGGAAGCTCCAGCGCCAAATACGATGCTGGTAGGATCTTTTTGGAATGTATCAATGAGATCTTTTAATGATTTGTAATGAGAGTCTTTGCGCACAGCAATCATACCATAATCAGTACCAACACTGGCCAGCCAGCGCACATCATTTACGTTATAGCGTCCGAATTTTCCTTGAGCAAGATTTAACAGAGAGCCACCGGAAAAAGCGACAATAGTGCCAGGTTCGGCAGGCCGTTGAGCAACAATAGCATTATAGGCAACGGCTCCAACGCCTCCGGGCATAAATGTCACCCGCATAGGTGAATCAATAGCTTTGGTATCCAGGAATGAGACTTGAACTAACTTGCAGGTTAAATCAAAGCCACCACCGGGTTTAGCAGGGGCAATACATTCAGTTCTGTCAGGAGCACTGACAGCAAAGGTATTGGTACAGAAAAGTAGACCAACAGTAGTGAATAATATTTTGAGTATTTTCATTTTTTATTCCTCACATAGCACCAGTGATGGAAACAATTTTATAAATTTCCGGTGCATTATTATTTATAGAACTGAAATATTCTATTAACAGAAAAAAAGTGTCTAGATGTGACTTTAATCACTTAATTTGAAAGATGTTAATTTTTTTAAATTCCTCAAGATTTTTTGAAGTTATGTAATAGATATTGAAAGTGAAAAGAGTTAACTTTTATGATTCATTAGATTTATTAAAATATAATGTGATGCAATATAAACATATATATGATTACTAAAAGTGACTTTGTATACTTGGAGTATTTTCAGAATATAAAACAATTTTAAAAGAAATAGTAGAAATATGTTTGTTTTAGATATTTATCTAAATAATTTTGATATTAACAAAAATAAATTTATAGATTATAAATGTTTTTCTAATTGTTTGTATTTATTGAAAATAACAATATCCATACTAAAATTATATATGGGGATTAGAATGATTAAAGTAACATTATTGACTTTTTCTGGACTGGAAGATTATTACTGGTATTACTATGATCTCGATTATGAAATGAACTCAAGATGGTTACTGGGATTATTCAGGGATAATATTAAGGGAATTAACTTTGGAGACACTTGTGGAAAACTTGGATTCTCTGGTTTTTTAGTCGAAATTGATGGCACTGAGCAGACAATCGCACATAGTTATGGATTGACTAATTCTTTTTATATATGTGATGGAAGAGCGCCCGATCTTTATCAAAGTAGATATCTTGGCTTCACTTTAATGGAGTCCTCTAACCAAAGCGGTAACTTTAAGGATTTGATATTTCAGGATATAATTAACCTTCAGCCAGATGCTTCTGATTGTTCTGAGGGAGACGATCCAGATGAAGATCTGCATAGTGAAAAAAGACATACTTTACACGATGTAAATAATGATGAGCTCTATACAGTAAATATTTTGAGTCCGAAAACGGGTAAATTGATTGCTGTACAGGCGGGTTTGTTCAATACAACTTTCTGGAATACACCCGAAAAGCAGAAATTATATAACTGTTATTCTTACGCCTGTAATTATGCAGGTAGGAATTATTCTCAACCGGGAGGGAATACCGAGAAACTTTTACAAGAACGTACTATGAAAGTTGTTATATACCAATCATCATTGAAGATGCTTGATTTCTTATCCGAATCAGATCATGCTTGCAACCATGAAAATTCATCTGACACCAGACCAAAAACACGCCCTCGAACTGATGCATGATACAACGCGTGATGGACGCGTTCGCGACCGCATCAAAGCGGTTCTTTTGGCTTCCGAGGGCTGGACTGCTCAGATGATTGCTCAGGCCTTACGTATTCATGAAAGCACTGTCAGTCGTCATCTGAAAGATTATTTCAGTCAGGAAAAACTCGCCCCTGAAAATGGCGGTTCTGAAAGCCATCTGTCTGCCCGGCAAACCGCTGAACTGGTGGATTATTTGACGGTGAATCTGATGCATACTACCGCACACATTGTGGCCTATGTCCAGGCACGCTGGCAGGTTTCGTTTACCGTGGCCGGGATGACCAAATGGCTTCACCGTCAAGGGTTCAGTTACAAGAAGCCGAAAGGGGTTCCTCATAAATTTGATGCGGATAAACAGCAACAATTTATTGAGGCCTACCACGCCCTGAAAGACGAATTCGGTCAGAATGAGCCGATTCTGTTTATTGATGCTGTGCATCCCTCACAGTCTACAAAATTAAGCTATGGCTGGATAAAATCAGGGGTAAAGCACGTCAAAATGATTGAAACTACAGGCAGCCGTACCCGACTCAACATCATGGGCGCCCTTAATTTACAGTGTATTGAAGAGACTATTATTCGTGAATATCCGAGCATTAACGCGGAAAAAGCGGGTGAACTCGCTTGTCGATTGAATGATAATTTCCAGATTTTGAAACCGGCATCTTCAAGTTAGATTGGTATAGATGGTGCAATTTCAGATGGATTAATTATGTTGGATGATTATAAAGATGAAAAATACTATCCGAACCATGTTGTAGCCCTTTTTGCTACTGATGATTATGCAGATGACTGGGACTACCATTGGTATCGATTGGTTTTAAATAATAAGCACGAACGCTCTCATATTTGGGCTCATAAACCGGGGAAAATGTCAGTCAGAAAAACGGATAATAAGAATGAAATGATAAAAGATCCCCGTAATGCAGCGCGTGGGAAGTATACCCAATTCGGAGGATATTTTATAGTAAATAATCAAGTGAAAATAAAATAATCAGTTAACATGAGATTCTTATATAAATTGTATAAAATTAATTTAGATATTCAATACCTGGTTTATTTTCTTTAGTCATGTTAGAAGCTATTTTATCATGATAACTATTTTCAATTATCGCCCAGTGAAACATTGGGCGATAATTGGTAAAAGTATTGTTGACAAAATGCTATTTAAGTTTTCTGACGAGTTATTGGGATACGTAATTGTTGAGCAAGAATTACACCAGCCAGCACAATACCCCCACCAATCAGATGATAGCTAGACATTTCCTCATGGAGTACCGCGATGGCAATAATTGCGGTGAAAACCGGAGCAAGGTTCATAAAGATTGAGGTCATATTAGCTCCAAGGCGAATAACCCCTTGTATCCACAGATAAGGTGCAATAATTGAAGCCGGAATACCTGCAAACAGCACAAGAGAAATATTATTGCTGGTTAACCGGATATCTTCTGTCATCATGAAGTTAGGCAAAAGTAATAAGACTCCAAATCCGATCTGTACATAGAGTGATTGCCAATTCGGTAATGAAATTGCCCAGCGTTTGGTCAGAACGCCGTACAGAGCGTAGGCTGCTGATGCAATAAACATCATTATATCCCCTGACCCTAATCCGTGTTGTAACAGAGAAGCAGGTTCTCCTTTGCCAACTAACCATATAAGGCCAAACAGGGAAAAAGCTGTGCCGAGCATAATTCCAACTGTCGGGGCAACTCGCAGGACAAAAATACTGAGTATGACAGTCAACAATGGGATCAACGAAGTAAAGATCCCTATCAGTGTTGCACTGACAGTATGAGCAGCGTAGTAAACTAGACTTTGATTAAGAACCATACCGAGGGAGCCGAGGATCAATAACTTCCACCAATATCGGGTAAGCATTTTCCACTGTTTTAGTACGGGTAATAAGATAAAAGGAGTTAAAGCCAAAAAAGCGATGAACCAGCGATAGAAAGCGATAGCAGCAGGTTCAATTGAAGTGGCAGCGGCTTTACTGACCACGGCGTTAATTGACCAAATTAGTATAGCAATAAGGGGAAATAATAGATTCTTCATTGAGTTAAATCGTGTGTATCAGAATATCGTGTACTTAGTGTAACAATGAGCAATAGATTTCGCGTGACTTTTAACAAAGAAGCAACTCAAAAGAAAAAGCGGAATTAGGTATTATGCCGATTAAATGGCAGAATATTGGATCACGCCCATTTAAGCCGTTGGATGAGAAAAGTGAAAATTTTAGTCGATGAAAATATGCCCTATGCTGAACAGCTCTTTACGCAATTAGGGGAAGTTCAAGCAATTCCGGGCCGCCCTGTGCCTGAGGGGGTTTTGGAACATGCAGATGCCTTTATGGTTCGCTCTGTCACTAAAGTTAATGAGTCCTTGCTAAAAGGTAGTCCGGTGAAATTTATCGGTACTGCTACTGCCGGAATGGATCATGTTGATCAGCAATGGTTGGAGCAGGCAGGCATCGGTTTCTCCGCTGCTCCCGGATGTAATGCAATTGCTGTGGTTGAATATGTCTTTTCTGCATTGATGGTATTGGCAGAACAAGATCAGTTTCAACTGAAAGATAAAATTGTCGGCATTGTTGGTGTCGGTAATGTCGGGGGACGTCTGGCTGACCGACTGGCTGCTTTGGGCGTGAAAACCTTGTTGTGTGATCCACCTCGTGCCGATCGGGGAGATGAAGGCGAATTTTGGCCTTTGGAAAAGCTGATCAGGGAAGCAGATATTCTGACGTTCCATACGCCGCTTAACACATCAGGCCCTTATCAAACTTATCATTTAGCAGATGCAAAATTACTTTCTGCTCTGCCGGACAACCGAATTTTAATTAATGCCAGCCGTGGTGAAGTGGTTGATAACCAAGCATTGTTATCAGTGCTGCAAAACGGAAAAAAATTACGTGTCGTACTTGATGTCTGGGAACCAGAGCCTAACCTTTCATTACCTTTGCTTAACTTGATTGATATCGGTACACCGCATATCGCGGGATATACTCTGGAAGGTAAGGCTCGTGGCACAACTCAGGTTTTTGAGGCGTATTGTGAATTCCTGGGGAAATCACAGAAGACAGAATTATCTGAGTTGTTGCCTGAGTCTGATTTCAGCCATATCACGGTTCATGGCGAAGTGGCACAAAGCATCCTGAAGCGCTTGATGCATTTAGTGTATGATGTGCGCCGTGATGATACACCATTACGTCAAGTAGCCGGGCAGGAGGGTGCTTTTGACCAGTTGCGAAAAAATTATCCTGAACGTCGAGAGTGGTCTTCCCTGACCGTGCATTGTGATTCAGAAAGCAGTGCTCAATTACTGTCCAGAATTGGGTTTAACGCTAAATTGATTTAACGCAAAAGTGATTTAATGCAGGCAGAAGTTTTTGCCTGCTACCAAAATAAAAAAGCAGTGGAATAAAAAAGAAGTGGAGAAAACCAACATGTCAGAAGGTTGGAATATTGCGCTCTTGGGTGCAACAGGCGCAGTAGGTGAAGCGATATTGGCGTTATTGCAGGAACGCCAGTTTCCGGTTGGTGAACTGCATCTTCTTGCCAGTGAGCAAAGTATCGGGAAAATCCAACGTATTAACGGTAAAAATATCACTGTTCATGATGCCGCAGATTTTGATTGGTCACAGGTACAGCTCGCATTTTTTGCTGTGGGTATGGAAGTGACAGCACAATATATTACAAAAGCAACAGAAGCAGGTTGTCTGGTCATTGACAGTAGTGGGTTGTTTGCAGCAGAACCGGATGTTCCGTTGGTTGTCCCGACAGTGAACCCGTATGCTTTAGCTGAATATCGTAACCGTAACATTATTGCGGTTGCCGATAGTGCTACAAGTCAGGTGCTGACAGCTATCAAACCGTTAATTAATGCTGCGGGTATTGCACGTTTACAGTTAACCAATATATTGCCTGTTTCCGTACATGGTAAAGCTGCCATTGAAGAGTTGGCAGGGCAAAGTGCTCGTTTATTGAATGGTATTCCGCCCGATGAAGGATGTTTCAATAAGCAGTTGGCGTTTAATCTACTACCTTTATTGCCTGATGCTGAAGGCACAGTGCGCGAAGAGCGTCGTATCGTCGATCAGATCCGCCGGATATTGCAGGATGAAAGTTTGCCTGTTTCAGTGAGTTGTGTTCAATCTTCCGTGTTTTACGGTATTGCTCAGATGGTTAATCTGGAAACATTGCGTCCGGTTGGTGTAGAAGAAGCGCGTGGAGAATTTGAACGTCTTGAAGAAATTCAGCTCTCGGAAGAGGGCGATTATCCAACTCAGGTTACAGATGCATCAGGTACTGATGGGTTGAGTATCGGTTGTTTGCGTAATGATTACGGAATGCCGGAGATGTTACAGTTCTGGTCTGTTGCCGATAATATCCGCTTTGGCGGTGCTCTGATGGCGGTTGAAATCGCAGAAAAACTGATGCAGGAGCAATTTTACTGATGTCTGCTACAGAACTGAATCAGTCTGTACCAGAAGCAAAAAAAGTGAAAATTGCACTGGGGATTGAATATGACGGCAGCCGCTATTATGGTTGGCAGCGTCAGCAAGAGGTCAGAAGTGTACAGGAATGTTTGGAAAAAGCACTGTCAAAAGTGGCAGATGAACCTATTTCTGTTTTCTGTGCGGGCAGAACGGATGCAGGTGTTCACGCAACCGGGCAGGTAGTGCATTTTGAAACATTAGCACAACGTAAAGATGCAGCATGGACAATGGGAGTTAATACTCATTTGCCGCCGGATATTGCAGTACGTTGGGTAAAAACGGTAGATGATGAATTTCATGCCCGTTTCAGTGCAACGGCACGCCGGTATCGGTATGTTATTTTCAACCATCGTTACCGTCCTGCGGTACTGGCGAAAGGTGTCACGCATTTTCATTATCCGCTGGATGAGAGAAAAATGCATGAAGCGGCACAATGTCTGTTGGGAGAGAATGACTTCACTTCTTTCAGGGCAGTTCAGTGTCAGTCCAATTCGCCGTGGCGTAATCTGATGCATATTAATGTCAGTCGTCATGGGCATTATGTGGTTGTTGATATCAAGGCCAATGCTTTTGTTCATCATATGGTGCGCAATATTGTTGGCAGCTTGTTGGAAATTGGTTGTGGTAATCAGGGCATCCAATGGATGGCTGAATTGCTGGCACTGAAAGACCGGACAAAAGCAGCCGCAACAGCTAAAGCTGAAGGGCTGTATTTAGTTGCAGTAGATTATCCTGTCCATTTTGACTTGCCTGAGCCTGTTATGGGGCCCTTGTTTTTGGCCGATGAATTAATCTGATATTTTCGAATGATGACAGGGATGTTTGAGCATAACGAGGAATATTATGGAGTTGTTTACTCATTTTATTGATTTCGCGAAGTTCATTGTCGATTTTATTTTACATATTGATGCCTACTTGGCCGAATTGGTTGCTGATTATGGTTATTGGGTATACGGCATCTTATTTTTAATCGTATTTTGCGAGACTGGGCTGGTGGTTACACCATTCTTGCCGGGAGATTCTCTGCTATTTGTAGCGGGAGCACTATCGGCATTAGATTCTAACGATCTTAACGTGCATATTATGGTGGCGTTGATCATCATTGCGGCTATTATCGGTGATGCCATAAACTATACTATTGGGCGAATTTTTGGTGAGAAATTGTTTAATAACCCGGATTCCAAGATTTTTCGCCGTAGCTATCTGGATAAAACCCATCAGTTTTATGAAAAGCATGGTGGAAAAGCAATAATTCTGGCGCGATTTGTGCCAATCATCCGAACATTTGCGCCATTTGTTGCCGGGATGGGGAAAATGTCTTATCGCCATTTTGCTGCTTATAATGTCATTGGCGCGTTTGTATGGGTATTATTGTTCACTTATGCTGGTTATTTATTCGGTGATATGCCGGTTGTTCAGAAGAATCTGAAACTATTGATTGTTGCAATTATCTTTATTTCTATTCTGCCTGGGGTTATTGAAATTTGGCGTCATCGCCGTGCCGCATCGAAAAAAGTGGTAGATAATAATTAGATAACCATCAAACAGGTTTGAGCAGTTTTTTGTCCACACTGTTATAGCATTGTGGTTTAATGGCACGTAAAACATAAGCTGGCAGATACTCAAGTATACCGAGCATACATTGTTAAAAGTATATGCCAGAATTAGACGGAAAGGTTCATTAATGAGCTGGATTGAAAAAATTCTAAATAAAAGCAAAATAATGCAAACTCGTAAGGCTAGTATTCCTGAAGGAGTTTGGACAAAATGCGACAGTTGCAGTCAGGTACTTTACCGCGCTGAGTTAGAGCGTAATCTGGAAGTGTGTCCGAAATGTGACCACCATATGCGAATTTCTGCCCGTCAGCGTTTGCAGGCATTTCTGGATGAAGAAAGCACGACAGAGTTAGGCAGTGAATTGGAGCCTAAAGATATCCTGAAATTCCGCGACATTAAAAAATACAAAGATCGTTTGGCTGCGGCCCAGAAGCAAACTCAGGAAAAAGATGCCCTGATCGTGATGAAAGGTACACTACACGATATGCCAGTGGTGGCTGGTGCATTTGAGTTTAACTTTATGGGAGGTTCAATGGGGTCAGTTGTGGGAGCACGTTTTGTTCGCGCAGTTGAACAGGCGTTGGAAGACAACTGCCCATTTGTCTGCTTTGCTTCCAGTGGTGGGGCACGTATGCAGGAAGCGCTGATGTCGCTGATGCAGATGGCAAAAACCAGTGCTGCGTTGGCGAAAATGCAGGATCGGGGTTTACCTTATATCTGTGTTCTGACTAACCCGACAATGGGGGGGGTGACCGCCAGTATGGGGATGCTAGGTGACATCAATATTGCAGAGCCTAAGGCACTGATCGGTTTTGCAGGCCCACGGGTTATTGAACAAACCGTACGTGAAAAATTGCCAGAAGGTTTCCAGCGCAGTGAGTTTCTGCTGGAAAAAGGAGCAATTGATATGATCGTACGTCGCCCGGAAATGCGGGAAAAAATCGCTAACCTGCTTGCAATGCTGACTCATCAGCCACAACCCGGTACGAAAACAGAAGTGACAGAAATTGTTGCTGAATCTGCTGACGTCGAAGTTGACACAAACATCAATCCTAATAAAGAAGATGTCTGATACTTTACAAACTCCTCAAGCCACGTCGTCACTAATGACGTGGCTTTCCTATCTTGGAAATCTGCACTCGAAAGCTATCGATATGGGGCTTGAACGTGTAGGAACACTCGCCAGGCAGTTGGATCTATTACATCCGGCACCAAAAGTCATTACGGTGTCCGGCACGAATGGAAAAGGCACAACCTGTCATACCCTTGAATCCATTTTTCTGGCTGCTGGCCTGAAAGTGGGGGTGTACAGCTCACCGCATTTGGTGCGTTATACCGAACGGGTACGTATTCAGGGGAATGAACCGACAGAGCAGGATTTTTGCCGTGTCTTTGCGGATATTGAATCTCAGCGTGGTGATATTTCCTTAACCTATTTTGAATACGGTACATTGGCAGCATTGCAGCTTTTCAAAGAAGCTGACCTTGATATTGTGATCCTCGAAGTAGGCTTAGGCGGCCGTTTGGATGCGACTAATATTGTGGATGCTGATGTTGCGGCGATCACCAGTATTGCGTTGGATCATACGGACTGGCTCGGAGCAGATCGCGAGCATATCGGGCGTGAGAAAGCCGGTATTTTCCGTCGTGATCACTTTGCTGTCGTCGGTGAACCTGATATGCCTCACTCCATTGCGGCAGTGGCCGATGAACTGGGTGCGAATTTGTTCCGCCGTGGTGCCGATTGGGACTTTTCACAAGATCAAGATAAAGAAAGCTGGCACTGGCGAACAGCGACCCAACAATTTAATTCGTTACCTATGCCTAATCTGCCATTGGCTAACGCAGCAACGGCAATGGGCGTGATTCACTGTTTGTTACAGCAGAATGATAAAATCAGTCAGGCAATTGATGAACGCGCACTGCATGAAGGCTTAAAACGAGCCCAATTGGCGGGACGTTTCCAAATCATCAGAGAAAACCCACTGGTTATTCTGGATGTGGCGCACAATCCCCATGCGGCCGATTATCTGACACAAAAACTGGCTGAATTACCCCGTTCACCGGACAGCAAAATACGGGGTGTTGTCGGTATGCTGCAAGACAAAGATATTACGGGGACGCTTGCCTGTCTTTCCCGGCAAATTGACGAATGGTATTGTGCATCATTACATGAACTTCGGGGGGCAGAAGCACAGATGCTGGCTGAACATCTTTCCGGAGCCCGGACATTCACGGAAGTCGAGCAGGCATGGGATCAAGCCATGGAAGACGCATCAGAACAAGATATCATTGTGGTTTGTGGCTCTTTCCATACTGTTGCTCATGTTATGGAATCATTGGAGGAGATGAAGGGACGTGGCAAGTAAGTTTCAAAATCGTTTAGTCGGAACCATCGTTCTTGTGGCACTGAGTGTCATCGTGCTGCCGATGCTGTTTGACGGCGATAAGAAATACAATGAGGAAAAATTCGCTTCTATTCCATTAGTGCCTAAGCCTGGTGATGAAGAGAATATTGATTCTATTCCGCCACTGACTCAAAGTATGCCATCTACACCACCGGAAGGTGCAGCTGAGGCGATGCAGACACAAGCTCAGGAGCAACAGCCAGAAACAGACATGTTGTCTGGTTCATCATCGTCGGAATCTGCGCCACTGGTTTCAACTCCTGTTACAATCACTCAAGATCCCAAGCCGACAAGGCCTGAATCTCCCTCTATGCAGAAAGTGGAAACTAAGCCAGAAGTCAGGCCACAGGTTAAGCCTGCCAGCAGGCCAGAAGCGAAGTCTCAACCTGTAGAGCAGGCACCACAAGCAGTAGCCTATGTTGTCCAGCTTGGTGCGTTAAAAAATGCAGATAAGGTAAATGAGATAGTATCCAGGCTGCGTTTGTCGGGGCATCAGGTTTATACTATCCCTTCTTCTCCGGTACAGGGGCAATTGACCCGGATTTATGTCGGGCCTAACGCCTCAAAGCAGGCTTTGGCATTTGTTTTACCTGAATTGAAAGAGTTAACGGGTTTGCAGGGGCAAATCAAAAATTATAAACCCTAAAAAAGGGATCTTTCATGCGAAGCTAAAATCGCCCGTGAAAGATCAATAGCCTGATTTTAGCGCTGATAAAGGTTAGGATGACGATTCCTTAATTATTTTTAGTACAGCGATAAATCTGCTACGCAAACGTTTTCGTTTTCTGTTAGAATGCGCCCGGCCTGAGTGTCGGGAGCCTATTTTGGATTAAAATATGGTCTGGATTGATTATACGATTATTGCCATTATTGGTTTCTCTGCACTGGTTAGCTTGATTCGCGGTTTTGTTCGTGAAGCACTTTCTCTGATGACTTGGGGATGTGCTTTCTTTGTTGCAAGTCACTTTTATACTTATCTGGCGGTTTATTTCACTCGCCTTGAAGATGAGTTGGTGCGTAATGGCGTAGCGATTGCTATCTTATTTATTGCAACATTGATCGTTGGCGCAGTAGTAAACTATGTCATTGGTTCACTTGTTCAGCGAACAGGCTTATCAGGTACAGATCGGGTTCTGGGGATCTGTTTTGGGGCATTGCGTGGTGTGTTAATTGTTTCTGCCATTCTATTTATTGCGGATTCTTTTACACCACTTCCCCAAAGTACGGACTGGCAGCAGTCACAACTGATCCCACAGTTCAGTCAAATTATCAGGTGGTTTTTTGACTACCTGCAAAATGCGTCGAGTTTCCTACCGGAGAAATAATCCTCTCCGCCTGACTGATGAGGAAAGACTACATGTGCGGTATTGTTGGTATCGTTGGTTTTACATCGGTTAACCAGTCGATTTATGATGCATTAACGGTGCTTCAGCACCGTGGACAGGATGCAGCAGGTATTGCGACTATTGATGGTAACAATGAGTTCCGTTTACGTAAGGCCAATGGCTTGGTTAAAGATGTGTTTGAAACACGACACATGTTACGTTTACAGGGGACAATTGGAATAGGGCATGTCCGTTACCCAACAGCGGGTAGTTCCAGCGCTTCTGAAGCACAACCTTTCTATGTGAATTCTCCTTTTGGTATCACGTTGGCACATAATGGCAATCTGACAAACTCTCATGAATTGAAAAAAATCCTGTTTGAAAATGCCCGTCGCCATGTTAATACCACTTCTGATTCTGAAATCCTGCTGAATGTTTTTGCTGATGAATTAACTAAATTCCCGCATTTCCCATTAGAGCCAGATAATATCTTCGCGGCAGTAGCGGCAATGCACCGGAGAATTCGTGGTGCTTATGCCTGTGTTGCTATGATTATTGGGCATGGTCTGGTAGCTTTCCGTGATCCAAACGGTATCCGGCCTCTGGTGTTGGGGAAACGCACACTGGCCGATGGACGCAATGAATATATGGTGGCATCAGAAAGTGTGGCACTCGATACCTTAGGGTTTGAGTTCCTACGGGATGTCGCTTCTGGCGAAGCAATTTATATCACTGAGCAGGGGCAATTATTTACTCGCCAGTGTGCAGAAAATCCTTCATTAACACCTTGTCTGTTCGAATTTGTTTATTTTGCCCGTCCTGACTCCTTTATTGACAAAATTTCTGTCTATAACGCACGGTTACGTATGGGTAGGAAACTGGGTGAAAAAATTGCCCGTGAATGGGAAGACTTACAGATAGATGTTGTGATCCCTGTTCCTGAAACATCTTGTGATGTGGCACTGGAGATTGCCCATATTCTGGATAAACCTTACCGTCAGGGATTTGTTAAAAACCGTTATGTCGGACGCACTTTTATTATGCCCGGTCAGCAGGAGCGCCGAAAGTCAGTTCGGCGTAAACTGAATGCCAATCGTGCGGAATTCCGGGGTAAAAATGTATTGTTGGTCGATGATTCTATTGTACGTGGTACGACTTCAGAACAAATTGTGGAGTTGGCGCGTGAAGCGGGTGCTAAGAAAGTCTATTTTGCTTCGGCTGCGCCTGAAGTTCGTTTCCCGAATGTGTATGGGATCGACATGCCCAATGCTAATGAATTAATTGCTCACGGCAGGGAAATCAATGAAATTCGCCAGCTCATTGGTGCTGATGCGTTGGTATACCAAGATCTCACTGATCTGATCACTGCGGTGCGTGAAGAAAATCCAGATATTGAAAGATTTGAATGTTCAGTTTTTGATGGTATCTATGTCACAAAAGACATTGACCAGATTTATCTCGATTATCTGGAAAATCTGCGTAAGGATGATGCTATGAAATTACGCGGACAGAGCGAAATTGAGAGTTTAGAAATATATAATGAAGGATAATTATATTCCTATTATCATTGAGTTATTTCTGATATTTCAGAGGGACACATGAAAAAACTGATCGTCGGGCTGACAGGAGCAAGTGGTGCGATTTATGGTATCCGATTACTGCAAGTCTTACAGCCTGTAGAAGATATTGAAACGCATTTAGTGATCAGCCAATCAGCCCGACAGACATTAGCACTGGAGACTGACTATACCTTGCGGGAAGTTCAGGCTCTTGCCGATGTTGTGCACGATAACCGTGATATCGCTGCTTCTATCTCTTCGGGATCATTTAAGACATCAGGGATGGTGATTTTACCTTGTTCTATCAAAACATTATCGGGTATTGTGCATAGCTACACGGATGGCTTAATCACTCGTGCCGCAGATGTTGTCTTGAAAGAAGGGCGTAAATTGGTGTTGGGAGTCAGAGAAACACCATTGCATTTGGGGCACTTAAGGTTAATGACTCAGGCTGCTGAAGTGGGGGCAGTGATAATGCCGCCAGTTCCTGCGTTTTATCACCGCCCTGAGTGTATTCAGGATATTATTGACCAGACAATTAACCGTGTACTTGATCAGTTTGATATTGAACTGCCAGAGGATTTATTCAATCGTTGGCAGGGTGTGAAACTCACTGATGTTTAACGCTGATTAGCATTTTCCTTTAATAAATTCTTTAAGGCTTCTTCTAATTCAAAATAGCGGAAGCCGAATCCGGCTTCTTCTAATCGTTTGGGCACAGCTTGTTGCCCACCTAAGAGCAGTGTTGCTGCTTCTCCCATTACAATTTTTAATACAAAAGCAGGTATACGAATAAAAGTGGGGCGACGCAGGATTCTTGCCAAGATCGCACTGAACTGATCATTATGAACAGGATAGGGCGCAGTCATATTGAAAGGGCCATCCAGTTCTGGAGAAACCAGCAAGTAATAGATGCCGTTGACCATATCATCAATATGGATCCATGGCATATATTGTTTGCCACTTCCTATCGCACCTCCAAACCCCAAACGGAACAGAGGCAGCATTTTTTTCAGTGCTCCCCCATTACTGGCTAAGACGATACCTGTTCGTAACAGACATACTCGGGTCTTTTCGCTTTTAGCTTGTAATGCCAGTTTTTCCCAGCGTTCACAGAGCTGATGAGAGAATTCATCATGGGGAGGATCATTTTCTGAAATAACAGCTTGCCCCTGATCACCATAATACCCAACGGCCGAACCGGAAATAAAAACAGAAGGAGGGGACTTACCAGCCCTAATTAAAGTGCTGAGCTTTTCAGTTAATTGCCAACGACTTTGGCAAAGTTTATTTTTTTGTTCTGGTGTCCAGCGCTTATCAGCGATAGGCTCACCAGCAAGATTGATAACTGCATCAAAATCATCCAGATTGCTCTGTTCGTTCAATGTCGTCCAGCATTCTACCTTATCGCTGAATAAAGAGTAAACCTTTTGTGGAGAACGGCTCAAAATGGTAATGGAGTGGGAGAGTGAAAGCAATTGATAGATTAGCTTGTGACCTATCAGCCCTGTTCCTCCCGTAACTAAAATATACATAACCACCCCCTGTGACCAAAAGTGGATATACTCCCGGCTTTCAAGTTACAGCCTTATTAGCTGCAACTTGAAATCTATCGGTATAATCATTGATTGACTATAGCAAGTGATGGCTTATACGGCAGCGAAATATGCTGTTATCTGTTATCAACATCAAGTTTTAGTGAAAAGTTTCGTTACTAAACGAGCTTTCATCAATATTTGTATGCTGCTTTTGTTGCCGGCCGTTGACTGATATTTTCGAGCCATTTTTCAACAGCAGGGTAATCCTGCAAATTAATTTTTTGATGTTCATAACACCGTGCCCACGGATAGGTGGCGATATCAGCGATACTGTATTCATTGCCGCCAAGATATGGTGTTTTTTCCAATTGGGTATTCAATACCTTGTATAAACGTTGAGTTTCTGCCACATAACGGTTTATCGCATAGGGTACAACTTCTGGCGCATAACGATGGAAATGGTGATTTTGCCCAAGCATCGGGCCGAATCCCGCGACTTGCCAGAATAGCCATTGTAGCTGTTGAATACGTTCCCGCTCATTCTGGCTCAGAAATTTCCCTGTTTTTTCTGCCAGATAGAGCAAGATAGCACCTGATTCGAAGAGAGATATTGCTTCCCCTCCATCAACAGGCTCATGATCGACAATTGCGGGGATCTTGTTATTGGGTGAGATAGCTAAAAATTTCGGGGTAAATTGTTCGTCAGCACTGATATTGATTGGATGAATGGTATAAGGGAGACCGGTTTCCTCAAGGAACAGTGAAATCTTATAGCCGTTAGGTGTAGGAGCGTAGTATAGATCTATCATATAACCTCTAGTAATAGTAACGTTAAGATAAATGTTAGATTTATTACATTAGCATTGGTTTTGTTTGTCTGTAAAATGCCATCGATCCTTCATAGCTGTGTGAGTGGATTTGTTTTTCCGGTTAGGGTCTGTATACATATTTCAAAATTGGTTGATAGAGAGGCTATCACAGCAGAAATTGGTTCATAGATTATTTAGCAAAGGTTTTAGGATGACTCAAGAAAAATCAGTCAATATTGAGTGGGTTGATATCGTTAATGAAGAGAATGAAATCATCGCGCAGGCAACTCGTCAGCAAATGCGTAGCCAAAACTTGAGGCATCGGGCAACTTACATTGTTGTACATGATGGAATGGGGAAAATATTGGTTCAGCATCGCACAGAAACAAAAGATTTTTACCCTGGTAAATTGGATGCAACTGCTGGTGGTGTCGTGGTGATGGGGGAAAGTATGCTTGAATCTGCCCGTCGTGAAGCCGAAGAAGAGTTGGGGATTGCCGGGTTCCTTTTGCGGAACACGGGCTTTTCTATTATGAGGAAGATATCTGCCGTACATGGGGAGGGTTATTCAGCTGTGTCAGCCACGGGCCATTTGCGTTACAGGAAGAAGAGGTTTCTGCGGTTTACTGGTTGTCACCTGAAGAAATTACTGCCCGTTGTGATCAATTTACGCCTGACTCTTTGAAGGCGCTTTCTCTATGGTTGGATCGTAACAAAAAAGATGTTAGCTGAAATCCACAATTGAAAAGAGAACGTTTACAGGCTCCTCATTCTGAAGAGCCTTTTATACTTTTCATCTTTCAATGACCGCTTTATTGACTGCAATTTGAAATTTGTAGGATGTATATTATTTTTTTTATATACCACTCAATAATTAATCTTTTAATATAGGTAAAGTTGCATTAATTATTTGTTTTTAAATGATTAATTAGCTTTCTTTCTTAAATTGGGTCAATTTTTTTAAATTGAAACTATGGTCAATTAGATGTATACAAAGACGCTATTACGGAAAATATCAGTCGCATATATTTATAGTGGTAAGGATTATAAAATTTATAACATAGAAAAAACAAATACACTCAATAGGTTTCAAGTTACAATTAGAGTGAGAAAATAAAAATAGCCGATAAGGCATTAAACCTCAAACAAAGTCTGACAATGGCTGATTTTTCCAATGCTGTTGTGCGTGCTTTTATTGATATTACTATTATTGGTGGGATTTACTTTTTTCTCTGTGGAATACTTCATTTTCATCACAATTAAATATTTGGTTAGCATTAATTATAAGTTTTTTATTGGTAGTGTTTTCCAGTTGTTTTATTGTATCCAGACTTAAGCATTACTCTATTGAATTATATGGGAAACTATTTTCAATTAAAAATGTTGAGGTAAGAAAAGAAGACAGTGACATACATATAATATTTAATTATTTTTTACCTTGGGCAATTATTGCTGGTGCGGTTGCAGGCTTACTAGCATATGGTTATTTTCGAGAAGAAAGTGGTAATTTTACAGAGATAATTACCGTTTCAGTGGCGGCTTTTAGTGCAGGAGGAACATCCTATATTATTTCTTTATGGATAGCTTATGTGACACAGAAACAAACTATTCTTGATATCAAAGCAAATTTATTACACTTTGAAAAAGATGATAAGCTTGATGAAAGTTCAATGTATTTTTTAATTCATGCTTTTAGTGCATGTGTCATAGCATTAATTTTTATTGTGACGCATTTTTTATCTATTGATCATCTTTCTCCAATACAAATAACAGTTATTGAAATTGTGGTTGGAGCCACATCCGCTGTGGCAGGTTCATTAGCCGGGTTATTGAGAGGGAGAGAAAAAGTTTTATCCAAAAAATATAAGTAACATTCTTGTCAGCATATCTTACTAATCTACCTTGATTTACGTGTATTCGAATAGATTTCGAAAGCATATTTAATAGGTTAATAATGATGTTTCTGACAGCGGATGACAGTGAATGACAGTGAAAACACTCAATACAGTGCATTAAATATGTGCTGGATAGGAGACTGTTTTGTTCAAAACGCGAGGAATGTATGTCCAAGACGTATTTTTTGCATGATAGGAAAATTAGTGGGGATATTGCGATCGTTGGGATGGCAACTCATTTCCCGGATGCACCGAATTTGTATAAGTTTTGGGAAAATATTATAGGCAAAAAGGATTCGCTAATCGATATCACTGAGATGTCAAAGGAAGAATATTGGAAAAAAGAAGACTTTTACCATCCAGACCCAACAGCCGCTGATAAAACTTATGGTCATCGTGCTGGCTTTGTGCCTGCTATTGATTTTGATCCTGTGGAGTTCAAAATTCCACCCGCAATTCTCGATTCGCTCAGTACAGCCCAGTTATTTGCTCTGTATGTTGCCAAACAGGCGATGCAAGATGCCGGTTTGCTGGAGACGAAAAACAGTAAAGTTGATCGTGAGCGTATTGGTGTAATTTTGGGAGGAGGCGGTAATGGTAATACATCATTCTCGCTGGCTGCCCGTCAGCAGGCGCCTTACTTGCGCGAAATCATGATGAAGTCAGGCCTTTCTGAAGAAGTGGCAAACGATATTATTGAACGCGCGCACGGAATGTACCTTGAGTGGAATGAAGACAGCTTCCCTGGGTTTTTAGGCAATGTTGCCTGCGGCAGAATTGCCAGTTATTTTGACCTTGGCGGCACATCTTATATGGTAGATGCTGCCTGTGCCAGCAGCCTTGCTGCAATCAAAGCCGCAATTGGTGAGTTACATTCTGGTAGCTGTGATGCGGTCTTAACAGGTGGTATCAATCTGGAAAACTCCATCTTTTCTTTCCTGTGTTTCAGCAAAACCCCTGCATTATCGCGAAATAATGTATCCCGCCCCTTCGATCAGAGTGCTGATGGCATGATGTTGGGGGATGGTGTAGGTATGTTGGTTTTGAAGCGTCTTGAAGATGCTGAACTGAATGGTGATAAGATCTATGCAATCATAAAATCTGTCGAAGCCTCCAGTGATGGCCGTGCTAAAAGTATTTTTGCTCCCCGTATGGAAGGGCAGGTAAAAGCTCTGAAACGAGCCTATGCTTGCGCGGGGATTGTGCCGAGTGATATTCAGTTGGTTGAAGCACACGGTACAGGGACAGCATCAGGTGATGATACCGAACTTAAAAGTCTGCATGCTGTGTTTGGCGAGTTTCAGATCCCCCCGAAATCAGTGGCGATTGGTAGTATCAAATCCCAGATTGGACATACCCGTTGTGCAGCCGGCGCTGCTTCTATGATTAAAGTTGCATTGGCGTTACACCATAAGGTATTGCCACCCACTATTAATGTGAAAAAGCCTACTGATCTGTTGATGTCAGAAAACAGCCCTTTTTATGTCAACAGTGAAGCCAGACCGTGGCTACGTTCATTCAGTAATGCGCCACGCCGGGCAGCATTAAGCGCCTTTGGTTTTGGTGGGACTAACTTCCACGCTATTCTGGAAGAGTATGAAAAACAGACACACGGCCGTTATCGGTTGAATGAATCACCTTGGATTATGTTGTTTAAAGGTGAAAGTCCCGCAGACTTGCTTTCACAGTGTGAGGCAGCTTTATCCCGCTTTACTGGTGATTTACCGGAAAATGCCATTCGTCAGCATCTGGAGCAACAAGATATCGAGAACTTACAGCCGCATCAGGCCAGAGTTGTGTTCGTTTCTCAATCTGTCGCACAAACTGTGGAATTACTTTCTATCGCTGTCAGTCAGTTACAACAAAACCAGTTACAACAAAACCAGGTACAGCAAAATAGCACTAGCGGTTGGGAACATCCTCGCGGGATCTATTATCAGCCTAGAGGAAAAGTACTGGATGGTAAGATTGTTGCTCTGTTCCCTGGTCAGGGTTCACAGTATGTCAATATGGCGCGGGATATTGCTAATGACTATCCTGAAATGCGTCAATCTCTGGAAGCGCTGGATGATGTCGCTATCAGTCAGTCAGGTCATGAATTATCCCCCGTTATTTATCCCGTACCTGCCTTTTCAGAAGAAGAATATACGAAACAGCAGAAACGGCTGACAGACACGGCCAATGCTCAGCCTGCATTGGGGGCAATCAGTGCGGGTTATTTCAATATATTAAGAAATATAGGCTTCAGACCTGATTTTGTCGCGGGCCATAGTTATGGCGAAGTTGTAGCACTTTGGGCGGCGGGAGTACTTTCCGAGAAAGATTTCCACCGCGTTTCTCTGGCAAGGGGATGGGCTGCCGCATCAGCGAATCAGCTCTGTGGTCCTGATTCGGATGCTGGTGCGATGCTGGCAGCTTCGTTGACCCATGTACAACGTGAAGAAATTCTGCAACGTTATACAGGGATTGTCATTGCTAATGATAACTCTGAACGGCAGGTAGTTTTTGGAGGAGAAACTGACCAGATTAATCAGCTATATGATGAGTTGAAAAAACAGAATATTCATTGCCGTATTCTGCCTGTGTCTGCTGCCTTCCATACGAAATTTATTCAGCCGGCCTATCAGCCTTACCGTGAGTGCCTGACTGATATCCATTTCCAGCCACCAGAGTGCAAATTATTCTCCAGCGCAACAGCAGAACCCTATGACAATTCACCACGCGTCATTCGGGAATTGTTGGCAGAACAACTGATAAAACCAGTTAAGTTCCGTCAGACCATTGAGGCAATTTACCAGCAGGGAGGGCGCTTATTTGTTGAGTTCGGGCCGAAAGGTGTCTTAGGCAAATTAGTATCTGATATTTTGAAAAACCGGGAACATACCGTGATTTCAACCAACCCCAGTGATAAAGGGGAAGAGAGATTACAGTTAGCCCGTGCTCAGGCCAAATTACTGGCAGAAGGTGTCAGGCTGTGGGATATAAACCAGCATGTCCGTATTCAGCCAGTGGAAGAAGACAAAGGTAAGCGTCTGACCTTCAGACTAAGCGGTGGTTTCTTCTTATCTGAGAAAAATAAAGCTCGACGTCAACATGCCTTGCGTGAGGGTGATCATGCTGTTGTTGAGCGGTTTATCGCGGGATCATTGCCGCAGCCAGAAAAGGCAGTATTGGCAGAAGAAATTGAAAGTTACCCTGAACATGAAGTTGAAAGCAGAGTCGTCGATAACGTCGAAGATGCCGCTGAAAGTTACATTGAAAGCAAGATTGAAAACAAGACTGAAAAGGTGGTTGAACACAAGCAACCTGTTTCAGCCGAATTTCTCCAACAGAACGTTCTGACAATTATTCAAAGACGAGATAACCCCATGGAACAGAATAATAAATTGAGCGAAAGCCAAAATGCTGACACATTAAATGGACTGTTACAGGCCCAACAGGTAATGAGTCAACTACACCAGCAATTTCAGACAAATCAAAAAGAATACATCCAGTTGTTGAGTATGTTACTGGAGAAGCAATACAGTTTGCTGGAAAGTTGCAAAGATCACCAGAACCTGCCAACGATGCTCTCTAGTTTGAGTCAAAGCGTTCAACTGTTGGACAAAAACCTCGAATTATACCATACCAATCATGAACGTTATTTTATGACGCAACAGAGCCTGTTCCAGTCCGGGCAGGTAACACCAGTTATGGCATCGGTTAGCCGCCTGACTCAATCGGTTGTCGGATATTCCGCTCCGGTAAAAGCTGCTGAATCTATTTCTGCTCCTGTATCTAACATGCAGCCAGTAGAAATGGTGGAAAAAGTCGAGGCAGTGCGTCCAATGATGCCAGAAATGCCTAAGACTGAGGAAGTTCCGGTTACACCAGTGGTATCAATGGCTTCTTCTGAATCTGCTAATGAATCTATTAAGCCTGAGCCAGAACCAGAAAAAGCGGTCGCCAAAGTACAGACGAAAGTACTTGATCCTGAAGTGGAAAAACTGATTAAACATCTTGAGCGGATCACTGAAGAAAGCATCATCAGCCAATTGATCAACATTGTCAGTGAAAGAACGGGTTATCCGCAGGATATGATCAGCTCAGAGATGGATCTGGAAGCGGATCTGGGTATTGACTCCATCAAGCGGCTGGAAATCTTTGGGGCGATGTTTGATGCGTTCTCTGCGAACATGGGGCTTCATAGTGAGACAGCAAGAAATAAAGATATGGAAAACTTCGAAGTCGATTCGTTGAGCACTATTGCTAAGATGAGTGACTTCTTCAAACAAATGATCGACGAAGCAGTAAGTGCCTTGTACAACAAGGGGCTCGGATCTGAGCCAGAACAGGTACAGCCACCTGTAGAACACCATGAAAAAGAGCAAGCTGCTGTTGCAGAAAAAAGCAGTATAGGGGCATCCGAGAAATTGCGGTCATTGGGATTTGTCACTTCGACAGCGGCTTCATCTGAGGGCTACAGCGTAAAAAAGCCGCTAGCTGAATCGCAACGGATGGTGTCCTCTGCGGTTCAGCCTGAACTGAATCATAAAATTGCACTAAATAAAGAAGATGAAGAAAAGCGCTTTGCAGATTCGCCCGTTTCCCGTTTTGCGGTGGTGAAACAACCTCTGCCAATGCCGGATTGTTTGCAGGATGTTTTTTCATCCCCCAAACGCTGGCTGGTGGTGGATGAGGGAACAACCAGAGTGGATAACCTGGCCGTAGATAAGACAGTTGTAGAGAATATCGTGGATGCATTGGAACAGCGGGGACAGCAAGTGGTCGTTCTGTCACTGAAGCAAAATCAGGCCGCAATGGGTGACGAATCTGTGCTGGATGCTGTACTGGCAGATATTGAACAGCAACATGGCACTATTGAAGGCGTCATCTATTTGCAGGCTCTGAAACAGGGGGTTAAGGCATTGGCCGATGTATTCAATGAGCAGGATTACCGCTCAGTTGAAACCACTTTCCTGTTGGCAAAACGCCTGCAAAGCAGCCTTACCCGTGACGGGAAACAGCCGGGATACTTCATGGTCATTATGCGGGGGGATGGTGAACTGCTGACTTCCGGGCGTGAATACTTACCGATTGTTTCTGCGGGCATCACTGGATTGACCAAATCGCTGAATATTGAATGGGGAAATGTCTTCTGCCGCACCGTAGACATTGATGCCAGAATGAAAGACAGCGACGTGGCAAAGATAGTGATAGAAGAGCTTCAGGATAGCCGGACTGGCGTGGCAGAAATTGGACGCAGTGTAAATGGTGAACGCATGACATTGGCGCTGAAGGAAGAGAAAGTATTATCAGCGGCATCGGCCATGCAGGTCAGCCCCCATGATGTACTGGTTGTGACAGGGGGAGCCCGTGGTATTACAGCACACTGTGTTATTGAACTGGCAAAACAGAGTCAGGCGGCTTTTATTCTGCTCGGACGTACCGATATGACTGCACCGTTGCCGGAATGGTCTGTAGGCAAAACAACCTTGGCTGAACGCAAAACGGCAGCTATTGCCCATCTGCAAGCACAAGGGATTCAGCCGACACCGGTTAAGGTGAATAGTATGTTAAACCGCCTGATCCATATCGACGAAATCAACGCCACATTACAGGCGATCAGGCAAGTGGGGGCGCGGGTTATATATCTGCATTGTGATATCACTGTTCAGGAACAGGTAAAGAGGGCATTAGAGCAAGCCCGGCAGCAGTTTGGGCCGATAACTGGCTTAATTCATGGTGCCGGAAATCTGGCGGATAAGCGGATCGAAAAGAAAACGCTGGCGGATTTACATTCGGTCTTTAATGCCAAAGTCAAAGGGCTTGAAAACGTATGTCGTGGGCTGGATTGCACATCTTTGCGTCACATCATGCTGTTTTCATCAGTTTCCGGTTTCTTTGGTAACGCGGGGCAAACCGATTATTCACTGGCAAACGAGACGCTGAATAAATTTGCCTACCTGCCTTTCGGTGGCAAACACATCCAGATAATCCGTTCAGTGAATTGGGGGCCGTGGGATGGCGGTATGGTTAGTGATGTTCTCAAACGGGTTTATGAGGCTCAGAACATGGTAATTATTCCTCTTGACGAGGGAACAAAACGTTTTGTACGTGAGTTTAGTGATCCCCGTTCGCGTCAAATTACCATTGGGGGAAAAACTTATATGGCTCCGAAAAAAACGATACCTAATCAACTACGGAATGTAAGCAATAATGCTGCAATTTAAAAAATGAAAGTATAAAAGTTATAAAAGAATGACTCCATTAAATAATGGAGTCATTAAATAGTGAAGAAATTAAATAGTGAAAAAATTATGATGAATAACGAAAAATAATCATGAGTTATAAATAATAAAAGTCAGGTTGCTAATATACCTGAGTGAAAATATTCGCTCAGGGGAACGCTATCATATTAAGGAGTCTCTCCTTTATGGAACATATTGCAATTGTTGGGGTTGGGTGTTTATTTCCCGGAGCAGATACCCCTGAAAAATACTGGGATAATCTGTTACACGAAAAGGATTGTTCCACACCTTTATCGGCTCTGGAATTGGGGGTTGATCCGGCTTGTTATTATTCTCCGGTTGCCAGCACACCTGACACCATTAATTATGTCAATAATGGACACGTCCGTGATTTTCATTTTGATGGCAAAGGATATAACTTGCCGGAAGAAGAATTAAATACACTGGATGATCTATTTAAATGGACAATCTATGCGGCAGAACAGGCATTAAATGACAGTGGATATCGCCAGCGTAAGAATGTATTGCAAAAAACGGGACTAATTCTCGGCAGTATCGGTATGCCGACTCATTCAACTAAAAAGTTAATGAGTCCGTTCTATCACAAAATATTACAACCCTATATTCAAAAATTAATTGGGCGACCGGATTTTCAATTTAATCAATTCTGGCCACAGGCTAATCATTCTGACCAGAATTTAATAACCGGCGGGCACAATGCCACAATTGCTGCATTGGCACTTGGACTGGCAGGTCCCCGTTATTGCCTTGATGCTGCATGTGCCTCGGCGCTGTATGCCATCAAACTGGGTGCTGATTATCTTCTCAGCCACAAGGCAGACATGATGCTGGTTGGGTCAATTTGCCATGTAGACCATATCTATATCGACCATGGATTTAATATCTTGCAGGTTTTCCCTGAAAAGGGTGAATCTATTCCTTTTGATAAAGCATCCAAAGGCGTGAAATCCGGGGAAGGTGTTGGCATTGTTGCTATTAAGCGTTATGCCGATGCTGTCCGTGATAACGATAAAATCTATGGCATCGTTGAATCTATTGGCTTGTCCAACGATGCGGGTACTAAGCATGTGTTAGTACCCGATCAGCAAGGGCAGAACGTTGCATTAGAACGCGCCTATCAGAATAGTTCGCGGAACATCGATTACATTGAGTGCCATGCAACCGGTACTAATATTGGGGATCAAATAGAGCTATCGACTATCGAAACCTTTTTTGGTGAACATAATCTTGATGGACAGGGAAAAATTCCATTAATTGGTGCTAATAAAGCTATCAATGGTCATATGCTCACTGCGTCCGGTATGGGGAGTTTGCTGAAAGTCTTGTTAGCGATGCAGCATAACCTGATCCCTGCCACGCCACGGGTCAATCAACTGGTTTCAACACCCAAAGGGAAGCTTAATATCGATCATATTGTGCGGAAAGCCAGACCCTGGCCTGAAAGTCAGCGGCCTAAACGTGCTGGTATTAATGCCTTTGGTTTCGGTGGTGTCAACGGGCATATGGTCGTCAGTGAAGATACCCCTGAACGACGAGCGGCTTGTATACCGTTCCAGTCGGAAAAAACGCCGGAAATTGATCCGCTGGCCATTGTCGGTATTGGCGTACATATGGCAAAAACTGAGGATAATCAGACGCTGGATCAGGCATTACAGCAAGGTATTCAGCATTTTTATCCGCTGCCGAAAACCCGTTGGATTGGCATGGAGAAACGCTCTGATGTGTTGGCAATGCGTGGAGTGAATCAGCCACCTTTAGGCTCCTATATCGAATCATTTGAATTTGACTGTAAGAAATTCAAATTACCACCGAATGTTGTTGGCGCACATTTAAGTTGTCACCTGTTCCTGTTGCCTATCGCGGAACGTGCATTTCTTGATGCCGGTTATCAATTGGATGGCAATAAGCGCAATATTGCCGTAATTGTGGCGGGAGGAATCGATTATAGCTGTTTGCGTTATCAGGTACGCAATGAAATTAGCTGGCAATTGAAACAGAGCCTGAGTCGTCACGGTATTCAATTGTCGGCAGAAGATACCCTCGCTTTGCAGGAGATCGTAAAAGATAGCCTGTACCCGAAACCTTATCCCGAAGGTATTACCGGGGGGATTGGTAATATTGTGGCGAGCCGTTTGGCGGCACATTTGAAGCTGAATGGCCCGGCATTTACGCTCTATGGTGAAGAAAATTCTCCGTTTAAGGCACTGGAATTAGCTCAGTTTATGCTGAGCAGACAACATGTAGATGCGGTGATGGTTGCCTGTAGCAGTTTCGGCGGCACTCTGGAAAATGTGTTGTGGGATCATCAATCTGAGCACGGAAATCAGATAGTCGGGGATGGTGGCGGAGCCATTGTTCTCAAACGCGAACAGGATGCCATTAATGACAATACACCGACTTATGCCGTGTTGGATGGGATTGGCACTTGCTATTTGCCTGATCACTCCCTTGATTTCATAGTAAACGAAGATGCCATTGTGGCAGCCGCGCAATCAAGCCTGACCGCTGCCGGTTGTAGCGCAGATCAGATCGGTTATATTGAGTTGTATGCGGGCGGCAAATCTGGAGAGATTGCGGCTGAATTGTCTGCGTTGGGGCGGGTCTATGGTGCGACAGACGGGCGACCAACGACGGCTATCGGCACTCTGAAAGCCAATTACGGACACCTGTTTGCATCTGCTGGTCTGTTCGGCATTATTAAATCGGCTCTGCAACTGACACAACGATACTTACCGGTATTGCCGGATTACCCTTATCGTCAGAAATTGGCACATTATGCAGAGGGAAAATTCCACTTACCAGTACAAACTCAGGCGTGGCCAGCGCCAGTCAAAGCGCCTCGTCGTGCTGCAATCAGTCACTTGGGTATCGACCGTTCCTACAATCATGTGATTTTAAGTGAACCCCAGAGTGGAAAACGTGCTCGTCCAACCAGGTTATCGGCGTCAGATCAGCCCAGTCTGAAAGTGACAGTCTATACTGCGAGAGAAAAAACAGTAGAGGAATTCATTCTTAACGCTCAGGCCGTAGATCGTTTTGCAGCACTGGCTGCAGCGGCTGTACCGTCAAACGAGCCAAACAAGCCAAACAAAGCAGAACTAAACAAGGCAGAAACAATTCAGAAAATGCCACTGTCGATGGAAGTTAACCATTTCATCCGTAATGCCAATACCCAACTGCGTTATCTGCAATTGGAACAGACATTTTATCAGTTGATAAAACAACATTTGGCAGACATGCCGGGCACACCGTCAATAAATTCGCAACCCCTGACAGTTACCGAACCTGCTGTTACAAAGGTTATGCCCAAATCGGTTATGCCGAAAAAATCAGAGATAACTTTGCCGGTAATATTTGACGAACAACAATTACTGGAATTAACCGACGGCAGCGTGGAGAAGATTCTGGGGGCTGATTATGCGGAAGTGGATAGCTATCCGATACGTACCCGTATGCCATCGCCACCGTTTATGTTTGTTTCCCGCATTACGGCGCTTTCTGCTGTAAAAGACAAACTGGAACCCTGCTACATTGAATGGGAGTACGATATTCCTGAAGAGGCATGGTATGTCGTGAATGATCGTATTCCTTCCTTTGTCGCGCTGGAGTCCTCTCATGCAATGATCGTGGCGTTTACAGTTATAGGCTGTGACATGATGTTCAAAGGACAGCTTTGTTACCGGGCGGTGGATTGCAGTACGACAATTTACAGCGAAATGCCAAAGGCAGGCGAAGTATTGCGCGGACGTGTCAATATCACCTCAGTCATACGGATAGGTGGCCGTTTTCTGGCGAACTATGAGTACTTCTGCTACGTGGGGGAACGTCTGGTATTCAGACTGGTAGCGGTTTCCGGTTTCTTCAGCCGTAAAGAAATTGAGAAAGCGGGGGAATTTGATACCAGCGCCTATCTTAATCTTACCAGAGACAAACCAGACGGAGTGGCAAAACCGTTCACGCTGTTATCAAAAAACAGGCAATCACAACATGAGCCATCATACGCCGAATTCTTACATAAGGAATTGCTGCATTGTGACCGGACAACATTCACCGAGCAAGACATCACCTACGTGATGAATGGTGATCTGACTGCCTGTTTCGGTTCCCAATATGGTCGTATCTATGGCGAAAACCTGTGTACTCCCGATACCCGTATGTTAAGCAGGATCCTCAGCGTTGACACAGTGGGGGGAATGTTTGGTTTGGGGCAGATAGTGGGTGAGTTTGATATCGATCCTGAACACTGGGCATTTAAGGCGCATTTCAAAAATGATCCTGTTATGCCGGGAACGCTGTTGGTGGAAGGTTCAGAACAATTGATGAAATTCTACCTATTCTATCTTGGATTAAATTCCCTGCCAGATCTGGAAGTGCAGACGCTGACCGATCATACAACCAATGCCAAATTCCGTGGTGAAGTGCAATGTGAACGAAATGTGCTGCAATACCGGCTGACCTGTAAATCCATTGAAGCTCGCTACACGGACATAGACGACAAACTGGAATCTGTCACCCTGTTTTTCATTGCAGAAACGTTGTACCGCGACAGTGTGGTGGGGATAAGTGACAACATGGGCGTGCGGTATGTCCGCCGTCAGTCACAGCAAATGACCGGAACAGGTGTAGCAGAACTGGGACAGGACACCACAAAATGAATCAGCACTTATCGGTTAATTTATCGGGTCATCAACCAAAGGCACATTTGTTGTTGGAAAGCCTCTCCCGTTTGCAAGATTTGGCTGTTGAACTGCGGGTTATAAAATCCGGCACATCCGTTTCGCTGTTATCCGCAGATGAACCGGTGACAGAACAGGTTTCCGTTCTGGGTAGCCTGCCGGCAATAACGGCAAGCAGTTTAGGAGATGCCGGCTTCATGGCGGATTATGGTGTGGATTACGCCTATTATGCCGGTGCTATGGCTAACGGTATCCACTCTGAAGAGATGGTTATCGCATTAGGCAAACAGCGCATTTTAGGGATCTTTGGTTCCGGTGGCTTGCGTATTCAGCGGATCGCAGAAGCAATTGCACGTATCCGGCAGGCATTGCCGGGAGGGCCATTCGGCGTCAATTTGCTGCACAACCCTGGCAATCCTGAATGGGAAATGGCTTGTGTGCGTCTGTGTATAGAAAATCAGGTGCGGGTAATTGAAGCATCGGCCTATATCAATCTCAGTCCGGCGCTGGTCTATTACCGTGTCAGTGGTCTGGCCCAACAGCCTGATGGCACAATCCTGCGTCACCATCGCCTGATTGCCAAAGTTTCCCGTCGGGAAGTGGCACAGCACTTCCTGCATCCGGCTCCCGAAAACATACTGCAAAAATTACTGACAGACGGGCTTATCACCCCGGAACAGGCAGAGCTGGCACGACAGGTTTCAATGGCAGATGACATTACCGTAGAAGGCGATTCCGGCGGGCATACCGATCAAGGTGTACTGGCCTGTATTTTCCGTTCCATTGTACAGCTACGGGATGAAGTACAGCTACAAATCGCAGATGAAACCCAAAACGGAGCTCATAATCGCTGCCAAGTACGGATTGGCGCTGCGGGTGGTCTGGGAACACCTCATGCCATTCTGGCAGCTTTTGCACTGGGAGCCGCTTATGTTGTCACTGGTTCAATCAACCAGAGCTGTGTGGAAGCGGGAACATCTGATGCTGTGAAAAAAATGCTGGCACAAGCCCGCATCAATGATGTTGCTACTGCACCATCAGCGGATATGTTTGAACTGGGCGCCAAAGTACAGGTGTTGAAACAGGGTAGTATGTACGCTGTGCGGGCACAGAAACTGTACAACCTATATAAACAATATGACAGTCTGGATGACATACCTGAACAAGAAATTACCCTGCTGGAAAAACAGGTATTTCATAAGCCACTGTCAGACATCTGGCAGGAAACTATCCACTATTTCCATACCATCAACCAACCCGACACCATTGCCAGAGCAGAAAAACAGCCGAAGAAGAAAATGGCGCTGGTCTTCCAGTGGTATCTCGGTCAATCGTCCCGTTGGGCGATTACCGGTGATTCTGTACGCAATATGGATTACCAAATCTGGTGTGGTGCGGCCATGGGGGCCATGAACGAATGGCTGAAAGGCACTCCATTTGAAGCGGTTGAAAACAGACATGTCAGTAAGATTGCCAATCTATTGATGAATGGGGCGGCTTATCTGGCCCGTATAGCATTACTCGAATTACTCAATGTTGTTGTACCTGAACAAGTGAAACGGCATATGTTGCTGAATCACGAACTGTCTGATCAAAAACAATCCGATCACGAACAATCCAACCAAAAATATGAGCAAGAATCAAAGGTGAGGAGTAAAGAATCTATGGATGCTTCAACAAAATTATGTCTGGACAATTCAAAAGGCTTTTATAAAAAATGCTGGGATCTGATGCCCGGCGGATCACACTATAACTTTGGTGATCCTGAGCGTCCGTTGGTGATCCCGTTTAACCGTGGGGAAAGATCCCGTGTGTGGGATCTGGATGGAAATGAACATCTGGATCTGTTCTGTAAATTTGGGGCATTACTGGTTGGGCATCACAATGAGGCTTACAACAGTTCATTGATCGAATACATGAATAAAGTGATTTCCGTTGACACCTGTGATTTGGAAGTCGATGTTTGTGAAACGATGGTCAAACACATCCCTTGTGCCGAAATGGTCCGTTTTTGCCTGAGCGGAACAGAAGCGGTACAAAATGCGTTGCGTCTTGCCCGTGCCTTTACCGGCAAAAACCGTTTTATTCGTTTCCACGGTCATTATCATGGCAATGCTGACAACATTATGGGCTGGCGCAAGAAGCAGGATCTGACTTATCCGGTGCCAGAGCAGTTCAAAGGTGACTTGTTAGATACATTAGGACGCGATCCTAAAGTCATTACCGATCAGTCTTTCATGCTGCCGTGGAATGACATCGATATATTAACTGCCACCGTAGAGCGCTACCACAATGAAATCGCTGCTGTTCTGATGGAGCCGATTTGCATTAACGGCGGGGGGATTTTCCCTGTTGAAGGTTATCTGGAAAAAACCAAGGCACTGTGTGAGAAATATAATATTGTGCTGATTTTCGACGAAATCATCACCGGTGTTCGTTTGGGGTTGGGAGGCGCACAGAAAATACTGGGTGTAACCCCTCATCTGGCCACTTTCGGTAAGGCATTGGGCGGTGGTGCTATGCCAATCTCCGCTATTGCTGGTCGCCGTGACATTATGAATCTATACACCCGTGGGAAAGTCATTCACGCAGGGACTTTCAATGGTTATCCGCTTGGGCTGGCAGCTATCCAGACAACGTTCAGGCTGATTGAGGAAGATCCCGGCTGTTATGAGCGCATGGGTGACGTTATGCGCCAGATTTCCAATGTCTTTGTGAAAGCCGCAAAAGCTGTTGACCTGCCACTGGTTGTACAGGGAATGCCGACCGCATTGGTTTATCACTCTCAGGATACGCCTGTCACCTCTTCTGAAGGCTACAGCGATAAGGTTAAATTCTGCGACATCATTATTCGTGAAATTTCCAAACGCTATGGCATTCAGTTCTCTCCATTGTCCCGCATGTACCCCAACCTGTTGATGTCACAGGATGATGTACATTTCTTCGAAGAGCGGATCTTCGATGCAATGGTAAATGCCCGTAAGGTGATTGATATCACATTTAAAGAAGGGCTGGCTGGATGAGTCGGAAAATTGCTGTTGTAACCGGCGCGGCAGGGGGATTCGGCACCGCGATTACCAAGACACTGTTGGATATTGGTTACCTGGTGGCCGCAACGGATATCAGCATACAAAAACTGGCGCTCCTGAAGGAGCGCCTTGGGCAGCCTGAATCCCTGGCAATTTTTGAAATGGATGTGACTGATGTTGCTTCCGTCGAACGGACGGAGCAACAGATCACGGAAACATTAGGCAAGACGATCACCGTTCTGGTGAACAATGCAGGCATTATCCACCGGGCTTTCTGCCTGTCGGGCAGAGGGTTGCCGGAGTCTACCAAAGTGATCGATGTCAATCTGGTCGGTGCTTTCAACTGTACAACGATTTTTGTTCGCCAGATGGCGCAACAGAAATATGGGCGCATTATCAATATCGCTTCCGTTGCTGGCATTTGGGGAGCAGCAGGAAGTGCTGCTTATGGCGCATCAAAAGCGGGATTAATTTCTGCGACAGAATCCTGGGGACGTGAACTGGGGCCGTTGAATATCAGTGTCACCGCCGTTGCTCCGGGGATTTGCAAAACTGACATGCTGGAACAGTTCGTCAGTTCTGGCCCGATGGAATCTGCGGCAGAAGATAAGATTGTGCGTTCAATCGTGCCTGTCGGGCGTTGGGGAACGTCAGATGATGTGGCTGAAGTTGTGGGATTTTTGGCGAGTTGTAAAACCAATTATCTCAATACCGCAGTGATCTCACTGGATGGTGGAATGCGTGTTGGCACTATATGAGAGATAAGAAGAGATAAGAGCGTATACCCATAAATCTCAGGGGGCAGCCAGTAAAGCTGCTACCTGAGACAGGTATGAAAAAACAGCAAGTAACACATTTAATCATTAGATGTAGGGGATAAACATGCTCAACCATACCAAAAACCATACCCAAAAAGAGACCAAACACATCTTAATTACCGGCGCAACAGGTGTCATGGGGGGCAGGGTCTTACTTGAAATACTGACTACAACTGATGCCAGTGTATATTGCCTGATAAGAGCTGAAAATAATTCACAGGCACTGGCGCGTTTGGCAGATTTTTTGTTCACCTACGATCAGGAAAAACGGAGCCGAGACCAACTTCACCGTGTTATTCCTGTATTGGGTGATATTACGAAAACAGATCTTGGGCTGACAGCAGAGCTTTACTCAGCGTTAACCGACAAAATTGACAGAGTTATTCATTGTGCTGCCTGGACCAGTTTAGTGGCATCTTATGGCCGGCTTGCACCTGTTAATGTGTTGGGAACACGAAATATCATTGAATTCTGCCTACAGGGCAATATACCGATGCTTTATACCTCCAGCTTTAGCGTAGTGGGAGAACATCTATATCGTGACGGTTTTGTTCTGCATGAAACGGATCTTGATGTAGGGCAGAGATTTGATGACATGGATTATGAACGTACCAAATTTGAATCGGAGCAAGCTGTCCATCGTGCGGGAGAAAAAGGTCTTAAGTGGGTCATTGTGCGTCCGGGCAATATTTGGGGCGATAGTACTGATGGCAGTTACCCATTGCGGCAAACTAAAGTCAAAGGCATTTATTATGAAATGATCAGGGCATTGGTGGAAACAGGACTCACGTTTAATTCACAGGAAGATTTTGATATTTCTCCGGTGGATTATGTCGCGAAAGCATCATTGTATGCCATTTTAGATATCGAAAAATTTAATGGAAAAACCCTTCATCTGACGGCGCCTGATCCGATCACTTTCAATGATATTGTTTTATTCCTGAGGGAATTCGGTTATCGCATCCAGACCGTTGACAACGATGACTACATGGAAGCGTTGGCACAAAACTGTTTGTATCTCAATGGGAAACCTTACCGTTCAGTTTTTACTGACCTATTGGCACTCGCTCATAGCGGCATAGAAATGAACGAAAAAGCCAAATATGCCACAGAGATGACAATGGATTTACTCAGTGGCAGCGGCATTCAATGCCCACCATCAGATAAAACACTGCTTTTCCGTTATTTCAACTATTTAATTGCATCCGACTTCATTCCACCTCCTCAACAGCAGGGAGAAAAGGGCGAAATCCGCAAAATATCGGCACAGAGTGGTTATCTGGAACACCTGTTTGATGCTGACCTGTAATGAATGTTGATAAAAAATAAATAACAAAACATATATTGAAACGGAGTTTGCAATGATTGCTCAGAATCTTAAGGTAACCATGATTCAAACCGATTTGGTTTGGGAAAATGCAACAAAAAACCGCGAACATATCGAACGCCACATCGCACAAGTGACTGATAGTGATCTGATCATTTTGCCGGAGATGTTCACTACAGGGTTCAGTATGAAGCCACAAGCCATTGCTGAAACGATGGATGGCCCCAGTATTCAGTGGATGAAAAAGCAGGCAGCCGCGAAGGAGTGTACGATTGTTGGCAGCATGATTATCACTGAAAACCAGCATTTCTATAACCGTCTGTTGTGGGTTAATGCAGACGGCTCCATCGCCCACTATGACAAAAAACACCTCTTCTCTTTCGCCCAGGAAGATCATGAATACACAGCAGGTAATGCCCCGCTGATTGTGGATTTCAAAGGTTGGAAAATAGCCACTTTTATTTGTTATGACCTGCGTTTCCCGATTTGGTCACGCAATATCAATGGCCACTACGATGCAGCGCTTTATATCGCAAGCTGGCCTGCCAAACGCTCCTTGCACTGGTGCACTCTGTTGCAGGCACGTGCAATTGAAAACCAGAGCTATGTCATCGGGGTCAATCGTGTGGGGCAGGATGGCAATCAACTCGACTATGCAGGTGATTCCATGTTGATCGATCCGTTGGGTGAAATCTTACTGCACGAGCGGGATAACGAGACAGTAAACACCATGACCATCTCTCTTGCTCATGTCCGGGATGTCAGAGAACGCTTCCCATTCCTGAAAGATGCGGATGCTTTTGTTTTAAAAGAGAGCATTTTGAGGGAGTGACGCTCCGAATTTAGATGTTGCAGGAAATTGTAGAAATAAGTGTTGAAAGAATGGATTTGGGGAATATGCCTTTTCTGGCATGACGCCCGGGGCTGTTTTGTCACGTATCAAAGCTGTTTTGTCATGTAATCGTGTTTTATTGAAGGAAGATGGCTAATGGTGATTTCAACCAAATTTGAGCAAATCGTTGTACGTTTCCCGGAAAATATCGCGGTGACACAGGGAAACGAAAGCTTGACCTATCGTACCTTGTCAGAGCGCGTTACTGGACTTAGTCATATATTGCACCATCAGGCTGAAAGTCAGTACGTCATGACATTGATGGAAGAGAGTATTTCTCTAATAACGGCAGCATTAGCCATTATGAAAGCCGGCAAAGTGTTTGTTCCATTATCCCCTAAGTTACCGGAGCAACGCCTTGCCACATTACTGGCACAATTCCGTGGTGCAACTATTATCACTTGCCGTCAATGGTTGCCCCTGCTGGAGCATTTGTCAGAAGATTATTCGCTGGTGCTGGCTGATGAAGTGCAGAAAAGCCGTTCAATTCCTTCGTTATTCGCGGGAGAGCCGGAGAACTCACTGTCTGTCGATAACACTGCCGGCACACATAACAAACCAGCATATGTCTACTTTACATCGGGGTCTACCGGGCAACCTAAAGCCATATTAGGGCGTGAAGACAGCTTATTGCATTTTATCCGTTGGGAAAGCCGTGAACTGAATCTGACGCCCGCTGACAAAGTCAGCCAATTGATAAATCAGATGTTCGATCCCTTCCTGCGTGATATGTTGTTACCGTTGCTTAACGGGGCAACACTGTGTATTCCTCCTGCCCACGATATCCGTTATTCGCCGCAGGAATTACTGAGTTGGATGCGCGAACAGCGGATCAGTATTACCCACCTTATTCCCTCTTTGTTTCAGGTTTTGCTGGAGTGTCCGCAATCCAGTAACGACCTGCAATCTTTGAGGTATGCCGTTTTGTCGGGTGAAATGCTGAAAGGCTCACTGGTAGAGCTATTTTACCAGCGTCAGTTGCAACAAACCCAATTAATCAACCTGTATGGGACGACAGAAACCACACTGGCGAGAGTCTACTATCGTGTCACAGAAAAAGATGTTCAACGTACGTTGATTCCTGCCGGTAAACCCATAGACGATACCACCATCATCGTTGTTGATGAGCAAGGCGAAACCGTTCCGGTTGGTGCCGAAGGGGAAGTGTGGATCAGCACTCCCTTTATGAGTGCGGGTTACTTGTCAGCCGAGTCTGAAAATAACTTACGTTTTATCACACCGGAAAAAGGGACACTGGCTGGTCAGCCGGTTTACCGGACAGGTGATTTGGGACGTATTGATGAGCAGGGGGATTTGATCCTGCTTGGCCGTAATGACTTTCAGATCAAAATCAATGGTCAGCGCCTTGAAACGGCAGAGATAGAGAGCCTGCTTGAACAACATCCTGCGGTACAACAAGCGATTGTACAGGCGTTTGAACAGTCACAGAAACCGTCACAAAAACCGTCACAAAAACCGTCACAAAAACCGTCATATAGTGTGCGGCTGGTGGCATTTATCCGTCTGGCACCGGAAATGACAGTAACGGCAGAAACATTAGATGCCTATCTGGTGCCCCATCTGGCCGCTGCTATGCGCCCTGCTGATTATCAGTTCTTGTCACTGTTCCCGCTGTTATCCAATGGCAAAATTGACCGCAAGGCACTGCAAGCACCGGTTGTCCGCCAGACATACCAAAACCGGCAGGATATTGTTATCCCACGGGGGGAACGGGAAACAAAACTGGCAGCTATCTGGCAATCGTTGTTACATATCAAACAAGTCGGGCGTGACGATAGTTTTTTTGCACTGGGAGGGGATTCCCTACAGGCAATTCGTATGATTGCACAAGTGCGGGAAAAAATGGGGCTGAGTTTGCGTTTTGGTGACCTGTTCCAGCAACCCACGCTTGCCCAGTGTGCAGCGATATTGCGGGTTGATGAGCTGTCAGAGGGGATAGCGGATGAGATAACTGCCAGCTATGAACAGCAGGGTATTTACCTGATCCAACAAACCGCTTCTTCCAGCCCGATTTACAACATGGCCTATATTGTCCAGTGGCAGGGAGCACTGGATCATCAGCGGCTACAACAATCCCTTGACGCTTTGATCGCCCGTTATGACGTATTGAGAACCCGTTTTCTGATGCAAAAAGGGGATATCATTGCGCAGGTAGCAGAGCATCTTTCTGCCAGCCCGGTTACTGCAAAGGTAATCTGGCAAGATCTGAGCCAGTATGGCCCACAGGCTCAAGCGCAGGCAGAAAACATTATCAGCCAATTTGCGACCTTGCCATTTGAATTAACCGAGCCGCCATTGCTACGCATGACAGCGCTGACACTCCGGCCACATAGTCAACTGATTGTACTGGTCTTCCACCACTTAATTGTGGATGACGAATCAGTGAAACGGCTGTGGGATGAGTTGCTGGAAAATTACAGCGTGCTGCAAGCAGGGAAAACACTTGAGATCCGGCACGCGCGTTATGGTCAACGGGAACATGCACGCCTCCAGCATCAACGGATCAATGGGGCTGCTGGCATAGCCGCCCGCCAATACTGGCAGCGTCAGTTGGCAGGAACACTCCCGCTGATCCAATTACCTTATGACTTTCCGACACCTGCCATACGCAGTTATCAGGGAAGGCGTTTGCCATTTAGCCTGCCCACCGCATTTCATGAACAGATTGATACATTAGCCTATCAGTATGGTGTCACTCCTTATCTGATCTTACAGGCCGGATTTATTGCATTTCTGGCGCGCTATTCACGTCAGAGCGACATTCTGTTGGGTACACCCGTTTCCAACCGTCACTACAGTGAGGATCAACAGCCGGTTGGTCTGTTATTCAACGTATTGGTGATGCGTAATCAGGTTGATACCAGCCAATCATTCGAACAACTGCTGGCCCAAGTTAAATCCACCTTTATTGATGCCGTTGCACATCAGGATATGCCGTTTAGCCAATTACTCCCTCTGCTAAAAGGCAATTTATTACAAAATAATGGGGAAGATAATCATCAACCGGGGCTTTCCCCACTGTTCCAGACTCTGTTTACCTACCAGAATATACCGGTCACCGGTAAACGAATGGGGGCTGTGCAGCTTTCTCCATTACGCCAGTGGGATATGCAAGTCGCCAAATATGAGCTGACATTGGAGATGTGGCGTGAAGAAGGGGAATTACAGGGAATATTTGAGTATGCCAGTGATCGTTTTCTGCCAGAGACGATTTCCCGCATGGTGGAAAACTTTTGCCATTTTCTGCCGCAATTGATCGAGCAACCGCAACAGGCCATCGGGCGGGTTTCTTTGCTCAGTCCTGCACAGCAGCAACAACTGGCTGAGTGGAACCGGACTGAACGCCCATTCAGCGATAATACGGGCATTCACCAGCTTATCGAGCGACAGGTGCAGCATGTACCAGAAGCCATTGCGGTTGAATTCGGTCAGCAATCGCTGACTTATGCTGAATTGGATCAGCGCGCCAACCAATTGGCCTATTTTCTGATCCAACAAGGGGTAGGGCCAGAAGTTTGTGTCGGATTAAGTGTCGAACGCTCACTGGAACTGGTGATCTGTTTTCTGGCTATCCTGAAAGCCGGTGGAGTTTATGTACCGGTTGATCCTGATTATCCGCTGGATCGCAGTCGTTATGTGATTGAAGATGCCGGTTTGCATCTGCTGGTGACACAAGATCAATTTATGGCACGTTATCAGGATTGCAACCTTCCTTTATTCTCCCTTGAGACCTTGATGCCTCAACTGTCAGCATTCAGTGTGGAAAATCCACGCGTAGATGTCCGGGCAGAAAATACTGCCTATATCATCTATACATCAGGCTCCAGTGGAAAACCGAAAGGTGTGCCTATCCGACACCACAGTGTATGCAATCTGGCAGAAACAGAAGTTGAATTCCTGGCTGTACCACCGAACAGCCGGGTCCTCCAATTTGCCTCTTTCAGTTTTGATACCTCCATCTGGGAAATTCTGATGGCGTTCTGTACCGGCAGCACATTATTAATGGCTCCCCGTCTTGCCATCATGCCTGGCCCGGATCTGCTGGAACAACTTATTACGCGACGTGTTACTCATGTCACATTGCCTGCTTCGGCGCTGGCCGCACTGCCTGAAGCTGAGTTACCTGATTTGCAGGTACTGTTAGTCGCCGGGGAAGCCTGTGGTGTGGATCTGCTGCATAAATGGGGCAAAAACCGCCGTTTTATTAACTCCTATGGCCCGACAGAAGCAACGGTCGGTACAACCAATGCTGAGTTGACGATAGACGATGACCGTGTTCACATTGGTCGTCCGATCCCCAACTCTCAGGTCTGGATTTTGGATGAGTATGGTGCACCATTACCGATTGGCGTTGCGGGTGAACTTTGCATTGGCGGTGTTGGGGTCGCTACAGGCTATCTGCACCGACCAGAACTGACTGAACGCAGTTTTATCCCCGATCCGTTCAGCTCCCTGCCTGATGCCCGCCTTTATCGTACCGGCGATCTGGCTCGTTACCGGGCAGACGGCAACATTGACTATCTGGGACGTATTGATCAACAAATAAAAATCCGTGGTTATCGTGTAGAACTGGGAGAAATCGAGAGTGCTTTGCGTCAGCATCCCGCTATTTCTGATGCGGTGGCGATGGTACGGGAAGATTACCTGAATGCCAGCGCTATCGTTGCCTATATACTCACCCAACCTGATACCACACTTGATCAATCACAGATTGAGTCACATCTGGGGGATCTCTGCCGGAATTTATGCGCCCTTCCTGCTACGTTTTCCTGCACGAATTCCCCCGATTACCGAATAATAAAGTGGACAGAAAACGCTTCCCCACACCGATGCGGCAGACGGGCGAAGCCATTGTTGAACCAGCCCGGAATGAAACAGAACAGGCGATTATCCAGGTCTGGCAGACCTTATTGGGGCATCAGGCGATTGGCCGTCATACCTCATTTTTTGCCGCGGGTGGACACTCGCTATTAGCGGCTAAAATGGTAGCAATACTTGCCAGCCAATTCGGGCTGCATTTCAAAGTCAGCGATGTTTTTATCTGCCGAACGCCAATGCGGTTGGCGGAGAGGGTGGATTCAACGGTCAGTACGGGTTCATTAAATCTGTCTGTGATCGACGATGCACCATTGAGCTTTGCTCAACAACGGATGTGGTTCCTTGACCAACTATATCCTGATAGTTGTCGTTATCACATAACCAGTATTAAAACCTTTGCCAGTATAAAAACGCTTGTTGGCAAGGAGAATGACGGTAATGTGGCTGACAATAACGTGGAGATTGAACGGATACAGAAAAGCGTAAATTTGCTGTTCCGTCGTTATCCATCACTCAATCTGCGTCTGCGGATGGAGGGAACCACGCCCCGGCAATATTACAGTGAGCAGTCACCGGACTGCCCACATGAGATTATTGAAGTACAGAATGAGCAAGAGTGGCAGCAGCAGTTACAGCAGCGAGCCGCCGGTATGATGCGAACACCGTTCCAGCTAATTGGCCAACCATTGTACCGCCTGTTGCTGGTATCGGATGCACGGCAGGGAAGTGCCCTGATTGTCTGTCTGCACCATATTCTGGTGGATGAACAGGCACTGGCACAGCTTGATGATGAATTGCTGTCGCTATACCAGTCAGAAGCGAATGGTCTTCCAGAAGAAAATAATCTGTCAGAAGAGGGCATCCAGCAGGCACCTGTGCCTGATTACCTGCAATTCGCTGCATGGGAGCGCAGTCCTGAAGCGCAACAAGTCTGGCATAGCCAATTAGCGTATTGGCGTCAGGTATATCAGCAATTACCGCCAGTGGTGACATTACCTCAGCAATATCATGCACCGGTTGAAGAATCGAAAGCAGCTTACCATCGCCTGCCGCTGTCCATTGAGCAGACCAAAGCACTGCGCCAGTTAGCACAACAGCAGGATACGACACTGTTTACCCTGTTATTGGCGGCTTTCCAGATCTTGTTACAGCGTTACAGCAGTGAAGGTGACGCAACAGGAGATATCGTTATTGGCGTACCTGTTTCTCTGCGTGACAGACCGGAACTGCAATCGGTTATCGGGCTTCTGCTGAATACCTTAGCGGTACGTCAGAATGTCGATATCAGCCGTCCGTTTACTGAATTTCTGCTTGATAGTGCCCGGACACTGAATCAGGCAATGGCTAACAAAGACGTTCCGTTTGAACAGGTGGTGGATGCTGTTCTGCCAGCAGAGAAGCGTTCGCTTTCTCCCCTGTTTCAGATCATGTTTGTGTTTAATGCGCACCAGCAACAGATCAATGAGCAACTTCGTACTGATATTCGTACTGATGCTCGTCATTACGCTATAGACAGTCAGTCAATAGACAATCCAGAAGCCAAATTCGATTTAACCCTGTTTGTACAGGAAACAGCGGATAGCCTGCTATTGTCGATTGAATATCGTGAGGCGTGTTTTGCACCCGAAATTGTGGCGCAACTAGTGACACATTATGCCCGTTTGTTGGATAGCCTGTGTCGTGCGCCAGACCAGCCTGTCTATCAATTGGCAATGTTGTCACCACAAGAACGACAGCAGCAGTTAAGCGATCTCAATGCCACAGTACAACCCCTGTTGTACCCGGTGGTGCATCAATGGTTCGAACAGCAGGTGTGCAGAACACCACGGGCGATTGCTCTGCGTGAGCAATATGAAACAGGGTTAGCATTGAGCTATGACCAGCTTAACCAACACGCTAATCGGCTGGCGAATGATTTACTGGCACAGGGGATGGGTCAGGGTTCACAGGTCGGGATCTGCCTGCCACGTTCAGCCATGCTCGTCGTAGCGATTCTCGCGGTATTGAAAACCGGTGCTGCATATGTACCAATTGATAGTACCTATCCGGCAGAACGTGCCCGTTTTATGCTGGAAGATGCACAAGTGGCACAGGTGATTACGACTGACGAACAGGCCACCAGATTAGCGTTGCCATCACATCATCTTATGCTGTTGACGCCGGAGCAGTTTACCTTAGAACCAGTTACCTCAAAACCAGTTATCTCAAAATCAGTTACCTTCAAACCAGTAATAGACAATCAGGTTGCTATTCCCAATCCTGATATTGCGATTTCACCAGAACAGCCTGCTTATATCCTCTATACCTCTGGTTCTACCGGCAGACCGAAAGGGGTCATCATTCCACATCGGGGACTGGGGAACTATCTGCAACATGCCTGTGAACATTATGGTGATCTGACTAAACGGGGAAATACTCTTCATGCCTCCATTTCCTTTGATGCGACGATTACCAGCCTGTTCCTGCCGTTATTACAGGGGCAAACCCTGTTTATTTTGCCTGAAGAGGATGATATCCCGGCACTGGTGCAGGCATGGCAACAATTGCCGGATCTGGCAATGGCGAAAATCACTCCCGCTCACCTGGAGCTCTTAAGCCAGCAATTATTACCGGAACACGCAGGCCGGATACCGCTGCTGGTGATTGGCGGAGAAAGTCTTTCTGCCAGCGCATTGCGTTTCTGGCGGCAACATGCACCGCAGGTCAGGATTATCAATGAATATGGCCCGACGGAAGCCACCGTGGGCTGCTGTATTTACGACATACTGGCCGGAGACGTAAAAGGGGATGGTGTACTGCCAATTGGTCATCCGATAGCCAATACCCGGCTGTATCTGTTGGATGAGTACCAGCAACTGGTGCCGTTCGGTTCAATTGGTGAACTGTACATTGGTGGGGTTGGAGTGGGTCTAGGCTATTTCAATCGTCTTGATCTGACTGAAAGCCGATTTATTACCGATCCTTTCTCTCCGTTGTCACAGGAAAAACCGTCATCACAGGAAAAACTCTATCGGACTGGCGACTTGGCGCGTTATCTGCCAGACGGAAATTTACTGTTCCTCGGCCGTAAAGACCAGCAAGTTAAACTGCATGGCTACCGGATTGAACTGGAAGAGGTAGAAGCTCAGCTTGCAGCTTGTCAGGGCGTTGCTCAGGCGGCAGCGGGCGTGCGGGACATTTATGGACGCCAGCATCTGGTGGCCTATCTGGTGATGAACACACCTGCTGTGGCAGATCTGGAAAATGTGCGGCAGGAACTGAGTCAACGACTGCCAGTACCTATGCGTCCTACCCAATGGATCTTGCAGGAAACATTACCACTCACAGCTAACGGTAAAATTGATCGTAAAGCTCTGGCACAAATCCCTTTAACTGAGCAACCCCGTCAAACTGTGCGTCGGATGCCGGTGACGGCACTGGAAAAACAACTGACAAAAATCTGGCAACAAGTATTGGATCAGGAAAATCTGGGGATTGATGATGATTTCTTTGTTCTGGGAGGAGATTCTATTCTCAGCCTGCAAATAGTGTTCAGAGTACGGGAGATTGGGCTGCGGATCACACCAAAAATGCTGTTTGACTATCCTACTATTGCGGGATTAGCCGCTGTGGTGACACAGGTAAATAACATTGCTGGCAACGCTGAGGACAACACTCAACCCGTGCAGGGAGAATACGCTTTACTGCCAATTCAGCATTGGTTTTTTGCACACCATCATACTAATCCACACCACTATAACCAGTCTTATCTGTATGCGCTGGAGGAAGGAACAGACATATTACTTTTAGCGCGGGCGTTGGTTCTGGTGGTCAATCAACATGATGGCTTACGCTCTCGTTTCTCATTGGCAAATGGTTATAGGCCGGATTATGGGCAGATAGGAGAACCTGTTACAGAGTGGCAGATAGAACAATGTCAGATCACAGAAAACCCGGCAAGGGAAGCTCTGGTACAGGCCGTTGCTGAACGTCAGGCACAATTGAATATTGAACATGGCCCGTTATTGACCGCGACCCATTTTATTACCACAGAAGGAAATTATCTGTTGCTGGCCGTTCATCATCTGGTGATAGATGGTGTTTCGTGGCGCATTTTTACGGAAGATTTAAGTTATTACTATCGAACATTACTGGCAGGGGAAAACCCACGCCTGGTGGTAAAAAGTGCCTCTTTGATTGAGTGGTCATCTCACCTTGCGGATTATGCTCAATCTGAACAGTCACAGGATGAATATCATTTCTGGCAGCAAAAACTGAATCAAACTGTAGCTCCGTTGCCCTGTGATCGGGGAGAAAAACCTTTCCCCGGTTTAGTTAAAGAGTCGGCTAAATACCGGTTAGCACTGGATCTTACTGCCACCACAAATCTGGTTCAGCACACCGGACACGCCTACCGCACCCATGTTGGTGATTTGTTATTGGCAGCGCTGGCAGCAACACTGCAACACTGGAGTGGTTCTGAATTACTGCATGTGGACATGGAAGGGCATGGACGGGAAAGCCTGCATGAAAATGTGGATGTCAGCCGGACAGTCGGCTGGTTTACGGTTATTTATCCTCTGTTGTTGTCACTACCTGCATCTTGTCCGCCTGATCAACTGCTCCAGTTGGTTAAAGAAGCGGTACGTCAGGTGCCTTATAGCGGAACAGGTTATGGCGCGCTGCGCTATTCCCGCTACACCCAGACATCCACCAATAATCAATTGCCTGTTATCCCTGCGGCAGATATCTGCTTCAACTATCTCGGACAATTTACCCGTACCTTCCATCAGGCGCCATTACAGGGCGTTGCAGATATCGGACTGGCGCATCGTCATGCGGCGGATAACTCAAGATCATATGCACTGGAAGTGGATTGCTACATTGATGAGGGGCAATTACAGATAGAGTGGACGTATAACCACCAATGTTATCAGTATGAAACCATTGATAAGTTGGCAATGGCGATGAAAGAGCAGATTATCCGGCTGACTGAACATTGCATGGCTCAGACTCAGACCACTTACACGCCGTCTGATTTCCCGCTTGCCCGTTTGAATGTCGAAACACTGCGCCAATTGCAGCAACGATATGGCGTGATGGAAGATATTTATCCGCTGACTTATACCCAAGAAGGAATGCTGTTCCACTCTATGGCCGGACAAGGCAGCGCGCTGTATCACGAACAGTTGTGTTTTACTTTATTCCATAAGCACACGTTTGATGGCGTGGATATTACCCGCCTACAGCAGGCATGGCAGCAGGCGGTGACTTACTATCCTATCCTGCGCAGCCATTTTGAAATGAGCCTTGCTGGTGAACCACTGCAAATCGTGATGCCTCAGCAGGAACTGGATTGGCGGCAACATGATCTACGGCTGCATAACCCATCTGATGCGGAACAGTACCGCCAAAACTTGCTGGCGGCAGATCTGGCGGAAGAGTTTATACCGGGACATGGCGCGTTATTCCGAATTACCGTGCTGCAACTCCCGGATGAGCAAATACAACTTTTGTTCAGCCATCATCATGCCATTCTTGATGGATGGTCAGTCAGACTGTTATTAACAACGGTTGAATCTTTCTATTATCGTCCGGCTGATATTTTGCCTCCTGCACCGGCATTTAAATCCTTTATTCGCTGGCAACAGCAAAGCCGTAAAGCGTGTCAGGATTATTGGCAGGCGCAATTAACTGATGTCAATGCAGTAACACCATTGCCTGCGGCTCATCCGCTCAGAACAGCCAGTCAGTTGAAACAACGACATTCATTTAGTCTGTCTACAGAACTTTCTGGTCAATTGGCAGAAACCGGACGTCGTCACCGTTTAACCATCAGCACCCTGATTCAGGGGGCATGGGCATTACTGTTACAACGTTACAGCCAGCAGGATGCATGTCTGTTTGGCATGACAGTATCCGGCCGGCAGGCAGAATTAGCCGGCATCGATAAAATGGTGGGACTGTTAATCAGTACATTGCCTATTCATATCACCAGCCATATGAATCAACCCGTTGCCGATTGGCTGAGCGCCATTCAACAGCAGCAGCGAGAACATGAAAAATTCAGTGATATCTCGCTGGCGGATCTGAAATCCACGTGTGCTCTGCCGGCATTTGATACCTTGCTGGTGTTTGAAAATTATCCGCAATCCGGCGCACGGGAAAACCTGTTTAAATTTACACAGGCCACGGAAAGTACAAATTACCCATTGGTACTGGTCACGGCTTTCTCTGACAGCCTGCATGGCGAGCTGGTCTATGATACGGGTCTGTATGATGCAACTACGGTGGCCCGTCTGGCAGGGCACTTTATCCGCATTCTGACCCAGTTAATGAATAATATGACGGGGGTGTTGACAGACATTGCATTGCTGGATGAGCGAGAAAAGCGGCAATTGCTGACCCAATGGCAGGGGCCAGTATTGCCGGTTTTTGCGGGCAATGTGTATAGCTTGTTTGCCCGTCAGGTACAACGTTCCTCCCAACAGTCTTCCCAACAGATCGCTGTGATAGATGGACAGCGGCAGGTCAGTTATGCGGAATTGGAGCAGCAGGTTGAACAGATCAGCCTCCGCCTGTATCACAGTCAGATTCATGCGGGTGACAGAGTTGCGCTCTATTTGCCACGCAGTCTGGATTATATCGCTGCCATGCTGGCAGTCAGCAGAATGGGGGCTTGTTATGTGCCAATTGATATCTCTTACCCCACAGAGCGGGTCACCTATTTATTGTCTGACAGCCAAAGTTGTCTGGTATTAACCTATCAGGCGTTGGCGGCATCTCTTATTCCTGAAATTGCTGTACTGGCACTGGATCAGGAACCAGAGCCTGTTCCGACATGTGCTTTATCGCAACAATCGTTACCTCCCGTGGCTGATGATGAAAATGCACTGGTGTATCTGATTTACACTTCTGGATCTACAGGAATGCCGAAAGGCGTCATGATTGAACATCGCAGTCTGATTAACTATTTGACCGATACCTGTTGGCGTTATCAGGTAACTGAGAATACCCAAAGTCTGTTCCATTCATCTGTCAGTTTTGATGCCACCTTAACCAGTCTCTATCTGCCGCTGTTGCATGGCGGCACTATTACCGTGATACGGGATGATGCGGATATTGCTTCAATGGCGGAGATATTACGGCAACCATTACCACAAAAGCAGGGCGGTCATCTGCTGAAAATCACGCCGGCCCATCTTGGTATTTTGGGAGAATATCTGGATGTTGCCGCGAAATCCCGTGTTCATTCATTAGTCATCGGGGGAGATGCGCTGAGTTGTGAAACCGTACAGGAATGGCTGACTGATGTAGCCGATATTGGCGTGTTCAACGAATATGGCCCCACAGAGACGGTTGTCGGATGTTGTGTTCATCGTGCAGATAAGCATCAGGACTTACAGGGCACGATGCCGATTGGTTTGCCAATCGCTAATACTCGCCTGTTTGTCCTTAATGAAGATTTGTCCCCAACCCCATTCGGCATGGCAGGAGAGTTGTATATCGGTGGCTTGGGTGTGGCAAGAGGTTATTGGAATCGCCCTGAATTAACCGCAGAAAAATTCATCACGATATCAATTCCACAAGGGGACGTATCACAAGAGGGCATGTCACAAGAGGAAATACCACAAGAAGAAATACTACAAGAAAAAGTGCGGATTTATCGCACAGGAGATCGAGTCTGCGCCTTGCCGGATGGTGAATTGCTCTATCTTGGTCGCTGTGACCGACAAATCAAACTGCGCGGCTATCGTATTGAACCGGGAGAGATTGAGTCTCAGCTTATGCAGCATCCCTATGTGCAGCAAAGTGCGGTGCTTGCTTATTCCGGGTTTGCTAATGCCGATAAACAGAGCGAAATACGGCTAATAGCTTGTGTATCCCTTAAATCAGCAGCGAAAGCCAATGTGATATCTCCAGAGTCACTTTTAGAACAAATGTCAGGACAACTGCTTGATTTTCTCAGCAGACAATTACCCGCACATATGCTGCCGAGCACCATTGTACTGTTGGATGAGATGCCTCAAACCACGAATGGCAAGATGGATTATCAGGCTTTGTTGGCGCGTTTGCCGGAATATTTATCTGAGTGGCAGCAGAAAGAATTACAGCAGAAAAAACAGGAGGGCAGCGTTTTACATATCCCGCAAACACCGCTGGAAAGCCGTCTCAGGGATATCTGGAGTGAGGTACTGCAACAACAACAGATAGGATGTGACCAGAATTTCTTTGCTTTGGGAGGGCACTCATTGCACGCCTTACGCATTGCTGCCCGTATTGAACAGCAACTGGCAGTCAGGATCTCTCTGGCTGAATTTTTGCAGTGCCAGACAATTAAACAGCTTGCTCATTTACTGGAATCTCGTATGGCCGGGGGAGATCGTGTTAGTCACAACACGATCGCTCATAGCACAGGCCCTCAAAACACCATAAAACGTGTCGTACGGGAACGGAAATAAAGAAACGATAACAATGAAATATGCCCGACATCTGCAAAGTGAAGGGTATTTTGCCGGAGGTTTTATGCAGGAAAATACATTTCAATTTAAAGCATCCCTAGCGCAAAAACGTTTGTGGTTGCATGAACAACTCGAACAACAATCGGCCATTTATCACATCACGACTGCGCTGCTGCTTGAGGGAAAATTGGAGATACCGGCACTTCAGCAGGCTATCAGCGATATGGTGGACAGGCACGAGTCTTTCCGTACAGATTTTGTTTATCAAGATGGCACGCTTTATCAGCGTTGTCATGAATCGGTTTCTTTACCGCTGGTGACGGTTGATTTGTCTATGCTGAGTGAAGAACAGCAAAAGCAACGTTTACAGCGGGACAGCCAGCAGCCATTTAATTTACAACAGGCTCCTCTGTTGCGTTTTACCTTGTATCGTTGTGGCGCTGAACATGGAGAAGATCGCCATTATCTGGTGATGGTATTACACCATATTATTTCTGATGGCTGGTCTGCCGGTATTATCAGTCGTGAACTGACTGCTTGTTATAACGCTCGTCGGCAGGGCAATGTCCCTGAACTGCCGCCGTTACCCATTCAGTACATTGATTACTCTGAATGGCAGCACCAACAGCATGAAAATAGTGAATTTGAGACATCGCTGACATGGTGGAAAGAAAAACTGTCCGGTGTTGAACCCATCGCTCTGCCTTTTGATTACCCACGTCCTAATCGTTTGAGCCTGCGAGGTAAAACGCACTGCTTCACTTTATCCCCTGAATTGACTCAGGCCTTGACACAACAGGCACAACGACAGAATAAGACGCTATTCTCTACCCTGTTAAGTGCGTTTTACCTGTTACTTTACCGTTATAGCGGCCAAACGGATCTGGTTGTGGGTTCTCCGGTCTCAGGACGCGGGCAACTGGAACTGGAAGGCGTTGTCGGTTTCTTTGTGAATACATTGGCTTACCGGATTGAACTGGAGCCGCACGCCACGTTTGCCGAATTGCAGCAGCAGGTTTTTGATACGGTCCTTGACGGCCTGTCGCATCAACAGGTGAGTTTTGAACAACTGGTGGAAGCGATCAATCCCAAACGTGATCTGAGCTACTCCCCGTTATTCCAGGTGATGTTCGCTTTCGATGGTTCTGACTCTGCCGGATGGCAATTTGAGGGAATGAAAGCGACGCCATTCACGTTATTAGGGGATCACGCCAAATTCGATTTGACCTTATCCATGGAAAAAGTGTCAACGGCAGATGGCACAGAACAATTGCGGGGAGCATTGGAATACAGCCGTGATTTGTTCAGTGAAGCGACTATCAGGCAGTTTGAGGCGAATTTCCACTTCCTGTTGCAGGAAATTGCCCAGAATGCCCAAACCGCGCTGACTGATTACCAGTGTATCAATGAGGCTGAAAAACATTGGCTTCTGCATGAATGGCCGCGTCAACTGCGTCATCATCCGGTGACACAGACTCTGCATCAGGCGTTTGAACAACAGGTCTTACGTCGTCCACAGGCGATTGCCCTGAGTGCTGATCATGGACGGATGTTGACTTATAACCAGCTTAATCAGCGTGCCAACCAACTGGCACATTATATTCTGCAAATCAGGCGGCAAATAGAAGCAACCACAGAGTTTACACCGCGGGTTGGTCTTTGCCTGGAGCGTGATGAGGAGATGCTGGTAGCTATTCTGGCTGTACTGAAAGCCGGATTAGCCTATTTGCCGATTGACGGCAGCCACGCGCCGGAACGGGTGCGTTTCTACGTTGAAGATGCCAAGGTTCAGTTGGTGATTGGTATCCCTCAATATCGCCCCCTGTTTGACCACGAAAAAGTGGATTATCTCTGCATCGACACGGAAAAAACCTTTATCCAGACCATGTCTCTGGTTAACCCGGATGTGCCTTGTCAGCCGGATGCACTGGCTTATGTCATTTATACCTCAGGTTCTACCGGTGTACCGAAAGGGGTGGAAATACCCCATGCCAATGTCATGCGGTTGTTCAGCGCCAGTGAACGCCATTTTACATTTACAGAAAATGATGTCTGGACACTCTTCCACTCCTGTGCTTTTGACTTCTCCGTATGGGAAATATGGGGGGCGCTATTGTACGGTGGGCGTCTGAGCATCGTGCCTTATTGGGTCAGCCGTACACCGGAGCACTTCTATCAATGGGTGCAACAAGAAAAAGTCACGGTGTTGAATCAGACACCGTCTGCTTTCCTGCTCTTTATTACGGCAGATGATCAATTGAGTGAGGCACAAAAGAACGAAATAGCCCCTTCGTTGTCACTGCGCTATGTGATTTTGGGCGGTGAAGCGCTGGAGCCGGCTAATTTACTGGGCTGGTTCAAAAAACACGGGGATGAAAAGCCTGAAATTATCAACATGTACGGCATCACCGAAACCACAGTGCATGTGACCTACCGCAGGATTAGGCAGGCTGATGCCTTGCAAGGCGGCAAAAGCCCGATTGGTGAAGCGCTGGATGATCTGGAAATTTTCCTGCTGGATAAACAGGGCAAATTATCCCTGTTAGGCGCGGTGGGAGAAATGTACGTCGGGGGAGCGGGTGTGGCACGGGGCTATCTGAACCGTCCTGAACTCACAGCACAACGTTTTATCGACAAACGGCAGATTTTCCCACAGGCGGAAGCCGGACAGCGGTTATACCGGAGTGGAGATTTGGCCCGTTTACGGCGCGATGGTTCTCTGGAATACCTCGGACGTGCCGACCATCAGGTGAAGATCCGTGGCTTCCGTATTGAACTGGGCGAAATTGAAACCGCCCTGAAACGTATTGATGCCATAGCACAGGCTGTCGTGATGGCTCACCAATATGAGGGTAATCAGGCTTCTCATCTGGTGGCTTATATCGTACCGGCTTCTCACTCCAGCCCTATATCGTCCGCTGAAACGTTATCAGTAGAAACAATAAGAGCTGAGTTAAAACACACTCTGCCGGACTATATGTTGCCATCGGCCTTTATTTTCCTTGATGCCCTGCCATTGACCAGTAATGGCAAGATTGATCGCAAGGCACTCCCTGCACCGCAGCAAGTACGGCCGCAGCTAGCCAGTAAATATCAGGAAGCCCGCAATGAAACCGAGACAACACTGCTGATGTTATGGCAGGAAACATTGCCAGTGTCCCAGATTGGTATTCACGATAACTTTTTTGCCTTAGGGGGTGACTCTCTGCGTGGAGTGCAATTGACGGGTAAAGCACAGGATCGTGGCTGGCCCTTGACGCTGGTGGATCTGTTCCAGCACCAGACTATAGCAGAACTGGCCGCCCTGATTGATGAACGCGGGGCGAATCAACCGAATAAAGCGCATCAACAGCCGCGACAAAGCATTGCTCCGTTCAGTCAGATATCAGAGAAAGATCGCCAGCGTTTAGAGGAAAAGCGGGAAAAAATCATTGATGCCTATCCGCTCAGCCGGATGCAGGCGGGTATGTTCTATCACATGAACATGTCTCCTGATGCTAATGTGTATCACTGTACCGGAACTTCCCATCTGCGCGTGAATGGACGATTTGATGAACAGGCATTCAGGGAAGCGACAGCCCAGACCGTGGCTGCTCATGATGTACTGCGCACTGCGTTTGATATGGAAAATTACAGCGAACCTCTTCAGTTAGTTTATCAGTTTGCTGAATTGCCGATTGTTGTTGAAGACTTGCGTCATTTGTCAGAAAAAGAGCAGGATGAACGGGCAAAAGCGTTACTGGAAGCAGAACGGGTCAATCCATTTGATCTGCTGAATCCGACACTGTTGCGTTTCTTCATTCAATTACGTACGGATAACTCATTCCAGTTTACGATGACCGAATGTCACCCGGTCTTTGATGGCTGGAGTTATAACACCATGATCGTGGAAGTGTTCAATCGCTACGCCACGTTAACAGGACAAGCCAACTGGCAGGCACCGGATAAAAAATCGCTGGAATACCGTGACTTTATTGCACTGGAACAAGCTGCCATTGCTGATGAGAAACAAAAAGATTATTGGGCTCAGAAACTGGATGATTGCACTATCCTTGAACTGCCCCGTAAGCAGCATACAGACGGAATTAATGATGTTGCTGCATCTGCAATCAGTCCGAAATTGAAATCCTTTTCGCTGATACTGGATAGTACTGTTTATCAGGGATTGCGCCACCTGATGCAGCAACTGAGCGTGCCGCTGAAAAGTATCCTGCTGACCGGCCATATTAAAGTGATGAGTATTTTCAGCGGAGAGCATGACATTCTGACAGGGATCACGGCCAATGGCCGCCCGGAAGCTCAGGGCGGTGATCACCTGTATGGTTTGTTCCTTAATATCCTGCCGTTCCGCCAGATTTTGGCCCCTGTTTCCTGGCATGAACTGATCCGACAAGTCTTTGCTAACGAAATTGAAGCGATCCCTTATCGTCGTTATCCGTTAGCGGAAATTCAGCGTCAATTTGGTCAGCAACCGTTATTGGATGAAGTCTTGTTTAACTACATTGACTTCCATATTTACGACCAGATGGTACCGGAAGTAGGGTTAGAGGTTGTGGACAGGCTGCATACTCAGGATGTTTATGAGGGCACTCACTTTACATTAGATGTACATTTTCAGCATCTGACTCTCTCGTCTGCTTTGGCAAGTGATCAAATCTCTGTCCAGCTTGATTATGACGAAAATAAAATCAGCCGCGGATTAGCGGCGAACATGGCTGAATGCTATGCTGCTGTATTTGCTGCTATGGTGGCAGATCCGCAGGCATTGCACTGTGCCAGCCACTTCCTGCCGATAATTCAACAACGGAAGATTGAAAGTTTCAATCAGGGAGCACCGGGCTATCAAGGGCAAGAAACACTGGCAGCATTGTTTGCTGAACAGACAGCCCGTACTCCTTCAGTATGCGCAGTTGAATACGGAGAGCGGCAACTCAGTTATCTGGAGCTACATCAGCAATCCAACCAACTGGCCCATTTACTGGCACAAAAAGGGGTAAAACAGGGGCAGTATGTTGCTCTGTTATTGGGACGCAGTATTGAGTTAGTTATTTCAATGCTGGCGCTGGTAAAACTCGGCGCGGTTTATCTGCCACTTAATACCGAAGATCCAGATATCCGTCTGATTGAGCAGATCGAAGATACACGATGTGATCTGCTGATTATTGACAGGCGGATAACCGACAGGTTGTTGCCTTCGATTGCACCGCATCTTCCTCCCATTTTGTGGTTGGATGAAGAGCAGTCTGCACTGGCACAGATGCCGATCACTGATCTGCCGGATAATCTTAGCCATTACGCGGAAAACCAAGCCAATATACCAGCCTATGTCATGTATACCTCAGGTTCCACCGGTAAACCTAAAGGGGTGTTGATCGGGCAGAAAGGCATTATTCGTCTGGTCAAAGATGTCAGTTATATTGATTTCCAAACCTTTGGTCGTTGCCTGCAATTGGCATCTGTCAGTTTTGATGCCTCAACATGGGAAATCTGGGGGCCGTTGCTGAATGGTGGCTCTATAGTGATCTACCCGCAGGGCGCCATCTCTATACTCCTGTTGGAAAAAATCATTAAGGAGTCGGGAGTGGAAAGTCTGTTCCTGACATCTTCATTGTTTAATCTGATTGTTGATGAGCGGCCACAAACACTGCAAACAGTAAAACAGCTTATTTCCGGTGGGGAGGCGATGTCATCATGGCATGCAGCTCGCATTAAGGAGCGCTACCCTGAACTGCTTCTGATCAATGGCTACGGCCCGACAGAAAATACGACTTTCACCACCAGCCATTGTTACCGTGGTACAGAAGGTAACAGTGTACCAATCGGCAAACCGAATGAAGGTAATCTGGTCTATATTCTTGATACTTTCCATCAACCCGTCCCTATCGGCACTGCGGGTGAGTTGTACGTTGGCGGTGATGGTCTGGCAATGACATATCTGAATCAGGAGAGCCTTTATCAAGACCTGTTTATTGAAAATCCATTCGATAAATCCCTTTCCGCCCGGTTATATAAAACCGGAGACCGTGGGCGTTATCTTCCTAATGGTGATATTGAATATCTGGGACGCATTGATAACCAGAACAAAATCAGAGGCTATCGGGTGGAGACCGGGGAAATTGAAGCCGTGTTGTGTAAACATCCTGATGTTGAACGTGCTGTTGTTCGTGTAATTGAGGAAAACCGGGGCAAACGGATCGCAGCTTATGTTGTTCTGAGTGCCGGACAAACACTGAATACGATGGAATTGCGCAGTTATCTGGCGGAAAGATTACCACGCTACATGATCCCAGCCTATTTCAGGGCTCTGTCTTCTCTGCCATTGAATGCCAACGGCAAGATCGATATTGCGCGGCTACCGCACCATGATGTCTTGAATAATGGCGGAGCTCCGTTTACTGCGACAACTACGATTATTTCTACTACAACTCATTCTACTACAACTATTGCCCCCACAGATGCCATGACTACAGAAGCAGACGCTGTTGCAACGGAGGCTGTGGAAGAAGAAAGCGCACAATGGGAATTATCATCCGATCCGACTGTACAGGCCATTCAGCAAGTCTGGGCTGACGTTCTGGATATGGAATTCCCTGATTGTGATGAAAACTTTTTCGATCTGGGGGGCGATTCACTGCTCTTGGCTCGTGTCCATCTGAAACTGCATGCGTTGGGTTATAACCGCCTGTCCATCATTGATTTGCTGAATTACGCCACTATTCATCAGCTTGCTCAGTTTATCAACGGCGGGCGTGAACAGGATGATCACAACGTATCGTCATCAGCCATGAACATAGGACAGAAAAATAACGAGATGAGTCAGAGCAATATCGCTGATGGTCGTCAACGTCTGGCTGAAATGCAGAAAAAAATGCAGCAGAAGCAGTAACAGGCAAAGGAATAGCGGGCAAACGGGAAGAGGAATAGCGGATTATGAATAACACCAATGTTAATAAAGTTCAGGTGGATCAATCTCAGATGACACAATCAATGGAATCAATGTTGCATGGTTTTGAAATTGCCATTATTGGTATGGCCGGGCAATTTCCCGGTGCTAATGATATTGAACAATTCTGGCAGAATATTGCGGCCGGTGTTGAATCCATCAGGCCACTGAGTGATGCTGAACTGGATGCAGAAGGAATATCAATGGAGGCTCGTTCGCGAGCCGACTTTATTCGTAATGCTTCCGTATTAGACCATCCGGAAGATTTTGATGCGGAATTTTTTGGTTATTCGCCACGGGAAGCGCAGGCTATTGATCCACAGCAGCGTCTGTTTCTGGAAACCTCATGGCTGGCTTTGGAAAATGCCGGCTATACACCGGAGAAATTCCACGGAGTAATTGGTGTATATGCCAGCAGTTCCGGCAGTAGCTATTTACTGCACTATTTGTTGAATTACCCCACGGTAATACGGCGCTTTTTGTCGGACATGTTGTTATTTGGTAATAATAACGACCTGCTTTCGACCCGGGTATCTTATAAGCTCAACTTGCGGGGGCCGAGTTTTACCATCGGCTCTGCCTGTTCAAGTTCAATGGTGGCCTTACACTATGCTTGTCAGTCTTTGCTGGCAGGAGAGTGTGACATTGCGTTAGGTGGCGGTGTTCATATCGGTTTTCCATCCCACAGCGGCTATCACTTTGAGGGTAGTGGTATTCTATCCCATGATGGGCATTGTCGTACTTTCGATGCTGAGGCATCCGGTACATTGGGTGGTGATGGTGTCGGTGTTCTGGTGCTTAAACGGTTACAGGATGCATTGGACAGCGGCGATCATATTTACGCGATTATCAAAGGTTCTGCGGTAAATAACGATGGGGCGGAGAAAATTGGTTTTACCGCACCTTCAGTAGCAGGCCAGACTGCGGTACTTCGGCGCGCATTATTGGCGGCAGATGTTCCGGCAGAGAGTATCAGTTATATAGAAGCCCATGGCACAGCCACTCATCTTGGTGATCCTATGGAGATGAAAGCGCTGCTTAATGCTTATGATCAGCAGGCTGTCAGGGTTCAGGCATTATTATCTCAGGAACAGCTATCTCATGAACAACTAGCTCAGGAGGAACAATTAGTTCAGGCGCAATTGTCTGGCGAGCTGTTAACCGATCGGATACGTTGTGCAGTTGCTTCGGTAAAAGCCAATCTGGGGCATGTAGATTCCGCTGCGGGTGTAACGGGAGTCATGAAAGTTGCACAGATGCTGACACACCGTTATCTGCCACCCGCGGTCAACTTTACCCGCTTGAACCCGGAAATTAATCTGACTGGCTCAAGATTTTATATCCCGATAAAAGGAGAGGAATGGCAGAGCCGGAGCGTTCGTCGCGCAGGGGTCAGCTCCTTTGGTATCGGAGGAACCAATGCCCACATGATCTTACAGGAAGCGCCCTGTGTTCCCCCATCAGGCCCCGCTCATTCGCAGCAGCTACTCTGTTTCTCAGCCAAAACGCCGGCAGCATTACGGGCAAATATGCTGAAATTTCGTCAGTGGTTGGAAAAATCGTCTCAATTGCCATTGGCTGATATCGCGTACACCCTGCATATCGGCCGTCACGAAATGGATTACCGACATAGTCTGGTATGCCATGATCACAAAAGCGCTATTGCGGCGCTGGACAATTATTTATCCCAGACAACACAGGAAAATGCGGTACAGGAAAATACAGTACGTACAGTTTCTTCATCAGTTGTCTTTATGTTCAGCGGGCAGGGGGCCCAGTATTCCGGCATGATGAAAGGATACTATGAGCAGGAGCCGCAATTTAAAACCACTGTTGATAAATGCGCGGTGATCCTGCTTCCCTTACTGGGACGAGATATCCGTACGCTGATCTTCGACTCCGCTGAGCATGATGAAGCATCGGCCCTGTACCAAACGCGCTATACCCAACCCGCTCTGTTCGTTGTTGAATATGCGTTGAGCCAGTTACTGATGGAATGGGGGATCCGCCCGACAGCTTGTATTGGTCACAGTATAGGCGAATATGTAGCAGCTTGCCTTGCTGGCGTATTTACCTTAGAGGATGCATTGAAGATTGTGGTCAGGCGGGCAGGATTAATGAATCAGATGCCCGCCGGTAAAATGTTAGCGGTGGGGCTTGATGCAAAAACATTACAGGGCTATCTCGGTGAAGGCGTAACACTGTCTGCTTATAATGCCCCTGAGCTTTGTGTCGTATCCGGTGAAACTGACGCTATATTAGCGCTGGAAGGCCGTCTTGCGGAAGAAACTGAAAATAGCATCGAAGTAAAGGCGTTGCATACATCCCATGCTTTCCACAGTACCATGATGGATGGCTGTCTGGAGCCGTTCAGGCAGGCATTTGATGGTGTATCATTATCAGCGCCCAAATTGCCATTTATCTCTTGTGTAACAGGAACGTGGATCACGGCTGAACAAGCAACATCTCCTGATTATTGGGCTCGTCAGTTACGTGAGCCAGTCTCATTCAGTCAAGGTATTGCGTGCTTGTTGTCCCAACAAATGGCATCTGCGAAAGGTCAGTCTCAAAAAACCTCATCGCCAAAAACACCAGTCTTATTAGAAGTCGGACCGGGCAGCACTTTGGCCGGACTGGCAAAAATACAGAGCACGGGGATATCGGCATATCAACGAGTGCTCAGCAGTACACGTGGGATCAAACAAAATATTCAAGATCGGCAGTATTTGTTGAATATATTGGGGCAGTTGTGGCAGCAGGGGATATCTGTAGATTGGGCTGCATTTTATCGGCAACAGAAACGGCATCGCCTTCCTCTGCCCGGATACGTATTCCAGCATCAGCGTTACAGCCTGGATACATTGGTTGATGATGATGCATATCGCAACCATCTTCATTCCGGCCAATCTGTACCGGATAATGGACGACTACCACTAGAACAATGGAGCCATCAGGTTCGCTGGAAACAGATGACCGTACCAGTGCTGGATCATGTCAGTTTGAACGGTCAGGTTTTCCTGATTTTTATGGATCAGGCCGGAATAGGAAAGCGGTTAACGACGGCACTGACACAATTGGGGGGTGAAGTCTGGCGGGTGAGACAGGGCAAGCATTTCCATACCGATACCACTTCCCGTCAGGTAACGATTAATCCGCAGCACAGTGAAGACTATCAGGCTCTGGCAGATTTGCTTAAACAGCAGAAAGTGCGGGTGAATAACATTATTCATGCCTGGTCGATAACTCGTTCGCCCTCCATTGCATTGAAAACCGCTTTCACAAATTATGAATCCTTACTGCATATTGCGCGGCAATTTGCCGTGGATAGCGTTTTATCGGATCACTTCTCAACCGATGGAATGGAAACAAAGGAGGGACTGCAAGCTGATGTCTTAAAAACAGATGTCTTAAAAACCAGCCCATTAAGAATAAACATTCTCTCTAACCGACTGCATGTTATTACCGAACATGATTGTAATGATCCTGCCAAAGCGTTGCTCATTGGCCCTTGTCGTGTGATCCCAAAAGAATTTGAGCAGGTACAGTGTAAGAGTATTGACATTGCACTGCCCGCTACCCGATGGTCACTGCCTTTACTCAATCCGATTCAGTCCAACGCGATAATGTCAACATTACTGGCGGAGATCCTTAGACAACCGGAAGGGCAGAATACAGCGCAACAGAACGAACAAGACAATATCGTGGCACTCCGTGGCAGACATCGTTATGTCCCGTTGCTTGAAACCGTCACACTGCCGGTTGCATCGCTGCCATTATTCAGCCAGGGAGGCAATTACCTGATCACTGGGGGATTTGGTGGTATTGGTGCCACGATAGCCACTCATCTGGCGAGCCGTTATCAGCCTCATTTAATTTTCATTAGCCGCAGTGAATTGCCACCCCAAAATGAGTGGTCAGATTGGCTGGAGAATCATGATGCCGACAACAAACGGTCACGTCATATCCGTTTATTGCAACAGTTACAACAGATGGGGGCTTCTGTTTCTGTCATTGCAGCCGATTTAGCGGATGCGGCCAGAGTCGGTAAAGCACTAACAGATGTTGTACTCCAGCATGGGCAGATCCACGGCGTTTTCCACTGTGCTGGTATTGCGGACGGCGGACTGATTCAAAACCGCAGTCTCGAAGACTCGCTTCGGGTTTTCCAATCAAAAGTGGTGGGAACACAAGTATTGGATAACTGGTTTAAACGTCAACCGCTGGATTTCTTCGTTCTGTGCTCATCGCTGGCATCTACTGTAGGATCAATGGGGCAAGTTGCTTATTGTGCAGCAAATGCCTTTGAAGATGCTTATGCCTTGTCACGTCATCAACACTATTCAATTAACAAAAACGCAATCAATAAAAACTGTACCCGTTATCTTGCCATTGGTTGGGATTCATGGCGTGAAGTTGGAATGGCGGTGGATAGCTTGCGCCAGTGGTATCAGGATGATGAGGAACAGGAAAGTATTAAACACGGTATCCTGCCGGAAGAAGGTTGCCAATTATTGGAGTCACTATTGGCACATGGTGACAGTGTTTATGCCATTTCTACCCGTGGCTTACCGCTGCCGGACCTTGACCACGGATCAGAAGAGAATACTGCGGCAGGGCAAGAGCCAAATGTGGTGAAGACAAGCTCATGGCAAAGTGACGCAGCTTCCACACAGAAATCTTCTACACAGAAGAGCGCTACCCAGAAAACAGATGAACAGAAATTGTATCCCCGCCCGGTATTGAGTGTCGATTATCAACCGCCCCGTAATCAAACAGAAGAGATTATTGCTGATATCTGGCAGGAAAAAATGGGGATTGGCCCATTGGGTGTATTTGATGATTTCTTTGAACTCAATGGTCACTCGCTCATGGCGGTGCAGATCATCGCAAAAATTAAACAACGGCTGCAAGTAACGTTTCCCGTAGGTTTTATTTATGAACACTCCACCATTGAGCAATTAGCTGAACAGGTCAATCTGCGCAGCAGGCAGAAAACGGAAAATCTGACAGATAACCAAGGGGGAAGGAAATGACCGCCCATACTCAGAAGCGCGAGACAGTGCTGACTGTGCATCATTCAGGAAAGAATAAAGGGAAGGGAAATTGGTTCCCGCTGGGGTATGCTCAGCTCTGTTTCTGGTTTGTATCCACTGCACTTGGGGATACAGCCAACAATCAGGTAGGTATTTTGATTGAAGGGGACTTGCGGACAAACTTGCTGGAGCAAGCCATCAATAACCTGATTCAGTCGCATATCTCCCTGCGTACGGAAATCCTGGACTATGTGCCGATGCAACGGACTTGCCATGTCCGGGAGTTCGACTTACCCCTACAGGATCTGTCAGGGTATGATGCCGATGAGCAGGAGCAGTTCATTATCAAAAATGCCCGGCAGTTCCTGAATACACCATTTGACCTGAAATCACCACCTCATCTACGGGCGCAGCTTTTCCGGCTGGAGGAATCAAAGCATCTGCTGTTTTTATGTTTTCCTCACATTGTGGCAGATGGCGGCGCTATGCACCTGTTTGAACAACAACTATGGCGGTTTTATGCACAAGGATGTCAGGGGAAGAAAAATCCGTTACGTATAGATAAAAGCATGGCAAATCAAATGCAGATTGATGAATGGGTACGCTATGAGCGGGAGATCCATCAGCGTCAGGGGCAGCAGGATCTGGCTTTCTGGCGGCGTCATTTGATGGGATATTCCTATGCGCGTTTTCCCGCCAGTGACCTCAATCAAGTGCACTTTATCGACCATGAGTTCTATCTGCCGTTTCCCGATGATAGCTACGCATTGTTGAATGTTCTGGCGAAACAGTACAAGGCAACGTTGCAGATGGTCTTTCTGACATTAGTTGCTGAGGTTGTTCATGAAATGACAGGGCAGTCACGTTTCTCACTCAATTCGGTGCTGGAAGGGCGGGAACAGCCCGGAAGTGAGACGCTAATGGCACCCATGTTGCGTGTCATGCCAGTGCCTATCAACATGGACAGGATCACAGCTAAAGCAGCAGAACTGGGGCGGCAACCGTCGCCTTGCTGGAACAAGTCAGGGAAAATATTTTGTGTGCTTATGATCATATGGAATGCCCGTGGAGTCTGCCTGTTGGTGTTATGGCTAGGCAGCGTTGGCACAACAGTCCCTGGCTGTATTCTCTGGCAATTCGAACAGGTAGCTGGCTCTATAGCAAAATATTCCGGCGTGCTCAACTTTACCCAAGCTTTTTGGCTGATTTTCTGTTTATGGAGCCGAGACCGCCGCAGTCTATTATTCGCCAAAACAAACACAGTGTGGAAATTTCGCAACCAACGATTAACATCAATATATTGCAGGATGCATTTAAATCTACGGTAGCTGATAACAAACCGGGTGGATTGCATCTGAGTGGTTATTGGAAAAGTGAACACCGGGAACAACAAACCTTATCCAGTCAACCAATATCCACCGGATGGGAAAATGACTCCATCAATATTTACGTCACACTCTCTGAAGATGGGAAACCAATCATGCAAATCAATTGCTGCTGTTTCAATCAAGATGGGATCACACGTTTTACCGGGTTACTGAAAGCGAAACTATCCTCCCTTTCCCAATTTATCACCATATGAGATACAGAGAATGGGTATTCAGAATCAAGAAGAGAAAGTGATTGAGTTTAACCAAGTCAAGAAACACTTCAAAGATTATCAGGCATTGAAAGGTATTTCTCTGGATGTGTATCGTGGGGAGTTTATTGGCCTGCTTGGCCCGAATGGTGCGGGAAAAACGACACTGGTTGAGATACTAGAAGGCCTGAAAAAACCGGACTCAGGCTCTGTACGGATATTGGGAAAAACATGGCAGCATGACGCACATTACCTGCGTCAGCGTCTCAGTGGTGTCTTACAGGAAACATTGTTTATCAATAAATTGAAAGTGGAAGAAGTTCTGACCCTGTTTGGTAGTTTCTATGGCTGTTCACGTAAACGGGTACAAGATGTTATGGAGTTGGTTGAGCTGACGGAAAAACACAAAACCTATGTGGAGGGGTTATCGGGGGGACAGCGTCAGCGACTGGCACTGGGGGTTGCCATTATGAATGAGCCGGAAATCCTGATACTGGATGAACCTACAACCGGGCTTGATCCGCGTTTCCGCCATGATACCTGGGATATTCTGCGCAAACTTAACCGGGAAAGACAATCAACAATGCTTCTGACAACCCATTACATGGAAGAGGCTGAATACTTATGTGACCGTATTTGTATCATGAACAAAGGGGAAATCATTGCCCAGGGAAGTATGGATGAATTGTTGAAAAAACACTGTAACGGCGACCTGATTGAACTGAGCACCCAATTTCCTGAACGTTTGCAGGAACTGAGTCAACACTGCCAGGTACTGAGTTATGAGTACGATGAGAAAAAACACAAGGTTCGTATGATGATTAACGATTCTGCCAGTTTTGTAGCCTATCTTTTTGAGTTTGCTAAAAAAGTCAATGTAGATATCAATGAATTTATGGTCAGGAAAAAAACATTGGATGATTTGTTCATGATTCTGGCAGGGAGAAGATTCCATGAATAGTGCACTGATCAATCTGATGAAAACTCAATTCCGGCAATATCTCCGTGAACCGGAAATACTGTTCTGGTCATTTGGTTTTCCGTTGTTGTTGGTTTGGTTATTAGGCGTTTCATTCTCATCTCAGGATATCCCGGAAAGGGATATCGGTATCGTCCTGCCTACAGAAATTGCGGAACAGCAGAAGATTAAACAATGGGGAGAGCAGCTTGCAGCACATGAGCACATGATCTCCGGCATTATCAATCAGGATGGAATCAAACGTGATAAATTAGTGAAGGTGAAATATCGCATTAAATTTTATCCTGATCACGATGCTGTGGTTCTGGGGTTGAAACGTGGTGATATCCAGATGTTTATTGAACAGAATGCAGAAGGCAAGCGGGTTCACTACCTTGATCCACAGGACAGTAATGCACTATTGACTTACTACCTGCTCAATCAACAGGAGGGAAAACAGGCAGACGAAAATCTTTTCATACTGGAAACACCGGGGTTACGTTATCTGGATTTCTTAGTGCCGGGATTATTGGCGATGGCAATTATGGAAACCTGTTTGATCGCGGTCGGTTGGGCACTGGCAGAGAAACGCATTGCACGGGTAACACGTCAGATGTGCATCACACCGATGCGTAAATCCACATTTTTGATGGCACATATTCTGGCCTGTCTGATCATCAACTTCGCTGAAATATTGATCATTTATCTGTTTGCTGAAATTTACTTCGACATAGAAATACAGGGATCGTTTTACGCCTTTTTGCTTTTGTTGTTCACGGGGAATATCTGTTTCTCTGGTGTGGCGGTTTTGGTAGCATCCCGCGCCCGCAAAGCCCAGACAGCGAATGGATTGCTGGAAGTTTCGATTCTGATACAGGTTCTGGTATCAGGGATCTTTTTCAGTTACAAACATTTTCCACAATGGATGGTGAGTATCGTTGAATACCTGCCGTTAACCATTCTGGCAGATAATATGCGCAAGGTATTTATTGAAGGTGGGGATTTATTACAAGTTGTGCCCGCTTCAATTGCGTTAGTTGTGATTGGAATTATCGCCTTTATATTAGGAATGCGGATTTTTCGCTGGTATTAATTGGAGGGTATCACGCTGTAGGTATTACTTAAAAATAAGTGGCTGCTTTTGGCAGCCCCTTGTACGGTCAGCGAAATGTCCAAAGGTATTGTTGATGATGGTTGCTTTCATGGTGGTTTCTACGGTTATCAATATCCTGCAAGGTAATATGACTGGCGAGATCCTAATGGGAACGAACAAAACTCACCTTTTCGCCAAGTCTATATTGATATCAATGGCATCACTGATCATCACCGTCCGCAACCACAGAGCCTACAACGATTACCTGAAACGGATATCTGGTATTGGTCAGTGAACCTTGAAGATAGCTGGAGAGGAAGTTATCGATTTATACCTGTTACTGACGCACATTTGCCCCCCAACTTTTCCGACGAAACCAAACAGCGTAATCAACAGCAACGTGAATGGTGGATTTCACTCTTTCTATTATCCATTTCAGATCCTTTAAATTTACAGGGATATCATCGTAATGGGCTTGGTTTGCTTTTATCGGCAATTCATATGCCCCATTCTCCTGAACAGGTTGCATGGTCATTAATTGATGGAACCAGCCCAAATCATGCTGCGCAGCCAGATAAACGAGAGCCTTTGCTTTTGCACTGGCACAGTGAGCGGCTTAACAATCAAAGGCGTGTTTGGCTTTATTCCACAGGAGAAGAAAGTACTTACCCTCGCCCTCTCATCATTCTGTTGGATGGATTGACTTGGGTGGAGAGAGTACCGGTTTTTCCGGTGATTGATATAGCGACTGAAAAACGGCAGATACCAGAGGCGGTTTGGTTGTTGATTGATGTCATTGATATGCCACATAGGGAGCGGGAACTTCCCTGCAACCCCGATTTTTGGCAAGCAATTCAGGATGAATTGTTACCGCTTGTCGCACAGTATGCAGCTTTTAGCGATGATCCTGAACAAACAGTGATAGCAGGGTAGAGTTACGGTGGGCTGGCGGCATTGTATGCCGCACTCCATTGGCCACAACGTTTTGGCTGTGTTCTCACACAATCAGGTTCTTTCTGGTGGCCTGATAGCAAAATTGTTCGACAGTTTATGCCATCTTCTGAGCATAAATCCGGTTGGCTGACACAACAGGTTCTTGGGCAAAAAGTTATTCCTTCGTCATTAAAAATATTTCAGGAAGCGGGTTCCCGTGAAGCCGATATCCATTTTGTCAATGATCAAATGCATGCTGCGTTGCAAGGGGCTGGGCATAACGTGAATTATCGTGTGTTTAATGGGGGGCATGATGTATTGTGCTGGCGCGGTGGGTTAATTGATGGCCTGAGTTGGTTGCTGGCAAAAAAATGATATGACAAACCGATTATTGAAATCTAAGAATTGATGAGAATAATAAAATGAATTTGGAACAAAATAATCCTTTTGATGATGACGAAGCCACTTTTTATGTACTGATAAACAATCAACAACATACATGGCGGTATGGTATGGGCGGCTGATTGCTTAATCCAGTCTCCAGACAGTAGCCCTTACGGGCTATGGCAACTTTAGTCGCCGCAGAAACTGGGTTACCAGATATTGAAGAGAATGATATCACTCAGTTGACCGAGCGTTATGGCCCATTATCTGCCGTATTACCGTTACTACCGCTGCAACAAGGGTTATTATTCCATGCATAGACAGCGACCGAGCATGGTAGTTATAACTCATTAACATCAGACCAAGGATATATATAATTTATATGTATTTCTTCTATAGCTTCTGTCAGGGTTTTGGTTCCTCGGAGAGCAATAAAATATTCTCCGGGGTTAGTTATTCTCTCAGCAATATATCCATTAATAACTTTAGTCACGGAAATCATTAATTCATTTTTATTTGTTTTGGCATTTTTTTCAAGATGAAAGTTGTTACCCAAAATATAACCTGTCAATTTCCATCCATCTCTTTCTATGCGTGGATCTGGGGGAGGTTTCGGGTCATTTGGATATTGTTCATACATACTTGCTGCATATAGAACTAACGATGCGAATTTATCAGCGGCATTTACAGAATACATAGCATATCTCCTTAATATAGGTTTTATAAAAAACTAAATAGTTAACTAAAGTATATTTAGATTTGTAGAATCTACCTGGAATTTTGGTAAATATTTTGTATTTTTTTGTTGGCTTTTTTTAGTTATCTTAACGAAAGCCAACAAGTTAATCCTAATTAATTAACATGGTTGTTGAATTGACAGGTGGGATTGAAAAATTAATGACTCATATTAATATATAATTAATTTAATTGATGTTTTTATATTTGGTTATTATTTTTATTAAATATAATTAATTTAGGATAGTTGACTACTATTTTAAACATGTTGTATGAACTAAATAGTTCTAAGATTACATTAATAATTTTGCAGCCTAGAAGATGATAAATACATTAATATAACTGATCATAAAGAGGCGGGTATGTCAGAGCTATATTCAATTTTTGAACTGATTGACAATGCTGTGTTACTGGAACTGAATTACCAATTCAGCATTGTACCTTCGTAATCCATCACTTCCGGGGATTCGCTCCCTTGCCGTTATGACGTGCCTTGAAAACCATGGAGTATAAGTTTTTTCTCCAAAATCAATTCATTCCTACCTCAAGAATAATAAATATTCACTAAATATTCCCCTATTTAAAATAGATATCCTAGTTATGCCTTAATTGAAAATTATACCTTCTCTCAGTATTCACCTGTCTGTTATACCTTCTGAATAATAAATCAAATGTCAGTATGTAATTTATGAACTATATAATTTGTTTTATTTCTCTCCCCGTAATAATTAAAAAAATACCCTAATTAAATAAAAAATAATGTGGACTTGAATCTAAATGACAATCAAAATTATACAGATAAATAACTGCAAATATAAAGTAACTCATATCAGTAATGGAGAGTATTAACCATTAATACTGGTAAATATCAACTATTTTTGTATAAAGGAGAATGCTGAAAGATTGCGAGAATCTTTGTAGTGATGCAACGATAGATAATAACGAGACTTACCAGATTAAGTAATAATATAAACCGGAACAGGTGAAAAAGCGTTAGATTTCGAATAGTGGATTACATGAATACCAAAGCATGAATTGATTTAGGTTGGGTATAGAGCTGCAATCTACTCGTTTGTGTCATAGAGTGCAAGTGACTTGCGAACGGAATGCATTCGTATAATTTATTATGAGAATACCTGAAAGTGCGTTGAATTCGAATGTACATAGCCTTCATCCTTCGCAGGAGGATGTATTTTACGAACAGGCACTTTATGAAAATAGTCCAATACACAATCTCGGTTGGTATACTTTTATAGAAAAAGAGATTGATATAGCCCTCTTACAAAAGGTGTGGAACGTATTACATCAACATATTGATATGTTGCGCTTGCGTATATCGGTTAATGCAGATAATGAAGCGATACAATACATTGAAGAACAAAGTACGCCAGAATCAATTATATTTCATGATGTTGCAATGAAGTCTGAACCTGAAAAAGAAGCAAAACTTTGGATGCGGCAACAAATTGAAATTCCGATAGATTATTTAAAGGAAATACCTTATCAGGTTTTCCTGATCCGTCTGGCTGATGAAAAGTATTACTTTTTCACTAAAATCCACCATATTATGATCGATGGTGTCGGTTTTTACCGGCTTCATGAGTATGTCCATAAATTATACAAATGTCTTCAGAATGGAACATCAATAGCATGGTTATCGGACATTCCGCAATATTTGACTATAATAGCCAACGCAAGAGAATATCTAAATAAAACTCACTATGAAAAAGATAAAAATTATTGGCTTAACTTTCTAAAAGAAAAAGAAATATATCGATTAACGCCTTGTTATTCAAATACAGGAAGTAGTTATGATACGTTAATATTACCTCTTTCAATTAAAGAGGATTTGCGGTTATTTTGTAAAAAACATCAAACCAATCTGCATCCTATTTTTTCAGGCCTGGTTGTTATGATGATGTCTGAACTTACCGGGCAACAAGAGTTGACTTTTAACACGATCACACATGGAAGAAAGAAAAAATTAGAAAAATACGTTGTTGGCATGAGCGCAAATATATATCCAGTGCATTGTCGAATTTCTAATACAGCAAGTGTGATTGAACAGATTAGGTTGATAGAATCCGAGCTGAAAAGTAGTTACTATCACTGTAGATTCCCTCAATCTCATCTCATCCGAATAGCTAGTCAACACAGGCTTTCTTTGCCTAATATATCTATTTTTTATGAGCGTTTTTCTGAGTCAGCCACTGAACTTACTGAAAATCAGTATTATCATGTAGATGGTGTGTTTAATATTTACCCTATCGTCTTTCGATTGAAAGATTATGGATACGATCAGGAACTAAAAATAACGATAGATTACCGACAGGAATATTTTAGTGAACTGGATATCAACAGAATACTTGAGCGATTACAAAATCTATTCGTTGCCTTGATTAACAATCCTGCATTGTTAGTCAGTGAGTTACCTATTTTATTGGAGCAAGAACGCCAGATATTACTGCATACCTGGAACCAGCCCAATATACCGTATCCGCCAGACCATACTCTCCAGCAGCAATTTGAATCTCAAGTGGCAGCCAGACCGGACAGCGTGGCGCTGGTGTTTGAAGGGGAAACACTGACTTACCGTCAGCTTAATGAACGGGCCAATCAGTTAGCGGCTGTGATCCGGGCACAGTATCAGCAGCAGCGCCATACCCCGATGCCGGCAGATACGCTGGTGGCTCTGTATCTGGATCGCAGTCTGGAAATGGTCATCAGTATACTGGCAGTGCTGAAAGCCGGCGGGGCTTATGTCCCGATATCTCCGCAATATCCGCCTGAGCGTATCCGGTTTATTTTGCAAGATACGGCATCACCTTGTGTTGTGACCCAAACACACTATCTGGCAACACTGGGGGAATATACCCAGACACGGGCTGAACCGCCGGCGTTGATAGCAGCGGATGATCAGGCCGTGACAGAAAACCAGCCGGCAGAAAATCCGGCTCCTGTGAATACAGCGACGGATCTGGCTTACGTCATCTATACGTCGGGCACGACCGGGCAACCGAAAGGCGTGTTGCAGACACATCATAATGTGGTGCGTTTATTTGCGGCCACTCAGGGAGAATATCAGTTTGACCAAAAGGATACCTGGGTGCTTTACCATGCTTACACCTTTGATTTCAGTGTCTGGGAATTATGGGGCGCATTGCTGTATGGCGGGCGTCTGATTATTCCAACAACAGAGTACACGAAGGATTTCGGCAGATTCAGCCGCCTCTGTTCTGATCAGAAAGTTACCGTGTTAAATCAGACGCCGGGGGCATTTTATGCCTTTATTGAAGCATCATTGAACAGGGATGCTGAATTTCCCCATCTTCGCTATGTGATTTTCGGCGGAGATAAACTGAACCCGGTTCAATTAAAACCCTGGTGGAACCGTTACGGCGATCACTCTCCGGCCCTGATTAATATGTATGGGATCACTGAAACAACCGTACATGTCACCTACCGGAAATTAACTCAGGACGACGCGATAACAGCATCCAATATTGGCCGGCCATTAGATGATATGTATGCCTATGTGTTGAATGATGCCGGTCAGCCTGTACCTATCGGTGCACCGGGAGAGTTATACATCGGCGGAGCCGGACTGGCGCGGGGGTATTTAAACCGGCCTGAACTGACCGCCGGGCGGTTTGTGGCAAATCCGTTTGCTACGGATAAAGACAAAGAATACGGTTATACCCGGCTGTATAAAACCGGCGATTTGGTGCGCTGGCGGCCGGATGGCAATCTGGATTATCTGGGCCGCAATGATTTTCAGGTCAAAATCCGGGGTTACCGCATTGAATTAGGGGAAATTGAAAGTGCACTGGCGACCCATCCACAGGTGAAACAGGCGGTGGTGATCGATCGGGAACACGAAGGGGAGCGTGTGCTGGTGGCCTATCTGGTGACGGAGGAGGGGGTATCGGATGACAGCCTGATCGGGCATCTGTCAGCCCGTCTGCCGGAATATATGGTGCCGGCCAGTTTTACCCGTCTTGAGTCTGTGCCACTGACGCTGAACGGCAAACTGGACCGCCGGGCTTTACCAGAGCCTGTCTGGGTAAATAGAGACAGTTATGTGGCGCCCCGCAATGCGCTGGAAACCCAACTCTGTGCCATTTGGCAAGAGGTATTGGGGCTGGAACGGGTTGGCATAGAAGATAACTTCTTCCGTATCGGCGGTAACTCCCTGACAGCGGTTAAGCTGACCGCGGCCATTCGCCGGGTTTTGGCAACCGAGGTCTCGCTGGCACAATTGTTTGAGCTGAAAACCATCGCTGGCCTGACAACCCGGATGGAACAACAGACCTATACGGTTATCCCCCGCCTGCAACGGGAGCGCTACCCGTTATCGTTTGCCCAGGAGCGGATGCTGTTTATCGAACAGTTTGAACAAGGCTCTGATGTCTATCATATTCCTTACCTGGTTCAACTGGATAATGATGCCTGTCTGCCATTATTAGAAACCGCCATTAACCGGCTGGCTGAACGCCATTCAGTGATGAAAATGGTGTACCACAATGATGATACCGGCCAGATTTATCAGCAAATCTTGCATGAAAATCTGGTTATCAGATCCCAGCCCTGTGAAGATTTTAATGCGCTTCTGCACACCGTTCGCGCTGAGATTGCCACGCCATTTGATTTAACCACGGAACCCAGTCTGCGCCTGTGTCACTATCCGGTTTCTGACAGCCACTATTTATTACTGTTATGGCACCATATTGCCATTGATGGCTGGTCAATGGATATCTTTCTGCATGAACTGGCGGAAATTTACCACTCCTTGCGGGAAAAACGGGACAGCCAGCTTCCTGGGCTGGATATCACCTATGGAGATTATGCCGCATGGCAACGCGACTATTTACAGGGTGACATACGTGAACGCCAGCTAGCTTACTGGCGGCAGGCTTTAGCCAACTATGAAGCACTGGCCTTGCCAACTGATTACCCCAGACCGGCTCAGGTGAATTATCAGGGACGGGATTTCACTTTTGCGCTGGACCCCCGGCTTTCTGACCGGTTAAGAAGTCTGGCCAAAATGCAGGAAACAACCCTGTATACCGTGCTGCTCAGTGCCTTTTATGTCACGCTGGCAAAATTAACCGGGCAAAACGATATTGTACTGGGGACCCCCACCGATAACCGTCATCATGCCCAGACTCAGCCCTTGATTGGCATGTTCGTTAATTCACTGGTCTTAAGGGCACAACTGCAACACACTGTCAGCGTGGCAGCCCTGATTGCGCAGACCCATCAGCAGGTTGCCGAAGCCAAAGCCCATCAGGATATGCCGTTTGAACAGCTCCTTGATGCCCTGAATATTGAACGTGATACCGCCCGCCACCCGATTTTTCAGATCATGTTTAGTTTGCAGGGTTCCGGAGAAAATTCGTCAGACAGCCGCCTGCCATTCAGGCCGGTAACACTGGACGATTCTCTGTACAGCCCCGCCAAGTTTGATCTGAGCCTGTTTATGTCCGACGGGCAAACCAGCATTACCGCTTACCTGAACTATGCAGTCAGCCTGTTTGATGAGGCTACCATCGTCAGGCTGACAGAGAGCTATCAACGGGTGCTGGAAGCCTTTGTGGCAG